>NZ_JBCOMJ010000024.1:0-83032 GCF_040924225.1 Ruminococcus sp. RTP21484sp1_RTP21277st1_D2_RTP21277_210401 | reverse complement strand
GAGCGTTGCGCCGGCGAGTGAGCAATCACCATTGTCCGAGTGCGTCCGCCTTGAACAACTTTCAACACACTAAATAGGTTATAAAGAAATCCGACACATTTCAAAAAACGTTGGAAATCCAACTAATGTCTTTTTTCGTCGGTAGCAATTTTTTATTTACACAATTATACTTATTATACAGAGAAAAACAACTACTGTCTAATATCTTTTTATAATGAATGGGAGAGCAAAAACATGGATTTTTACAACTTTTATACAGGAAAAGAATTTGAAGCATATCAGTACCTTGGTGCTCACGTATGGGATGGCGGAACCACCTTCCGTACATTTGCCCCGGCAGCGCAGCGAGTATCTGTAATTGGTGAGTTCAACGGCTGGACAGAGACTCCTATGAACCGCGTTCATGATGGCAATTTCTGGGAATGCACCATGAATAATGTAGGCTCTGACCTGATGTATAAATACAGAATTTACCGTCAGGACGGCTCCTTCGTGGACCACGCAGACCCCTATGCTTTTTATAGCGAGATGCGTCCAGGCACTGCTTCAAAGACCTATGCTCTTGGCGGTTATGAATTTGGCGACAGCAAATGGCTGAAAAACCGCAAAGCAAGCTACGACAAACCAGTAAACATTTATGAAATGCATTTTGGCTCCTGGAAAAAACGAGGCGAAGGACAGGAAGACTGGTACACCTATGAGGAACTGGCACCGATCCTTATCACCTATTTGAAGGAACACGGCTATAATTATGTGGAGATCATGCCTCTCTGTGAGTACCCATGCGACGAATCCTGGGGATATCAGGATACAGGATATTTCAGTCCAACCTCCCGCTATGGCAAGCCGGAAGAATTGAAAGCATTTGTAGACCAGTGCCACCAGGCTGGAATTGGGGTCATTCTGGATTTTGTTCCAGTGCATTTTGCAGTGAATGATTATGCGTTGGCAGAATATGACGGAACAGCCCTTTATGAATATCCAAACATGGCAGTTGGCCGCAACGAATGGGGAAGCTGCAATTTTATGCATTCCAGAGGAGAAGTTTGCAGTTTTCTGCAGTCCTCTGCCTATTACTGGATGAATGAATTCCATTTCGATGGCCTTCGCATGGACGCAGTAGGAAATCTGATTTACTGGCAGGGGGACGCAAGCCGTGGAGAAAACCTGGCAGCTCTGAAATTTATCCGTACCATGAATCAGGGCTTAAAGGAAAGAATCCCTGACTGCCTCCTTTTTGCCGAGGATTCCACTCCATATCAGGGTGTGACAAAGCCGGTATGGGAGGGCGGACTTGGATTTGATTACAAATGGGATCTTGGATGGATGCATGATACTCTGTCTTATTTTCAGGCAGATGCAAAAGAAAGACAGGAAAAATATCACAAGCTGACATTCTCTATGATGTATTTTTACAATGAGCGCTATATCCTGCCGCTGTCCCATGATGAGGTTGTCCACGGAAAGGCAACCATCGCCCAGAAGATGAACGGTGGTTATGATGGGAAATTTCCACAGGCAAGAGCTTTCTATATGTATATGTATGCGCACCCGGGTGCAAAGCTGAATTTCATGGGAAATGAGCTGGCACAGCTGAAAGAATGGTGCGAAAAGGATGAGTTGGACTGGATTTTGCTGAAATTCCCTGTTCATGAAGCATTTCATAAATTCATGGCAGATCTGAACCAATGCTATCTGAAGAACAGTGCTTTTTCCCAGAGAGATTTCAGCCAGGATGGTTTCTCATGGGTGGATTGCCATCAGGAGCAGAAGTGCATGTATCTGTTTGAAAGAATCAGTGGGGATCAGAAAATTTTGGCTGTGTTCAATTTCTCCGACGAAATCCAGGAATATACTTTGGAAAAAGATTATGACGGATATGAGCTTCTCCTTGCAAGTGATATGGTGAAATATGGCGGTAAAAAGCGCTACACGAAAAAAGAAAAGGTAATTACAGGCGGAAAAGCAGTATTTAAAATGGGACCATTTTCTGCCAGATATTATCTGGTGAAATAAGGAAAAGTATATAAATAAAAAAGACCTGTATCCGGATAAAATTTTACAATGATGGAACCTTGTCATTGGTTTTATCTGGAGTACAGGTCTTTATGATTGCTGCGTACAGCAGTCAATGAGCTTCTGTAATTGTAAGAAAATGCAATGCAAAAACGCAATGCGTATAATTTATTTACCAGGAGAGAGATGCCCCTTGATAGCGGTAAAGCTCTCTGGACTGATGACATGCTCGATACGGCATGCATCGGAGGTTGCAGTTTCCGGATCAACACCCAGACTGATCAGCCAGGAGGATAAAAATTCATGTCGCTCATAAATCATATCTGCAATCTTCTGTCCGGATTCGGTAAGATAAATATATCCTTCTGGAGTGACAGTGATATGGTTCTTTTCACGAAGGTTCTTCATAGCAACACTGACGCTTGACTTCTTAAATCCAAGTTCATCAGCAATATCAACGGAACGCACAACAGGTTTCTTTTTGCTGAGAATAAGAATGGTCTCCAGATAGTTCTCAGCAGATTCATTAGATTTCACGATAAATCACCTCAATTTCTTGCTTGTGTAGCAGTACAAGTATAATACCTATAGAATACCATAGTTTACCGTTTGGGGCAATTATTTTTTTGAAATAATCCCTGCTGTTCAATTCTGTGTTGCGGTTTGTAGTCAACAATCTGCCAGTTGTTTGTTATTGCTTATTGGTAACGTTCCGGTTACTGTTCACTCCGTGACCAGTAACGCGCTTCGCAATGCACAGAAAGACGAACCTTCTTGTGACAAGCACAAGAAGTAGCGTTTGCTGCGCAAACTTAATTCTCGGGTTTTCTGTGAACTTTGTTCTCAAAAACACCTCGCGGAATATTACCAGTGAACAGTAACACGTTCCGAACAGTAATACCATAAACAGTCATATTTTCCAATGACAAATTATTTTCCGGGTAGTATACTAAAACTAATTATCGTTTTCAGGGAGGTTTTTATTATGTACATTGCTTCAAAGGAACGTTACACCATAATGGAATACAACCGTTGTGGTGACAGCGGACTTATGCTGCCGAAGGTGTCACTGGGATTGTGGCATAATTTCGGAGATACAGCGAATTTTGAGAATATGAGACAGCTGTGCTTTACTGCTTTTGACAATGGAATTACCCAGTTTGATCTGGCCAATAATTATGGACCGGAGCCGGGGAGTGCAGAGATTAATTTCGGCAGGATTCTGAAAGAAGATCTGGGAAAATACAGGGACGAGCTGATCATTACTACCAAGGCAGGATATGAAATGTGGGATGGTCCTTATGGGAACTGGGGCAGCCGCAAGTATCTTCTGGCAAGTCTTGACCAGAGCCTGAAGCGTATGGGACTGGAATATGTAGATATTCTTTACCATCATAGAATGGACCCGGAGACCCCTCTGGAAGAGACCATGGGAGCGCTGGCCAGTGCAGTGCAGAGCGGAAAAGCCCTGTATGTGGGACTTTCCAATTACGATGGAAAAACACTTTCACAGGCAACGTCGATTTTGCAGGAAATGCATTGTCCTTTTGTAATTAATCAGAATCGTTATTCTATTTTTGACAGAACTGTGGAGAAAAATGGACTAAAAAAGACCACAGGAATTCTGAAAAAAGGTCTGATCACTTTCAGTCCTCTTGCACAGGGACAGCTTACAGACCGCTATCTTAATGGCATTCCGGAGGACAGTAGAATTCGTACCGATGGCAGATTTTTGAAGGAAAGCAATCTGACTCCAGAGCGTGTGCTACAGATCCGGGAGCTGAATGATATGGCTGCAGGGCGTGGCGAGAAGCTTTCGGAGATGGCTCTTGGCTGGCTGCTTGCACAGCAGGAGGTGACCAGTGTACTCATTGGAGCATCACGACCACAGCAGATCCTTGATAACATAAAAGCAATCCACTGTGCACCATTTACGGAGGAAGAGCTTGTGAGAATTGATGAAATTGCGGCTGAAAAAATACAGCCAGTATGATCATGAAATCCCAGATATATCCAGGAGCCTGACAGCTATGAACAGTATTAAAAAGAAGCAGATAGGGCTTTTTACGAGACGAAGAAAAACATTATATTTTGCATAAGGAGAGTGACAGAAAATGATAATTCGAAAGGGAACGCAGGCTGACCTTGCGTCAGTGGAACAGCTTTACAATGACATTCATACGGCAGAAGAAACAGGTCAGCAGACCATTGGCTGGATCCGTGGCGTGTATCCTACAAGAGCTACGGCACAGGCTGCATTAGATGCCAATGACTTGTTTGTTCTGGAGGATGCAGGGGAGATCCTGGGAGCGGCCAGAATCAATAAAGCGCAGGTGGATTCTTATGCAGAGGGCGCTTGGGAATTTTCAGCCAGGGATGAGGAGGTCTGCGTCCTTCACACTCTGGTAGTTTCCCCCTCCACATCTGGAAAAGGCTATGGCAAGAAGTTTGTAAAGTTCTATGAGGATTACGCTTTAAGTCACGGCTGTCCGGAACTTCGGATGGATACTAATGCAAGAAATGCCGCTGCAAGAGGGCTGTATAAGAAGCTTGGATATAAGGAAATCGGGATTGTGCCTACAGAATTTAACGGGATACCGGATGTGCAGCTGGTATTGTTGGAGAAGCATTTGTAATAGTTGAAATTCCCTTTTAGGAAAAAAGAAAAGAGAGCAGGCGAGTTTGTAGAGATACAGATTTGTCTGCTTTTTTATATAGAGTTCCATCCCCCCGGGGGGCTTGCGGAAGAAAACTGGTTTTGATAAAATTTTAACATTAGAGTTTAATGCGGAGGAATTACAAGTGGATAAATTACTGGACGAAATAGAGAGTTACTGGAGTACCCGGACGGAGGGGTATTCTGAGGTGAATGAAAAAGAGTTGAATGGGATGCAGAAAAGGGCATGGCTGGAGACTCTGGAACGCGGATTTTTTGGAAAAAGGTCTGGGAAAAATGAGGATTCAGAAAACAATTCTGTGGAAAAAGAAGTTTTCGAAGAAGAATTTTCCGAAAAACAACATACAGACAAATATAAGGACCACCTGAGAATTCTGGATATCGGCACAGGTCCAGGCTTTTTCCCTATGATTCTTGCGGAAGCAGGATATCATGTAACAGCCATAGATTACACTCCGGGAATGCTGGAAAAGGCTGCAGAAAATGCTGTGAAATTTATCGGAGAAAAGAGCCGGAATATTGAATTTAAAAGAATGGATGCCCAGGCATTGGAGTTTGAAGATGAGAGCTTTGACGTGATCATTTCCAGAAACCTGACCTGGAATCTGCCCCATCCGGAAATGGCTTATAAAGAGTGGCTTCGGGTTCTGAAAAAAGGTGGAAAGCTTTTGAATTTTGATGCCAACTGGTATGGATATCTCTATGATGATAAGAAGCGTGAGGCTTACGAGAACGACCGCAAAAATGTGGAAAAAGGAAGCCTGGATGACCATTATCTGTGCACAGATATTGATCGAATGGAGAAAATTGCGATGCAGGTTCCACTGTCTGAGACCAAGCGTCCGGGATGGGATGTGAAGGTACTGGAAGCGCTTGGAGCAGCGCAGATTCAGGTGAATGAGGATATATGGCAGCAGGTGTGGAGCGAGGAAGAGAAGCTGAATTATGGATCTACACCCATGTTTATGGTGGAGGCTGTAAAATAGAAAAAGATATTATCAGAGATATACAGAAATTTGTACGAATTTAAAGAGAAGTAAAGCGGTATTGGTTGTAAGAATGAAGTATTAGAGTATTTGAAAAATAAGATAAGTTTTTATTGGATTGTAAGGAAAATTATTTGTAAAGAGATTATTGGAAAAGGTAGAAAATAATGAGTGAAATAATAAATATAGGTGGCTCAAGTGTGGCACCAGGGCAGCGTGTCCATGGTTTTGTTTCCATTGGAAATGGTGAATTTTCTCTTCCTGCAACCATTATAAGGGGAGAAGCACCAGGGAAAACAGCTCTTATCACAGCTGGTATTCATGCAGGAGAATATGTGGGAATCCAGAGTGCAGTAGAGCTTGGAAGAGATTTGAAAATTGAGAAAATGACCGGAACGGTAATTATTGTAAAGGTAGTGGCGAAAGAGGAATTTGAGAACCGTCACGGTTCTCTTTGCAGAGCAACCGGCGAGAATCTGAACCGGGTTTTTCCAGGAAAAAAAGATGGTACAAAGTATGAAAGACTGGCTTCAGCAGTGGTAGAAGAACTGCAGAAAGTGGCAGATTATTACATTGATCTTCACAGCGGTGACGACTATGAGAAGCTGACTCCTTATGTGTATTATGCAGGTAAAGCAGCCCCGGAAGTGATGAAAATTTCCCGTCAGATGGCAGAGCAGGTGGATGTTCCTTACATGGTAAAATCTGAGGTATCGTCTGGTGGAAGCTATAATTATGCAGCATCCTGCGGCATCCCTTCCGTGCTTCTGGAACGGGGCGGAATGGGAGCCTGGGAGACAGAGGAAGTGCGTTCTATGAAGCGGGATGTACGCAGTATTTTACG
Source organism: Ruminococcus sp. RTP21484sp1_RTP21277st1_D2_RTP21277_210401 (assembly GCF_040924225.1). Lineage (NCBI taxonomy): Bacteria > Bacillati > Bacillota > Clostridia > Eubacteriales > Oscillospiraceae > Ruminococcus > Ruminococcus sp. RTP21484sp1_RTP21277st1_D2_RTP21277_210401. The sequence continues at coordinate 76,509 of NZ_JBCOMJ010000024.1, read as the reverse complement.
GTTCCTCGGTATTTATGACGGACATAGAAGTATGCGGAAATATTATCCATTAAACGTAACGGATGTGCAGTATCAATCCGCCTCTTATACGGGACTCTGGTATCCCCAGAAGAAGGCAGGAGACCTGTTTACAGAAGGAGAAATCCTTGGATATGTAAAGGATTACGAGGATAATATTCTGGAAACCTGTACCTCCTATGGGGACGGAGTAATCCTGTATCAGACTGGTTCCCTACAGGTGATTAAGGATGGTCCGATGGTAGCTTACGGTCGGATCAGCTACGAGGAAGACGACCGAAAAGAGAAGATTGCAGCTTACTGGACAAAGCGAAGCGACAGTTTCCTGGAGCAGAGAAGAGCGGAATTACATAGTCCATTAGCTGGTAGATGGCTGGAAGAAATTGAGAAATATCTGCCCCAAAAGGCGTTAAGTTCTGAAGAAAAAGCTCAGAAACTTACCGATAAAAAATATTTGAATAACGGAAAAAATACAGAACCTGTAATTGAGGATGAAAGCAAAGAAAAAAAAGAAGCAGTCATAGAAATTAAGGAAAAAGAGACTGATAATGGTAAGCTTAGAATCTTAGACGTGGGCTGCGGAACCGGCTTTTTTACCATCCTTCTTGCAAAACAGGGGCACCATGTAACCGGTACAGATCTTACTCCGGACATGATTGCAAACTCCCGGATTCTTGCCAAAGAAGAGCAGGTAAGCTGTGACTTCCAGGTGATGGATGCAGAGCATTTAAGCTTTCAGGACGAAAGCTTCGATGTAGTCATTTCCCGAAATCTGACCTGGACTTTACCGGAAGCAGCACAGGCCTATAAGGAGTGGACAAGAGTGTTAAAATCAGGTGGACTTCTCCTGAATTTTGACGCCAATTACGGTGCTACAAACTTTGCTGAAACCTCCGATCTCCCGGAAAATCACGCCCACAACCAGCTTGGAAATTCCCTGATGCAGGAGTGCGAAGATATTAAACGTCAGCTGCCCATCAGTTCTTACCTCCGCCCTGCCTGGGACGTGGAAGAGCTTGGAAAAACAGGAATGGAGCAGATTTCCATTGATCTGGGGTTGAGCAGACGGGTTTATAAAGAGAAGGATGAATTTTATAATCCAACTCCGATGTTTGCCATTGCAGCAAAGAAAGCATAAAAGCGGAGCGTATGCTTCACGATATGCGAATTGAGTAGGTTATGGGAGTGCAACGGACGAAACAATCCGCAGGTATCATAGTTATACAAGCCTGAAAAATATATGGTGACATAAAAATGTGCCCGGAATTTATTTCCCAGGCACATTTTTTGGAAAAAGGGATATCAAAATAAAAGAAAGTTATCAAATCACATAATCCGAACTTGTCATATGGAGGAATGCCATCGTTTTCTCACTCTTGGGCTGTGAGAAGAACTCTTTGGATGGTCCCTCTTCTACGATAACACCGTCCTCCATGTAGACTACCCAGTTGGCAACTTTTCTGGCAAAATCCATTTCGTGGGTGACTACGACCATGGTGCTTCCTTCTTCGGCAAGCTTTCTCATAACATCCAGAACCTCGCTGGTAAGTCTTGGGTCAAGGGCGGAGGTTGGTTCGTCGAAGAGAACTACTTCCGGATTGTAGGCGATGGCTCTTGCGATAGCTACACGCTGTTGCTGCCCACCGGAAAGCTGGTCCGGATAGAAGTTGGCGCGGTCTGCCATGCCTACTTTTTCCAGCATTTCCATAGCTTTTTTCTTCGCTTCTTCCGGAGAATTCTTACGGGCAATGGTAAGACCCTCCAGTACATTGTCAAGTGCTGTTTTGTTGCGGAAAAGATTGTATCCCTGGAAGACAAAGCCCATTTTCATTCGTAACTGCCGGATCTCTTTCCTGGTAACAGCAGTGATATCTTTGTGGAAATCATCGAAGGTGATTTCTCCTTTATCTGCCTGCTCCAGAAAGCTGATACAGCGGAGAAGGGTTGTCTTTCCAGAACCGCTGTTTCCTAGAACTGCGATCACAGAACCTTTTTCAACTTTGAAATCAACACCTTTTAATACTTCGTTTGATCCGAATTTTTTATGGATATTTTTTACTTCCAGCATATTTTTTTCTCACATTCTTATATAGAAATTTGGTAATTGATAACAGGGTATTATGAAGAAGCTTAAAAGTCTTTCTTCTGTAGTAAATGATATAAAATACGAGTTGTTCACATATGGTGATGCTGCCGAAGGCGACATTGATTATACTTCGATCTTTAAAATATCATTAAAGTAGTTATTGGCAACCATTAGCACACCCATAGCTGTGATAACTACGATTTCTTCTTCTGTGAATTCTTCTTTTAATTCAGTATAGATTTCATCCGGAATGTTTTTCGGATCTTTTGCAAGAGCGCGGCCAAAAGAAATAAGTAATTCTTCCTTCTTTGTAAATTGAAAATTGTCGAAATCAATACCATTATCTTTCAGAAGCTTTCTGAAATAAGTACTGCATATCAGGCAGTCATTTTCTTCGGAAATTGCATATTCAAAGAAGTCACCAGCTCTTTTTCCAATCAGTCTCTGCAGTTCCCGGTCGAGGGAGTAGGAGCTGTCTTCAATGGCTTTAAAGGCTTCTGCATTATGGAGAAGAGTAAGCTTTTCATTAGTGAGCCTGTATCCTTGTGCAAGATGGTTCCTGATTACTTCTTTCTCTTTTTCGCCTGCTGTTTCCGGGTCAATTTTTGAAATATAAGACATGATTATTCTCCTTTCACTGGCGCAGGAGCATTCCATACCAGCTTTTTCTCAAAATAGTTTTGTACCCATGTAAGTACGGTACAGATCATAAGGTAAATAACAGCAGCCTCGCAGTACAGGGCGAAGGGCTCGTAGGTTCTGGCGGCAATCTGCTGTGCGGTGGTGAACAGCTCCACAACTGTGATACTGGAGGCAAGGGAAGTGTCCTTGGTAAGTCCGATCAGTGAGTTAAATAGTGGTGGAAAAGCGATTCGGAATGCCTGGGGCATTACAATCCTGGTCATGGTCTGGCGGTAACTCAGACCCACCATATAAGCAGCTTCTGTCTGTCCTTCTGGTACCGCCTGGATTGCAGATCGGAAAATCTCAGCGTTGTAAGCGCCAAGGTTCAGGGCAAAGGCAATCACAGCGGATGGAAAAGCGTCCAGGATAATTCCGACAGACGGCAGGCCAAAGAAGATGATGAATAGCTGTACAATAAGTGGGGTTCCGCGGAAGACCCATATGTAAAATCTTGCGAACTGCTTCAGGCCTTTTACATTGGCAATCTGTACCAGGGCCAGAAAAAGGGCGATGATGCAGCCAAAAACAAAGGATAATAAGGTAAGGGGGATTGTAACTTTTATTCCGGGTATGAGGATTCTGGTGAAAGAAGATACCAGAATCCCTGCTAAACGTTCACTCATAATTGTTTCCTTTTACTTTCAATTGTTGGATGATTGTCTGTTGTTCTGGACAACAGCTGTGGAAAAGTAATTAGTTTTCATCAGTGCTTTCTGTTGTTGCATCCTCAGAAGCGGTGTCTGTATTTGCTGCATTTTCATCCTGTGGCTGTGTGAAGTCTGTGCCGAAGTAATCCTCAGAAAGCTTGCTTAAAGTTCCGTCTTCTTTCAGTTCGTCAATAGCGTTCTGAACTGCATCATATAAAGCTGTTTCCCCTTTCTTGATCGGGACAGCGTAGGTATCCACAACGTCCGGGATTACGAAAGCAACTTTCAGATTTGCATCCGGGTGCTGCTGAAGGTATTCATTGAATACAACAGAGTTAAAGGTTGTGAAGTCGGCACGTCCGGATTCAATCAGGGAAACCGCTTCGTCAGCTGTGCTGATCTGTACAAGAGATGCACCGGCGTCTTCCAGAATATCAAGGTAAGCGGTTGTAGCAGTGTTTGCTACTTTTTTGCCATCCAGGGAAGCCATATCTACGATATCATCATTGTCCTTGGCTACTACGATCTGCTGTGTGATGTAGAAATATGGTCCTGCGAAATCGTATTTCTCTTCACGCTCAGGTGTGATACTTACTGCATTGATAACTGTATCAAGACGTCCACTGTCGATTCCTGCAAGAAGGGAATCCCAGTCAGATTCTGTGAAATCTGCTTCCACACCAAGCTTGTCTGCAATTGCCTTTGCTACCTCCACGTCAAATCCGGTAAGCTCTCCGTTGTCGTCATGATAGGTGTATGGAGGATAGGTTCCTTCCACACCGACTTTCAGTTTTCCTGATTCCTGAATCTGTGCAAGCTCGTCATCAGCTGCGTAGGCCATGCTGCATGTTGCCAGAACTCCTGTTAATACTGCTGCAATTCCTAAAGTCAAGATGCTTTTTCTCATAATTGTATCCTCCTCTTATTTTGTTTCCTATTTAGCAACTAGGATTAATATGGATTGAATGATAGCATAGAAATCTGGTCTTGTCTAATATGGAATAAAGATAGCTGGCTATAGGAAATGACTATAACATGCTTAAATTGAAAGTACACAGCTTGACTTAATAGGAAGATATGGTAAAGTGGAAGAAAGAAATCTGGTGGGAGTGAGGCTTAATAATTCTCTTTGGGGCAAGGGCGCGTGGAGATTTCAAAAGGACGAGTGACATTGATCTTGCAGTCAGTGGAGGGGATTTTTGCAGATTTGCACTGAATGTAGATGAGGAAACATAAAAACAGAACGAAAGCAGATGTAAAAAGACTGAAGCTTTCGCCAGAGAGGGAATAGCTATGTTAGATCTGAAGCAACTGAAATATTTTATAGTGTGTGCTGAAACTGGCTCTATCAGCGAGGCTGCCAAGCTGCTTTATACAACCCAGCCCAGTGTGAGCAAGGCAATCAAAGCGCTGGAGGAGGAAATGGGAATTGTATTGTTTGAGCGTATGCCAAGAGGAATTGCGCTTACGGCGAAAGGCCGGGAGGCATACCGATATGCGTGCAGGATTATAAATGATTCCCGGATACTGGAAGAGATGAGCCATGGGAATATGGCAAAATATCTACGGATTTCATTGAATCCCAGTTCCTGGTTTACGAATCAGTTTGTGGAGTTTTATAAGGAAAATTATGACAAGGATTATCATTTTGAAATCTATACAGCCGGTGTGCGCACGGTCATGGAACGTGTGCGTGATTACCTTTCAGACATTGGCTTTGTATACGTGATGGAACAGCAAAAAAAGGAATTCCAGTATGAGCTGGCGAAAAACAAGCTGGTTTTTACCGTTATGCAGGAAAGTACGGCGACATTTTATCCGGGAAAGTTGAATATATTGGATCAGGAAGCAGCTGACAGAGAGAATGCACAGACCGTAAATATGGAAGCGATGAAGAACTTCCGATTTATCCAGAACTTCCGTGATGAGTTTCTGGAATTGGGAGAGAAAGAAAAACGTAGTGTGTTCAGCTGGGAAAATCTGAATGTTTCCATTATTACAAACAGCGACTACATTATGGAAAAGATGCTGAAAGAGACCGGACTTTGCAATATCAGCGGCAGTTATCTTTCCAATGATAAAAAGGCAGCAAACAAAGGCATTCCGCTGGAATTCAAAAAGAATAAGGTGGTTTTCGGATACATCAGAAGAAAGAATGACGAGACGGATGAGCTGATGGAGGAATTGCTGGGATTTTTAAGGGAAAAATTGAAGCTGGAGAATGGCAGCTGAATATGAGAGGGATAAAAGAAAAACGGAAGCAGAATCGGCTAAAGGAACGTGTGCCGGTCTGCATAAATAGAGAAAAGGTATTCCTGAAAATTGAAAATATATTCCAAATAAGAATAGCTTATAACCCCCTGGGCGGGTTGTAGGCTGTTTTTTATTTTGCTAAACTACACCAAGGGATGAAAGAATGAGTAAAAACCTACTTGTACAGTATGGAATGGAGACAATTAAATGAAAAAATATGCAATCAAACGTATCCTTCAGCTGATTCCCATTCTGTTTGCAATTACTTTTCTTTCTTATGGAATGATGCGTATTGCAGGAAGTGATGTTGTAACGCGGAAAATGGAGAATACAGGAGGGGTAGTGTCAGAAGCTGCACTGGATGCGGCAAGAGAAGAGCTGGGGCTGGATAAGCCATTTTTAACCCAGTATTTTGTATGGCTTGGAAAACTGCTGCGTGGAGATATGGGAAACAGCTATGTATCAGGAGTTTCGGTCTTTGATACTTTTATATCAAAACTGCCGGCAACCTTGCTTCTTACGGCTACTTCCATTCTGCTTACTATTATTATTTCGATTCCTTTGGGAATTTTGTCTGCGGTGAAGCAGAATACAATTGCTGATTACCTGATTCGTTTCTGCAGTTTTATAGGAAACAGTCTTCCTAATTTCTTTGTATCACTTTTGCTTATGTATTTTCTTGCAATCCGGATCAGGATTTTCCCTGTTATTGCCAAGGATGTGAGTCTGAAAAGTGTTGCAATGCCGGCCATAACCCTGGCCATTGCCATGTCTGCGAAATATCTGCGGCAGGTAAGGGCTACTGTGTTAGATGAGCTGAGTAAGGATTATGTAACAGGTGCCCGTGCCCGTGGGGTGAAGTTTTCTGTTACCTTATGGAAAAGTATTATGAAAGCATCCCTGGTTACGGTCATTACCCTGTTAATGCTGTCAGTGGGAAACCTCCTTGGCGGTACGGCAATTGTGGAGTCCATCTTCATGTGGGACGGTGTTGGAAAACTGGCAGTAGATGCTATTTCCATGCGCGATTATCCCATTATTCAGGCGTATGTTATGTGGATGGCGATCATTTATGTGCTGGTGAATCTGCTCACAGACCTGTCTTACCGGTTCCTTGATCCGAGAATCCGTCTGGGAGGTGCGAAGCAGTGAGTGTAAAAAAAATGGACGAAGTGCCAGAAAAGAAAACGGAAAGTAAAATACTGGCAAAGATGGGTAAGAAAGAACAAGGTAGATGTCAAAAAGAAAGTGTAGTGCTGAAAAATGGGCAAAGCACAGATAATGGAAAGCACGTAACCGTGCGTGTGCAGAGGATTAGAAAGATCCATATAAAACAAAAGCTGATAATTTTCAGCGTTCTGGCTGTCTGTCTTGTAGTCCTGGCAGTTTTTTCAGACCATCTCTGTCCTTATGACCCTTACGCCCAGGATCTTTCCAGCGCCCTTCAGGCACCCAGTCTTCAGCATCCAATGGGGACAGATACTTATGGCAGGGATATGCTGTCCAGGGTGATCAGCGGAGCAAGAGCCAGTATTTTTTCCACTTTTATACTGGTGGCTGTGATTTCCATTTTTGGTACGATTGTGGGATTATGCTGTGGCTATTATGGCGGAATTCTGGATTCTGTTATGATGAGAATTTCTGATGTCTGTCTGGCATTTCCAGGGCTGGTGTTTGCAATGGCGATCGCGGCCATTCTTGGGGGAGGTATCCAAAATGCTATTATTGCGCTGGCAGTGGTCAGCTGGCCAAAGTATTCACGTATAGCCAGAAGTCAGACACTGGCTTTGAAAGAGGAACCTTACATCCATGCGGCGATATTGGCTGGGGACAGCTCTGCTCAGATCCTTGTTAGACATGTTCTTCCCAATATGATCGGACCGGTTCTGGTAACAGCTATGCTGGATATTGGAACCATGATGATGGAGCTTGCAGGACTTTCCTTTCTGGGTCTTGGAGCGCAGATTCCAATGGCTGAGTGGGGAAGCATGATGAGCGGTGGACGAAGTATGATCCAGACATATCCATGGGTGGTTCTGTCGCCGGGAATTGCGATTTTTATATCGGTGGTTATTTTTAATCTGCTGGGAGATACCGTCCGGGATTACCTGGATCCGAAGAATAGCCGGATCAAGTGATGCGAGACAGTCAGAGGCTGAAATACGCGGCTTCCAAAACACAATTTTGGACTCTTTTGTGCTGTCAAAGCGGAAATGAAATATGTAAGCTTTGGAAAAAAGCATGTTAAATATAAGAGTATGAATAAACACGAGGAGGAATGTAAATGAAAACAAAGAAGATTCTTGGAATTGCACTGGCTGTCTGTATGACAATGGGATTAACTACAGTGCCCGCAATGGCGGAAGATAAGAAAACATTTGTATTTGGTGATACCACCTTTAATGCGGAGAATGAAGAAGCGGATATCAATCCACAGAACACCTACGCCGGCTGGGCCTGCATCCGCTATGGTGTCGGCGAAACCCTGTTCCGCTATTCTGATACCATGGAAATTGAACCATGGATTGCCAAAGAATATGAAAATGTAGATGAGCTGACCTGGAAAATTACTTTGAACGATGGTGTTGTATTTTCCAATGGGCGTGTCTGTGATGGACAGGCGGTAAAGGAAAGCCTGGAGTCTCTGGTTGAAAATCATGAAAGAGCAGCGGGGGACCTTTGCATTGACAGTATTGAGGCAGATGGAAATGTGGTTACCATTAAGACCACAGAGCCGAAACCGGCATTGATTAACTATTTAAGTGATCCCTATGGCTGTATCATTGATGTACAGGCCGGAATTACAGACAATGGAATTGTAATCGGCACGGGTCCTTATGTGGCTACAGATCTGGTAACGGACGATCATCTTACACTTGTAAAAAATGAAAACTACTGGAATGGGGATGTAAATGTGGATGAAATCACGGTTCGAACCATTTCCGATGGAGATACACTGGCATTTGCACTTCAGGCAGGTGAAATCAATGCTGCCTATGGTATGGCATATGCAAGCTATCCTTTATTTGAGAATGATGATTTTACGTTCTCCAGTGCTGCAACAAGCCGCGCATTCTATGCATGGATGAATTTTGAAAGTACGGTAACTTCTGATCCGGCAGTCCGCAAGGCAATTGCCATGGGAATTGACAAAGAGAGCTTCGTATCCGTACTTCTGAATGGATACGGATATCCGGCAGTTGGTGCATTCCCGGATACTTTTTCATTTGGCGGACAGAATCTGACTACAGAGAGCTATGATCCGGATGGAGCCAAAAAGGTTCTGGAGGATGCAGGCTGGATTGATTCCGATGGTGACGGAATCCGTGAAAAGGATGGCGAGAAGCTTGTAATCCGCTGGCTTACCTATCCAAGCCGTCAGGAGCTTCCGCTGCTGGCAGAATCAGCCCAGGCAACTCTGAAAGAGATTGGTATGGATGTTCAGGTTAACTGCACATCTGACAGCAATACCATCCGCAAAGATCCTGCGCAGTGGGACGTATACGCAAGTGCCATGGTAACAGCCCCAACAGGAGATCCGGAGAATTTCTTCACAACCTGTGCTCTGGATAACTCTGTTTCCAATAATGGACATTATCACAGTGATAAGCTGGAAGAGCTTGCAAAAGAGATGGGAAAAGAATTTGATGTGGAAAAACGTTCCGAACTGGGAATTCAGATGCAGCAGACCGTTCTGGACGACAACGCTTATGTGTTCTGTTCTCATCTTAAAATGAGCATGATCATGCAGTCAAATGTAACCGGTCTTGTGGCCCATCCTTGTGATTACTATGAGCTGACAGCAGATCTGGATATTAACTAAGGAAAAATACGCTTTGTGAGTTTGACCTGCCTATGGTCTAAATGAGAGCCAGCTGCCATGTATGGATAATACAGGCAGCTGGCAGAAATATTTTTTGGATATCAAGGAGGAGTTTGCGCGACAATGGAGAATAAAATACTCACCTATGATTCGGTGGAGATATCCTTTGATGGGGAAGCGGTAGTCCATGATGTAAGCTTCTCACTCACACCGGGCGAAATCCTGGGGCTTGTAGGAGAATCCGGAAGTGGTAAAAGTACACTGATCAAAGCTGCTATGGGACTTCTTGGTTCAGGAGGCCTGGTAACCAGAGGCGACATCTGTTATATGGGACAGAATATTCTGGATATTTCAGAGAAGGAAAAAAGAAAAATCCGGGGATCAGGAATCGGCATGATTTTCCAGGATGCAGGAGCCTCTCTTTGCCCCATCCGTACGATTGGTGACCAGATTTATGAGAGTATGCGCGCCCATAAGAAAGTGAGCAGAAATGAAGCAAAGGATCGTGCCATGGAATTGTTTGAAAAGCTGAATTTTAAAGACAGCCAGCGCGTGTGGGACAGCTATCCCTTTGAATTATCCGGTGGAATGAATCAGAGAGCAGGGATTGCCATTTCCATGCTGATGAATCCACCGATTCTTTTGGCAGACGAACCTACAAGTGCACTGGATGTATCGGTTCAGCGTCAGGTAGTAAGAGAAATGTTAAAGCTCAGGGAATTGTTTGGAACAGCAATTATAATTGTAACCCACGATATTGGTGTAGTTCGGGCAATGGCGGATACCGTTCTGGTTCTGAAGAATGGAAAAATGGTGGAATATGGAGAGGCAAAAAAGGTGTTGAACCATCCACAGGATCCATATACGAAGAAGCTGCTGGCAGCAGTTCCAAGGCTTAAGAGAAAGGAAAGATCATGAACACACTTTTGGAAGCTGAACACTTAACGAAGGTATTTGCGCAGAGGGGAAAAGAGCCTTTTAAAGCTGTGGATGACGTAAGCTTTTCTTTGCAGGCAGGAGAAACACTTGGAATCGTTGGCGAATCCGGCTCCGGAAAAAGTACACTGGCGAAGATGATCACAAGGCTGACGGATATTACAGATGGTACTTTGAAATTCCAGGGAAAAGACATTACGAAATTGAAACAGAGCCAGTTGAGGGACGTATATGGAAATATCCAGATGGTTTTTCAGAATCCGGCAGGTTCCTTTGACCCGAGAAGAACTTTGGGAGACGGAATCGGAGAGAGCCTTCGAAATCGCGGCATGAAGAAGGCCGATATCGCAATAAGGGTGAAAGAACTGCTGGAACAGTGCGGACTTGAAGAAGAACTGGCTAAAAGATATCCACATGAGGTCAGTGGAGGACAGTGCCAGAGAGCTGCAATTGCAAGGGCACTGGCAGTGGAACCGAAGGTGCTGATCTGCGATGAAGCTACCAGCTCACTGGATGTGACCATTCAGAAGCAGATCATGGAGCTTCTGGAAGAGCTGAAGGATACACATGGCTTATCCTTTATATTTATCTGCCATAATCTTGCACTTGTACAGAGCTTCTGCGATAAGGTGCTGGTTCTGTATGACGGAAAAGTGGTGGAGAGCGGGAAGCCGGATGATATTATCAATGAGCCGAAAGAGGCGTATACAAAGAAGCTGGTGGATGCAGTATTTGAGTAAAATAAGCACAGAAGAAAGCCCTGCCGGGCAGGATTGCACTGCGATGAAAGGGGAGTTGCCGTTCGAGGCAACCCGCCGCAGTCGGAGAATCCTGCAAGCAGGATTTTTTTTTCTTGAAATTTCCTTGTAAGATATTCCATAAAAGCAGAAAAATATGCAAAATGGGAATGGGTAAATATCCCCCTGGGGAGCTTGTGATACCTGTTGATTCTGGTACAATAGGTTTCAGCAGCAAGGCAGAAAACGCCTAAAATGCGAATTTTTATACATAGTTACATGTAACACCTCCACTCATTATTACATGTAAATACAGACCTTCTATAGAAAGACAGTTATAGGACAAAAGCTTATAACTGCCTTTCTTATCTGGAGCGTATTTGAAAAAAATTCCGCAGTCTGCACGCCCCACTTTGCGGTATATTTCACCCGGATTCGGGAAAAATCTCCACAAATTGTGATGTGCATCTTGCAGAAAGCCTTTTTCAGACACGCTCTGAGAAGAAATGAGGGATGGAGAAAAAAGAGTCAGTAATCTTCAGAAAATAATATTTCTGCTGATAATAAAAACAAGAGGGAGAACTGCTATGAAAATCAAGAAAGTAATCAGTTTATTATGTACAGCGGCCATGCTGCTGGCTGTACCAGCCGGGAATGTTTATGCGGGTGCGGAGGATCAGTCTGTGGTAGTTACAATGCCAACCACATCAGAACCGGAATCCGGTTTTGATCCGGCTTACGGATGGGGAGCCGGAGAGCATGTTCATGAGCCATTGATCCAGAGTACCCTGGTTCGTACCACCAAGGACCTTGGAATTGAAAATGACCTTGCCACAGAGTATTCCTGTAGTGACGATGGTCTTACCTGGACTGTAAAAATCCGTGATGATGTGAAGTTTACAGATGGAGAGCCATTGACCGCCTCTGATGTTGCTTTTACCTTTAATACCTGTCGTGATGAAAGCTCTGTAAACGATTTTACCATGTTGAAGGAAGCGGTTGCAGTGGACGATACGACGGTAGAGTTTCATATGAATGAGCCATATTCCATTTGGCCATACACCATGGCAATTGTAGGAATCGTACCAGAGCATGCCTATGATGAAAATTATGGACAGAATCCAATTGGTTCCGGACGTTATATTATGAAGCAGTGGGACAAAGGACAGCAGGTTATTTTTGAAGCAAACCCGGATTACTACGGAGAAGAACCAAAGATCAAAAAACTGACGGTGCTGTTTATGGAAGAAGATGCAGCCATGGCAGCGGCAATGTCCGGACAGGTAGATGTAGCTCACACAGCAGCCTCTTACAGTGACCAGGAAATTGACGGGTATGAACTCCTGAGTGTGGCAACTGTGGATAACCGTGGCTTTAATCTTCCTTGTACAGAACCAGAAGAAAAAGACGGTATCACATATGGAAACAGTCTGACTTCCGATGTGAAGGTGCGACGTGCAATTAATCTTGCTATTGACCGCGAGGAGATGATTGAAAATGTACTCAATGGTTATGGAACAGTAGCCTATAGTGTTTGCGACAAAATGCCATGGTACAACGAGGAGGCTGTTACAGAGTATGACCTTGATGCAGCGAAGGCTCTGATGGAAGAAGCAGGCTGGATAGAAGGCGATGACGGGATAAGAGAAAAAGATGGGGAAAAAGCAGAGCTTACCATTATGTTTTCAAATGGAGATTCTGTGCGCCAGGCACTTGCAGAAGACTCTGCGAATCAGCTGCGTGAGCTTGGAATTGATGTAACTACTTCTGGTGTTGGCTGGGATACCGCCTACGATCAGGCACAGTCAGAACCGCTTATATGGGGATGGGGAGCACATAGCCCTATGGAGCTTTACAATATTTATCACACCATCAAAGATACCGGAAGTGCGGAATATTCTCCATATGAAAATGAGACAGTTGACAAATACATGGACGAAGCACTTGCAAGCAGCAACCTGGAAGAATCCTACGATCTCTGGAAAAAAGCCCAGTGGGACGGAACCACAGGAATTACACAGGAAGGGGATATTCCGTGGATCTGGCTGTGCAATATTGATCATCTTTATTTTGTACGTGATGGTCTGAAAGTGGCAGATCAGAAATTACATCCTCATGGCCATGGCTGGTCTATTGTAAACAATGTAGACCAGTGGGAATGGGAATAAAGAGTAAGAAAAAACGAAACGGATAAATTAAGATGAAACGCATAGGTATTTACGCAGGAAAGAACCTGCTACGAATCATATTACTGCTTTTTGCAGTAAGCATTCTTACCTTTGCCCTTGTATCAGCTTCCCCCATTGACCCGTTACAGGCCAATGTGGGGCAGGCTGCTCTGGGCAGTATGAGTGAAGAACAAAAAGAAAAGCTGCGCTCCTACTGGGGCGTGGATGAACCGCCAGTGCAGAGATATCTGAACTGGCTGAATGCATTTATAAAGGGAGATGGAGGAATTTCTCTGTTATACCGGCAGCCGGTGACAAAGGTCATTGCAGTGAAGCTGGGAAATTCTCTTTTTCTTATGGGACTGGCGTGGGTGTTTTCCGGACTTGTGGGCTTCCTTCTGGGAGTACTTGCAGGGGTGTTTCAGGGCAGGCTGCCGGATAAGATCATAAAAGGCTATTCGCTGGTGATTGCCAGCACTCCTTCTTTTTGGCTGGCACTTTTGCTGTTGATCATTTTTGGAGTCTGGATGAAAATCCTTCCCATTGGACTTAGTGTTCCTGTTGGAGTAGAAGTCAGCGGTGTTACCTTTTTGGACAGAGTGCGTCATGCCATTCTTCCGGCAGTCACTTTAAGCATAACCGGAATTTCGAATATCACATTACATACCAGGGAAAAAATGATTGATATAATGGAAAGCGATTACATCCTTTTTGCAAAGGCGCGGGGAGAGAAAACCGGAAGCATCATTTTTCACCATGGCATTCGTAATGTGCTGTTTCCGGCCATGACCCTGCAGTTTGCATCTGTCAGTGAGATCATAGGAGGTTCCGTTCTTGTGGAGCAGGTATTTTCCTATCCGGGACTGGGACAGGCGGCTGTAGCGGCGGGAACTGGCAGTGATGTGCCTCTCCTTATGGGGATTACATTAATAACAGCAGCCATTGTTTTTCTGGGAAATTTCCTGGCAAATGTACTGTATGGAGTTGTTGATCCCAGAATCCGGAAGGGAGGGCTGGGACTATGAGCGAAGGTGTAATGAGAAACAGTTGTTCAAAGGGCAGCTCGGGAGTCGTGGAAAAGCAGAGGAAAAGGCTGAATCAGCGGCAGAAAGCAAGGATTTTGCTGGTTTTTTCTGTAGCTTTTCTGGCGGTGATAGCCATACTTGGAGTGGTGCTTCATGATGCCGCTATGGTGACTGATTTTTCCAGAAAAAATATTGCTCCCTGTCTGAAATATCCTTTTGGTACGGACTGGCTGGGCAGAAATATGTTTTACCGTACTCTTACCGGTTTATCTATGAGTATTCTTATTGGCGTGCTGGCAGCAGGTGTAAGCGCAGTTATGGCACTGATTCTTGGAATTTGTGCAGCAACTCTTGGGAAAAAGGTGGACTCTGCCATCTCTTTTGCAATTGACACTGTTATGGGAATTCCGCATATTCTGCTGTTGATCCTGATTTCCTATGCTATGGGAAAAGGGGTGAAGGGAGTGATCGCAGGTGTGGCGCTGACACACTGGACATCTCTGGCAAGGCTGATCCGAGGTGAGGTTATGCAGCTTCGGGAAAGTGAATATATTCAGATCGCAGGAAAGCTTGGGCTGGGCAAATGGGAGATTGCGAAAAAACACATAGTTCCCCATGTTCTGCCCCAGTTTATTGTTGGGCTGGTATTGCTTTTCCCACACGCAATTCTTCATGAGTCCAGTATTACATTTCTGGGCTTTGGGCTTTCCACGGAGCAGCCGGCGATTGGAGTTATTTTATCAGAAAGTATGCGCTATCTGATCATGGGCAAATGGTGGCTGGCTGTATTTCCTGGAATGATGCTGGTTCTTACGGTTGTGCTGTTTGAAAAAGGCGGTACAGCTCTTCGTCAGCTTCTGGATCCGGGAAGTGTTCACAAATAGAGAATAGCAGGAGGGACTGTCCGGTAAGAGACAGCAGCGTATGAAAAAATATGAGTTGTACAAATAAGAAAAAAATACTGGAAATAGAAGAGCTTTCCGTTTCCTTTCTCCAATATAAAGGGAAAACCAGCAGACAGAGCTGGCTTCCCGTGATTTCAGGTCTATCTGTTGCAGTGAGGGAAGGGGAACTGGTGGCTGTAGTCGGCTCCAGCGGTTCCGGAAAAAGTCTTCTGGCACATGCGATTTTGGGAATTCTGCCTTATAATGCAAAAGTATCCGGAATTATGAAGTTCCAGGGTGAATTGATGGACGAAAAGAAGATCAGTGAACTTCGTGGAAAGGAAATTGCTTTCGTACCTCAGAGCACCTTATATCTGGATCCGCTTATGAAAGTGGGGAAACAGGTCTGTGGAAAAAGAGGGAAAAAAGGGGCAGAAAAGCAATCGGAATTGTTCCGCAGGTATGGTCTGCCTGAGGAAACGGAAACGAAATATCCTTTCGAGTGTTCTGGAGGAATGACCAGAAGAATTTTGCTGTCTACTGCATTAATGGAAAATCCAAAGCTTATTATTGCGGATGAACCTACGCCTGGCATGGACCTGACACTTGCGAAAAAGTCTATGGAGGATTTCAGAAAATTTGCAGATGAAGGAAATGGAGTTCTTCTGATTACTCATGATATTGAGCTGGCACTGGAAGTTGCTGACAGGATCGTTGTTTTTTATGCAGGAAAAACAGTGGAAGAGGCCCCGGTTTCGGATTTTCGTTCAGAAGAGACCTTGCGACATCCTTATACGAAAGCATTGTGGCGGGCACTTCCGCAGAATGGCTTTACCCCTCTTGACGGAACCCAGCCTTATGTGAAAGACATGCCGCAGGGATGTCCTTTTGGACCAAGGTGCAGCTGGTATCGGGAAGAATGCAAAGGGGAAATACCTATGGTGGAGGCTGGATGCGGAAGTGTCAGGTGTATCCGGTATTGTATGTAAAACGGAAATACCACCTATCGGCGACATTACTATATAGGAAAGTCAGCTGTTGTGTGCCTGTGGCACTCCCACAGCTGCCGACAGCATTCGTAATCCGGGACTTTCATAGTAAAGTCAGATAGGGGATAACTTTAATGCATATTGCCTACTGAATAGTTATAACAGGAGATGTAAAATGATTCTGGAAGCACGAGATATTTCATTTTCTTATGAGAGAAAAGGCGCAGAACTTTTTTCAAATATAAAATTTAAAGTGGAAAACAACGAAAGAGTGTGGGTGCCAGGACCAAGTGGCTATGGAAAAACCACATTGTGTAAAATTCTGGCTGGCTATCTGGAACCTTGCAAAGGACAGATTTTGCTGGATGGAAAGCCTTTGCCGAAGAAAGGGTATTGTCCGGTGCAGATGATCTGGCAGCATCCGGAAAGGGCTGTGAATCCCAGACTGAAAATGGAAAATATTTTGTCTGATGGAGGGCAGGTTGAAAATCGGATCATAGAGGAGCTGGGGATAGAAGAAGATTGGTTGAACCGGTATCCTCAGGAATTATCCGGTGGGGAATTGCAGCGTTTCTGTATTGCAAGAGCACTGGGAAAAGAGACAAGGTTTCTGATTGCAGACGAGATCAGTACCATGCTGGATCTCATCACGCAGAGCCAGATATGGAATTTCCTGCTGGATGAAGTAAAAAGGCGGGAAATCGGGTTGATCGTGGTATCTCATAGTGAGGCATTATTGAAGCAGGTTGCAGAGCGAAAACTGCCTTTTACGGCAGAGAAGACAACTGCCTGAAAATTTTGAGTGATTCATTTATTTTATACTTCCATTTTCCAAGAAAAACAAGAGCAGATTTTAACAAAAAAATCCCTTAAAAAAAAGTTATGTTTGGTTAATCATAATTGAAACAAGTGACTATAATAAGGGACGTAAAAAGAAAAAAGAAGTACTTAACAAAACCTCTTTGTTGAAGGCTGCTAAGCGTTTCAGAATTTTGGAGGAAAAGATAAATGAATACTTTAAAAGCTGAAAAAAGAAGCATGGATGTCAAAGCAAAGAAATTAAGAAGAGAAGGATTTGTAACAGGTAACCTGTTCGGCAGAGAAATTGAAGGTTCCATTCCCCTTAAGTTTACTAAGAAAGAAATTGAAGTTCTGTTGAAAAACAACAATAAAGGAAGCCAGGTAATGCTGGAGCTGGATGGCAAGACCTACGATGCGCTGATCAAGGAAGTTGATTATAATCCACTTGCACATACAGTAGAAGAGGTAGATTTCCAGGCACTGGTAAGCAATGAGATGGTTCATTCCACTGCTGAGATCATTCTGGAAAATGAAGAGAAAGTTATGTCCGGTGTTCTGCAGGATGAGTTGAAAGAGGTTGCATACAAAGCACTTCCGGCAGATCTGGTTGACAAGATCAAGGTTGATGTCGCTGGTATGAAGATTGGTGATACGCTTCGTGTGAAAGACCTTGAAATCGCCAAGAATAAGAATATCCACATCACAACTGATCCGGAAGCAGTTGTCGCAACTGTAACACCAGTTCACAACGTAGTTCCGGAGACTGAGACAGAGGCTGAAGAGACTGCTGAGGAGAAATAAGCTGGCGGCAGTTGCTGAAATTGAATTTTGAATATGTGTGAATGAAATGGGAAGCTGTTCACTGGGAAATTGGTGGGCAGCTTCCTTTTGTCTGGTATTTCTAAAAGCGGTTATTAGAGTGTGTTTGAAAAATCTCCCATAAATTGTGACGCACATCGTGCAGAAAGCCTTTTTTAAACACGCTCTAATAAAAATTTGTTACGAATTTTAAAAACTGCTTCACATGTGGCTTCAGAATCCGGTTCTTACTGTACACAATGTAGAAGGTTCGCATGGCGGATTCGTGATTCAGGGGAAACATGAGAATCTGGTGGGTGTCGGCCAGATCTTTGGCAGAGCAGGCAGAGAGGATGGAGATTCCAAGGCCGCCGGCTACAGACTTGCGGATGGCCTCCAGATCGTTCATGCGGGCTACAATGTGCAGGGAAGAAGCCGGGATATTTCGTTTTTCCAGATAGCGGTCAATTTCCTTTTTGGTTCCAGAACCAGTTTCGCGCATAATAAAGGGTTCTCTTAGAAAATCAGAGAAATCAAGGGTACCGGAATCCATTTTTTGCTGATATTGCAGGTAATGCTGGTTGACCGGGGTGGCAATTACAAGTTTATCTTTGCAAAAAGGGATAAAACAGCAGTCTGGTTCGTCAAAGGTATTTCCCACCAGAGCCAGATCCACGCTGCCATCTAGAACTCTTGCCACAGCGCCGAGACTGTCGGATTGCCAGGAGTGAAAATATACGTCTGGAATCTGGCAGGTGAAGGCACTGAGAATACCTGGCAGAAGGTAGGAGGAAGGAATGGTGGAAACAGCCAGGTCAATGATCTTTTTATTTTGTCCGGTGAACTCTTCTATAATGTTGCTGCGCATGTTCAGCATATTGGAGGCGCAGTCATAGAGCAGAAGACCGCGCTGGGTGATGTTCAGCTTCTTGGTGGTGCGGATCAGCAGCCGCGAGTTCAATTCCTGTTCCAGAGAATTGATGTGGGCACTGATGGTGGGCTGGGTCAGGTTCAGCTGGCGGGCGGCTTCGGAGAAGCTTTTATTTTCGACTACGGCTACGAAGGCCTCTAATTGTTTAAATTCCATAGGATAAAAATACTGGTTCCTTTCTCAAAGACTAATTAAGTGTTACTAATGCTGAATTTATAAGTCTAAAATTTTCTTTAATCCCTGGATGGCAAAATCCAGCTCATTCTTTGTATTTTCCGGTCCAAAGGAGAACCGGATAGTTCCGGCAGGATAAGTACCAAGCGTCTTGTGGGCGTTTGGAGCGCAGTGGAGTCCGACTCTGGTCATAACACCATACTCATTGTCCAGCTGCCACGCCACCTGTGACATGTCGATTTCTGGTGTCTGGATCGAAACAACTGCATTTCGGTCAGTGAGATCTTTTTTTCCAATAATACGGATATGTCTGCCAGTATCGTCCAGTGCCTGCAGCTGTTCCAGAAAATAACCAGTGAGAGACAATTCTTTTTCATTTATCGCCTGCAAAGAATGCGTTTTCAAGTACAAAAGTGCTTCATGCAGTCCATAAATTCCAGGCAGATTAGGTGTCCCGGATTCAAAGCGATCCGGCATAAAATCCGGAATTTCTTCCGTATGAGATACACTTCCGGTACCGCCGGAAATCAGTGGTTCCATTTGTTCTGCCAATTCCTGGGAAACCAGGAAACCACCTGTCCCTTGTGGTCCCCGAAGTCCTTTATGTCCGGTAAAAGCTAACGCGTCAATATGCATTTTGTCCATATTAATTGGTACGATCCCAGCCGTCTGTGCAGAATCCACAACAAAATAAAGCTGGTGCCTCTGACAGATTTCCCCAAGGGCATCAAGGGGCATCCTGGTTCCGCATACATTGGAAGCATGTAAAGTGACAATAGCTTTCGTCTCAGGGCGGATCAGTTCTTCTACTTTTTCCAGAATCATAGAGCCGTCCGTTCTGCAAGGAATCCGGTCAAAGGAAATCCCTGAGGAAGCCAGCTGTACTACAGGTCTCATAACTGCATTGTGCTCCATGGCGGATACCAGAATATGGTCTCCTGGTTTTAAGAATCCTTTTAAAATAAAATTGAGACTGGTGGTGACATTCGGTGTAAAAATTACATTTTTGCATTTGGAAAAGTGGAAAAGTTCTGCCAGCAGCTGGCGTGTCTCATAAATAACTTCTTCTGCTGAGTAAGCACTGGAGTAGCAGCCGCGGTTCACGTTAACTCCGTTCATAGTCAGGTAATCCATCATAGCTTGTGCCACACCTGGAGCCTTTGGAAAAGAGGTGCTGGCCTGGTCGAGGTAAATTCGGTTCATGATTATATCCTTTCGCTTGGAAAATGGTTATTTAATATATCTATAATACCACGATTTATCGACAATATCTATAAATACTTAAAATAATCCCACATAATCAATTAGAGTTATCTGACAGAAAATGATAAAATAGAGGAAAGATTTGACAGTTGTCTAAGGAGGAAAGAGTATGAAAGAAACATTGTCAAAGAAAGAGACACCTGTGATCATTGGAGCAGGTGTCATCATTGGAATTATTGCAGTTGCCCTGGTATATTTCGGAAACCCTGCAAATATGGGATTTTGTATTGCCTGTTTTCTGCGTGATACCACAGGCGCACTTGGTTTTCACAGTGCAGCAGCAGTACAGTACATCCGCCCGGAAATTGTAGGGCTGGTACTTGGCTCCTGCATTCTTGCCCTTGTGACCAAAGAATTTAAGCCAAGAGGCGGCTCCGCACCTGTTACCCGTTTTGTGATCGGAATGTTCGTTATGATCGGCTGCCTGATGTTCCTTGGCTGCCCATTCCGCATGATCCTTCGTCTGGCTGGCGGCGATTTCAACGCCATCTTTGGTTTGATCGGATTTATTGCTGGAATCCTTGCCGGAGTATTTTTCCTGAAAAAAGGCTATACTCTGAAACGTTCCTATAAAATGCAGCCGGTTGAAGGCGGCATTTTCCCAGTAGTGGAAATCGGAATTCTTCTGCTTCTCATTGCAGCACCTGCATTCATCCACTTCACAGAAGCTGACGGTGGTCCTGGAGCAAAGCATGCTGCAATTGCAATCTCCCTGATCGCAGGGCTTCTGGTAGGTGCACTTGCACAGAGAACCCGCCTGTGTATGGTTGGAGGAATCCGTGACGTGGTACTGTTTGGAGAGTGGAAGCTGCTTCTTGGATTTATTGCAATTCTGGTAAGTGCGTTGATCGGAAACATGATCCTGGGATATTTTAATCCAGGATTTGCAGGACAACCTGTCGCACATACAGATGGTCTTTGGAATGCACTTGGAATGGCGCTTGCAGGATTTGGCTGTGTCCTTCTTGGAGGCTGCCCGCTTCGTCAGCTGGTTCTGGCTGGTGAAGGAAACACAGACTTCGCCATCACAGTATTTGGTCTGATGGCTGGTGCAGCTGTAGCACATAATTTCGGACTGGCATCTTCTGGAGAAGGCCCGACTGCAAATGGCAAGATCGCTGTTGTGATCGGTTTTGTGGTTCTGATCGTGATTGCGACAGTAAATTCCATGCGTAAGAATGAAGCGTGAAGTTGATTAAGGACGCTCATTTATAGTATATCTGTGTAAACAGACAATTCCGTTTAGTTGAAATAATGAAAAATCTAAGGAGATTAAGTGTATGAAAACAATAGATGCAAGAGGGCTTTCCTGCCCGGAACCTGTGATCCGTACTAAGAATGCGCTGGCATCCGGTGAGAAGGCATATACGGTAATGGTAGATAACGTAACAGCCAAAGAAAACGTATCCCGTTTCGCCCTGCATCAGGGATATAAGGTGTCTGTAAAAGAGGATGGGGAAGACTTTGTCCTCACTCTTGAGAAATAATGGGAGATTACATAGCCACATTTTTTTCCCATTTTGGAGCTATGTCTTTCAAGAAAAAATGTGAGAAAGAGGGATATCCGGCTACGATCATGCCGGTGCCAAGGAATTTAAGCTCTTCCTGCGGAACCTGCGTGAAATTCACAGGGGAAGCACAGACTGCGCAAAACTGGAACTCCGATGAAGTGGAGCAGCTGGTAAAAATACTTGAAACAGGAAGCTTTCAAGTTATATGGCATAGCTAAAGGTAAATAGCGGATAAGAGGAGAATGTATTATGCCAGAAAACAGGCAGTCTAATTATGACCAGGTAATCGAGAACTGGAGATTGAAATTCCTGGAAATGGATCAGGAGGAACTGATTCGCAAATTTCAGCTGGAAGCTGATGAGGAGTTTCTTTATATCATCTACTTTTCAAAAAGATTTCGAATTGACCGAAAAAACGGATTCATTACAGAAGATGGGAAAAGCCCTGGATTTGATACGGTGATGAATATTTATAATACGTTTTACTATTCAGCAGCTCATCCTGTGGCATCGGGCAATCTGGTGGCTTTTCGCCAGGTGAAGAGAGTGTATCCTTTTGAGGCTGCTTACAGAAGGACGATTATTTCCAGGCTGCAGGAGCTTTTCGCCGGGAAAACAGAAGAATTAAGAAAAGCCTGTGAGGTTCTTGGGGGAACTTTGCTTCCTCAGGGAGATGTGGGGTATGTGCTTCCGGTATTTCCTTTTTTGAATATTGCAGTTTTGTTCTGGGATAAGGATGAGGAATTTGAAGCACAGGCAAACATGCTTTTTGATTCGGAAATCACAGAGTTCATGCATGAGGAAAACGTAGTGTGTGTGGCGGCGGACGCGGTGTATTATCTTACATTGGCTGCCGGAATGACGCCAGAGAAGATATATGCCCAATAGGGGATTATAATATAAAAAAGGTCGTATATGTCAGCGGCCTTTTTATATTGCAAAAAATACTGACCAAATCTTCTATATCATAAAGAGTTTTGCCAGATGAAATTTTTTTCTTGCAAACTTTATGTGACAACCTTACAACATTGTAAGATTCTGCCTGCATTTTGTAATCTGATTCGATGGCAGCAAGTGACTTTTTTAAGTATACTGTTTTTTGCAAGGAAGCGTATGAAAAAGCTCATTGATAAAGGAGAGGAGTAAAAAATGTCATTACTTGAAGTTACAAATCTGAAAAAAATATATACCACTCGTTTTGGCGGAAATAAGGTGCAGGCATTGAACAATGTGAATTTTTCTGTGGAAAAAGGTGAATTTGTTGCAATTATGGGAGAAAGCGGTTCCGGAAAAACTACACTTCTGAATATTCTTGCAACACTGGATAAACCTACTTCCGGAGACGTACTTCTGGATGGAAAAAGCCTGGGACACCTTTCTGATAAGGAGATTTCTACATTTCGAAGAAAAAATCTGGGCTTTGTGTTCCAGGATTTTAATCTTCTTGATACCTTCAGCCTGAGGGATAATATTTATCTGCCGCTGGTGCTGGCTGGTGAAGATTACCGGGAAATGGGGCAGAAAATCCGCCCTATTGCACAGGCTCTTCATATTTATGAGCTGCTGGAAAAATATCCTTATGAGGTCTCTGGAGGACAGAAACAAAGATGTGCAGTTGCCAGGGCTCTGATTACACAGCCGCGCCTGGTCCTTGCGGATGAACCCACAGGGGCTCTCGATTCCAAGGCTGCAAATGCTCTTCTGGACGTTTTCGGAGAGATAAACAGACAGGGACAGACCATTCTCATGGTTACTCACAGCGCCCAGGCAGCTAGCCGGGCATCCAGGGTTCTGTTCATAAAAGATGGTGAAGTTTTCCACCAGATCTATCGCGGCGAGAAAACAAAAGAGGAGATGTATCAGATGATTTCCGATACCTTAACTATTTTGATGACGGGCGGTGAGTATCATGCGTAAGGGATTTTTTGCCAGGCTGGCAGTTGTAAACATCCGAAAAAACAAACAGATCTATGTGCCCTATATTCTGGCGTGTCTGTTCAATGTGGCAATGCTGTATATGATGCTTTTTATCAATCATAATGTAGGAATGAAAACGATCCGTCACAGTGGTGACGTGTTGATGATCACGACTATGGGAGTTGGCGTTATTGTTATTTTCTCCTTTATTTTCCTGTTGTACAGCAACAGTTTCCTCATGAAAAGAAGACAAAAGGAACTGGGACTTTACAACATTCTCGGTTTGGAAAAGAAGCATATCAGCAGGGTTATGATGCTGGAGAATCTGTTTAGTGCCTTGATCAGTTTTGTTGGCGGAATCCTTGTGGGAATTCTGGGAAGCAAGCTGGCGCTTCTGCTGCTCTTGAAACTGATCAAGGTTCCGGCGTCCTTTGGGTTCGAAGTCAGCGTTCCGGCAATCAGAATATGCCTGGAAGTGTTTGGAGCTATTTTTGTTTTGATCCTTCTGGTAAATATCAGGAAGGTTTACAAAACAAACCCGATTCAGCTTCTTCAGGCACAAAATGCAGGGGAAAAGGAACCAAAAGCAAAATGGCTGATGGCGGTTGCTGGTTTTATCTGTCTGTTTATCGGATATTATATTGCCATTACCACAGAGTCACCTCTTTCGGCGCTGGCGCTGTTCTTTGTGGCAGTGGTTCTGGTAATGGCAGGAACGTATCTTCTTTTTACAGCAGGAAGCATTGTGGTGCTCAAAGTTCTGCGCTGGAATAAGAAATTTTATTATAAAACCAAGAATTTTACTGCTGTTTCCGGTATGCTGTACCGCATGAAACAAAATGCAGTTGGACTTGCAAGTATCTGCATTCTGAGCACAGGCGTACTTCTGATGATCTCTTCTACGGTGTGCCTGAATTCCGGACTGGATGATATTATGAACAAACGCTGTCCGGCGGATGTGAATGTGCTGTACCGGGGAAATTCTTATGAAGATCTGGAAAAAATGAGAGAGAAATTACTGGGAAAAATTGAAAACCAGGTTTCTTATGAGAAAATTAACACCGAAATTGCTTTTTCCTCTACGCTTGTGGGAAGCGAAGATGGGAGCTGGAAATTTGCAAATGTTGATGGGAGTTCCCTTATGGCAATGCCAGCCTCATTGGAAACCCTTACCGTGGTTCCACAGGAAGAGTATGCCAGGGTTACGGGAGAAGAGATTTCCCTTGCGCCAGGTGAAGTTCTTGCTTACCACAATGGAAAAACAGACGGTGAGACTCTGGAGATTCATAACAAGGTTTACCAGGTGAAAGAATGGCTGAAAAATTATCAGTATGTGGGAGATAATTTTTCTTCTATGGATTCTTTGAAGCTGGTTGTAAATGACGAAGACTTTTTTGCTTTGTTTTTGCAGCAGGAGGAAGTTTATCAAAGTGCAATGTCTCTGATGGAACTGGAAACGGATGTGTATCTGTCTGGAAGTGAAGAAGAAAAATATGCATCTGCCATCAAAGTAAGCGATCTTGCATCGGAGCTTCTGGATTCCGAAAAAGCAGCTGGAACTATAGAAGTGGGAATGAACTACAGTACTATAAAACAGGAACTGTATAACAGTTTTTACAGTATGTTCGGTGGAATTTTGTTCCTTGGAATTTTCCTTGGACTGCTGTTTCTGATGGGGGCGGCTATGATCATTTACTACAAGCAGGTTTCAGAGGGCTATGAGGATAAGGAACGGTTCGAGATCATGCAGAAGGTGGGCATGACTCATAAAGAGGTGAAATCTTCCATTCACAGACAGATCCTTATGGTATTTTTCCTTCCTCTTGGAATGGCAGCACTGCATATTGCTATGGCATTTCCTATGGTAAAGAGACTGCTGGCGCTGTTTAGCATGACAAACAGCGGTTTGTTTGCCAGATGCACGGTGGTGACATTATTGGTATTTGCTTTGGTTTATGGCGTGATTTATGGGCTGACAGCGAAGGTTTATTACAAGATTGTAGAGAGAAAGTGAGAATACAAGGGATAATAGTTGAATTTATTAGTGTAAAGTGCTACAATGAGAGAGCCTGGGAGGCCAAAACTGTTTCCCAGGCTCTTTGCGTGACTACAGAAGAAACCGGAGGAAATCTCTCATGAAAAAAGAGAGCTTTAAACAAGGAATTACAGATGGAATCCCCATTGCCCTGGGGTATCTGGCTGTTTCCTTTACGTTTGGTATGATGGCGGTGCAGGGCGGACTGTCTATCTGGCAGGCGGTCTTGATTTCTTTGACGAATCTTACGTCAGCGGGACAATTTGCAGGTCTTGATATTATCATAGCAGGAGGTTCCTTATGGGAAATGGCACTTACTCAGCTGATTATCAATCTGAGATACTGTCTGATGTCGTTTTCCCTTTCACAGAAGCTAAGACGTGATGAAACTTGGGGGCATCGTTACGGAGTTGCATTTGGCGTAACAGATGAGATATTCGGAGTCAGTGCCAGTAAACCGGGGAAAGTCAGTGCGTTTTATAATTATGGTGTAATGAGTGTAGCAATCCCGGGATGGACCATTGGAACCCTGCTTGGAGCTATTTCAGGAAGTATTCTTCCTAATTTTATTATGAGTGCACTTGGAGTTGCCATTTATGGAATGTTTTTGGCTGTCATTATTCCGCCATCCAAGAAAAACAAAGCAGTGCTTCTGGTTGTTCTTGGAGCAATGGCAGTGAGCGCATTATTTGCCTGGGTTCCTGTATTATCGAAAGTCTCATCCGGATTTGTGATTATTATTACTACAATTCTGGTAGCCGGACTGGCAGCATGGCTTTGCCCGGTTGATGAAGAAAATGCCAAGGAGGAAGCTCATGAAGCCTAATGTTTATATTTATATCCTGGTTATGGCTGGCGTTACATATTTGATCCGTATGCTGCCATTGGCACTGGCGAAGAAGGAGATTACCAATCCTTTTATAAAATCATTTCTGTTTTATGTGCCCTATGCCTGTCTGGCAGCTATGACGTTTCCGGCGATTTTGTCGGCAACGGCAAGTGTAATTTCAGCTGTAGTGGGATTTGTAGTGGCGCTGATTGCAGCGTACAAAGAGAAGAGTCTGCTGACTGTGGCGCTTCTTGCCTGTGGTGCAGTATTTATTGTAGAAAGAATAATGGCCTTTGCGGTGTAAGCATTACAAAATGCCTACAGTCCGCAAGGGCCTTTTTATTGAGTCATTCTCCAAGAAATCCCAGATCAATTTCCCCATCAAATACAGTAGTCGCCGGACCAGTCATATAAACCTGATCGTCATTTTCGTCCCAGAAAATATTAAGATCGCCACCAAGAAGCTTCACGGTAACCGGCTGATCACGGTCAACCAGCCCGTTCAAAATAGAAGCAACTGCAACTGCGCAGGCACCTGTTCCACAAGCCAGAGTCTCACCGGAACCGCGCTCCCAGACTCTCATCTGGACAGTGTGTCGGTCGATGACTTTTACGAATTCGGTATTGACGCGGTCAGGGAAATTTATATGGTTTTCAAAAGATGGACCGATCTTTTCGATTTCCAGCCCGTCTACGTCATTCATGTATACGATGGTGTGAGGATTTCCCATGGAAACAGCTGTAAAGTGATAAATCTGTCCGTCTACTTCAATAGGGGCATTTACGACCTGCTCAGACTCAGATACAACTGGAATCAGAGAAGCCTGAAGAATAGGGGCGCCCATATTGACCTTTACCATACTGACTTTTCCGTCACGGATAGAAAGATCCAGATATTTCACGCCGCTTTTGGTCGCTACGCTGATACTGGTCTTGTTTACAATGCCGTAATCGTAAGCATACTTGGCTACACAGCGGATGCCATTGCCGCACATAGCACCCTGGGAACCATCCAGGTTGTACATATCCATCTCACAGTCTGCAATGTCAGACGGCTTAATCAGAATCAGTCCGTCTGAGCCAATTCCAAAATGTCTGTCACTCACAAATTTGGCAACTGCTGATGGATCTTTCACAGTTTCTTTAAAACAGTTCACATATACATAATCGTTGCCGATACCATGCATTTTTGTAAATTTCATAACAAATACCTCCTGTTTAGGCGGTTAACGCCTTGGTCATTCAATTATTTAATTACTCCACACGAATCATATCATAACACAGATCTGTTATCAAAAAGTGAATTTTTCCAAATAATGACAAAGAAGTTGGGGAAATTTATGGAAACTCTTGCATTTTTCCCAAAAGCTGATAAAATGAGGAAAAGATAGATGAATGAATATGCAGAAAGCATGAATAATTATGTCCCCATCTTGTGAAGTCGGTTGTTGTGGAAGAAATAAATAGCAACAGCTTACTATGTGGATGAAGATATAAGGAACTGGTTCTGTATATGAGATTAAGAGGAGGAAAAGAATATGAAAAAATTAGTAGCTCTTGCACTTGGCACAGTAATGGCAGTTTCCATGACTGCTGGCGTATCTGCTGCAACTGTTGAGTCAAAGGATGATCTTAAGAATGCAACAATCGGTGTACAGCTTGGTACAACCGGTGATATTGAAGCTAGTGAATATGAGGCTGACGGAGCAACTGTTAAGCGTTACAGCAAAGGAAGCGAAGCAATCCAGGCACTTATGGCCGGTCAGATTGACTGTGTGATCATCGACTCACAGCCAGCTCAGAAATTTGTTGAGAATGCAGACGGACTGAAGATCCTGGACGAGCCATTCGTTGAAGAAGAGTATGCAATCTGCCTGAAGAAAGGCAATGATGAGCTTCTTGACAAGATTAACGGCGCATTAAAAGAACTGAAAGAGGACGGAACTGTTGATGATATTATGAACAACTACATCGGTGATAACATTGGCGAGACACCATATGAGTCTCCGGAAGATGTAGACCGTTCCAACGGAACTCTTGTAATGGCAACAAACGCTGAGTTCGAGCCATATGAGTACCGTGACGGTGATGAGATTGTTGGTATCGACGCTGATATTGCACAGGCAATCTGCGATAAGCTTGGATATGAGCTTGAGATCGACGATATGGAGTTTGATGCAATCCTTGCTGCAGTGCAGTCTGGAAAAGCTGATTTCGGTGCTGCCGGAATGACCGTTACAGAGGATCGTCTGGAGAGCGTTGATTTCACAGACACCTATGCAAATGCAAGCCAGGTTATCATTGTAAAAGCTGACTGATAGAAATAATACAGCATAAGCTGTCAGAGAAGTGTGAGTCACCTAGATGAATGCTGTTTGGGAAAAGCTTGGAATGTATAAGCTTTGGATACAGGCAGATCAAGGTGACTCCTACTAATGTTACTGACTGAAAGAATGAAAACAGCCAGCATACAGTTCTGGCAGCTTTTCCTATATGGAATGGTGCCGAAAGAGAAGCAGGCACTGCACCATTAGATAAGCAAATAAAAAGGGAAATAATATGTTTGAAAAATTTGGACACGATTTTTATATCAATTTTATAAAAGATGACAGATACACCTGGCTGCTGGATGGTTTGAAAAATACCATGATCATCACTGTTTTCGCCCTGTTGATCGGTATCTGTATCGGTTTTCTGGTGGCAATTATCCGTTCTTCCCACGATAAATCCGGGAATTTTAAAATTGCCAACTCCATCTGCAGAGTTTATCTGACTGTGATCCGTGGAACACCTACTGTGATCCAGCTTCTGATCATGAACTTTGTAGTTTTTGGTTCTGTAAGTGTCAATGAGATTCTGGTAGGAAGTCTGGCATTTGGTATCAATTCAGGTGCCTACGTTGCGGAGATCGTCCGTTCCGGAATCATGTCAATTGATCAGGGACAGACAGAGGCAGGACGTAGCCTGGGACTTAATTTTACCCAGACCATGCGTCTTATTATCATTCCACAGGCGTTTAAGAATGTGCTTCCTGCACTGGTAAATGAGTTTATCGTGCTGATCAAGGAAACTTCTATTATCGGTTACATCGGAATGATGGACCTGACCAAGGGTGCAATGCTGATCCAGAGCCGTACCTACAATGCTTTTATGCCTCTTCTGGCAGCAGCTGCAATTTATCTGATCGTGGTCATGGTATTGACCTTCTTTATGAATAAACTGGAGAGGAGACTGAGAACCAGTGAGCGTTGATAAGAGTAAAGTTTTGATCCAGGTACAGGATCTGAAAAAAGCGTTTGGATCCAATCAGGTTCTGGATGGAATTTCCACAGATATCTGTCAGGGCGAGGTTGTTGCCATTATTGGACCATCTGGCTCTGGTAAATCCACTTTCCTTCGTTCTCTCAACCTTCTGGAGGAGCCTACAGGAGGTAAAATCCTGTTTGAAGGAACAGATATCACAGATCCCAAGGTTGACATAAATCGACATCGTCAGAAGATCGGAATGGTTTTCCAGCAGTTTAATCTGTTTCCACACAAGACGGTAAAGCAGAATATTATGATGGCACCGGTTGCCCTGAAACTGATGACAAAGGAAGAGGCTTCCAGACGTGCGGACGAGCTTCTTGCTCGTGTGGGACTTCCAGATAAGGCAAATGCTTATCCGGATATGCTTTCCGGTGGTCAGAAGCAGCGTATTGCCATTGCAAGATCCCTTGCCATGAATCCGGATGTTATGCTTTTTGACGAGCCTACTTCTGCACTGGATCCGGAGATGGTTGGAGAGGTTCTGGAGCTGATGAAAGAGCTTGCAAAGAGCGGCATGACTATGGTTGTAGTTACTCACGAGATGGGATTTGCAAGAGAGGTTGCAACAAGAGTTTTATTTATTGATGACGGCAAAATTCAGGAACAGAATGCGCCGAAGGAGTTTTTTGAAAATCCGCAGAATCCGCGATTGAAGGAATTTTTGTCTAAGGTTCTGTAAAAAGAAAAAAGACAACCTTTTCCATTGGTTTAAATGGGACTGAGGTTGTCTTTTTTTTGTGTGAAAAAACGCGGTGATTTAAAATCCTATGCGTTTTTCTTCATTTCTTTATAACAATATTTGATGATTTCTTTCCTTGTGACAATTCCGATAAAGTGATCCTGATCATCTATAACCGGCACAAAGTTCTGGTTGATTGCGCGGTCCAGGAGATCCTCCATGTCGCAGTCAACGTGTACCGGTTTGTAGGTGGCTCTTCTGGAGATAGCCATAACTGGTACTTCCTCGGCTGTTTTCATATCCGTGATGTTCAGATTTTTCATTCCCCAGAGAAGATCACCCTCAGAAATAGTACCTACGTATTTTCCATCTGGATTCAGAATAGGAATACAGGAAAATTTCCGGTGTTCCATTTTCTCAAGAGTCTGCCTCAAAGTTTCATTCTCGAAAATGTAGGCAATATCACTTTTCGGTGTTAAGAAAAAAAGTATATTCAATTTGATCCCTCGATTCTATTTTACAGAAGTGGAATACCGCCTTTAGCAGCTTCTTCCTGCATTTCCTTAGGCCACAGGGAAACATGTACTTCTCCAATATGAGCCTTGCGCAGGAAGAACATACAGATACGGGATTGACCGATACCGCCGCCGATTGTGTATGGAAGTTCTTTATTCAGAATGGCCTTCTGGAACGGGAGCTCTCTGCGGTCGTCACAGCCGGCTTCTGTAAGCTGTTTGTCAAGTGCTGTCTCGTCTACACGGATACCCATGGAAGAAAGTTCAAGGGCAATGTCCAGTACAGGATAGTATACCAGAATATCGCCGTTTAATTCCCAGTCATCATAGTCTGGAGCACGTCCGTCGTGGCGCTCGCCATTTGTCAGTTTCTTACCTACCTGCATAAGGAAAACAGCGCCTTTTTCTTTGACGATCTTGTATTCTCTTTCCTTAGGGGTAAGATCCGGATACATGTCTACAAGCTCTTCTGTGGAGACAAATGCAATCTCTCTTGGAAGAATTTCTTCTATGTAGTCATACTGTACTGCCATGTATTTCTCTGTCTTGCGGAGTACGCTGTAGATAGTACGGACAGTGTTAATGAGAGTTTCTACATTTCTCTCTTCTTTGGTGATGATCTTCTCCCAGTCCCACTGGTCTACATAGATGGAATGGATGTTGTCAACATCCTCATCACGGCGGATGGCAACCATATCGGTGTATAAGCCCTCACCTACAGAGAAACCATATTTCTTCAGTGCATAACGCTTCCATTTTGCAAGAGAATGTACGATTTCAGCGTTGCAGTCCATGCCTTTGATGTCAAAGCTTACCGGACGCTCCACGCCGTTCAGGTTATCATTGAGGCCGGAACTTGGATCTACAAATATAGGTGCGGAGACACGCAGAAGGTTCAGCTTCTGTGCAAGTGTCTGCTGGAAAAAATCTTTCACAGTTTTAATTGCTACCTGAGTATCATGAAGATTAAGGTCTGCATGATAGCCCATAGGAATTTTTAATTGTTCCATGGGAATCCTCCTTGTTGATTGTGTTAATCTCTGTTTTCTGTTCACGATAATGTTCTGTGGTTACTAAAACGTGAACAGGAACAATCTCGGTTTATTATAACAGGTATTTTCCCGCTTGGCAATTTAGACCTTGCAAGAAATATGCAAAAAAGATACAATAAAAGACAAAGAATGTGATGATTTTTCCCTGTTGGAGCAAAAACAGGAATTACAGGTTGTGGTGAAACAGAATAACCAGAGAACCGGGAGGATGTCTATGGAGAAAAAAAGGTGCCAGGTCTGCGATGGGCCTGTTGTAAATGGCAGATGTAAGCTGTGTGGAATGCCTTATAGAAATGATGAGACTTTGTATCATCTGAATGAGAACAGAAGTGACCATTACCGTCATGCTACCAGCCGGGCGCGGGCAATCATGCGCCAGGAGGAAATCCCGCTGGGAGATAAGAAGGCTGGAAGTGCTGCATATAAGACCGGGACCGGAACAGGCGTGGCAGGAGCCGGAAATAAACATGATCAGAAAACGGGAACACGAAGCTCTAAGTCACTGGCTGGTGCAGGCACAGGGAATTCTTATAATAAGGGAAATGTGAAAGCAGGAAGTATATATGGAGGAGGCACTGGTGCTGATAAGAATGGAAATAAGGTCTCTGTCCCTGCTGGGAGTTATAATTCCAAGAGCAGACAAAGTACAGCTGGAACTTACAGCGCTGCAGCTAAAAAAAGCAGTGTTTACACCCAGAAACCGGTAAAAAAGAAAAAAGGATCCCTTCTTGGATGGCTCATGGTCCTGGTGATCATCTGCGCAAGCTTACCGGAAATCCGGGATTCCCTGAAGGACAGCCTTGCTCCGATACTTGAAGAAGAATTTGGAGATATGTTCAGTTCTGGGGCTGATTCAGCCTCTTATAAACTGATGGCAGGAGATGTGCTGGAGGTTGGAGAAAATGTGGATGGAGGCATTGTCCCAGGATATTACATTGCTTCCTGTTCAAATGGTTTTGTAAGTTTTATGATCATGGGAGAAGAGGGTGAAAACGGAAGCATGACAGTGACAGATGGCGTGGAGCGTAAGATTACCCTGAAAGAGGGAGATCTGATCGGAATCATAAATACAGAGTCAGAAGATTCCGCATTGATGCTTACTGCTCGTTAAGATTGGGGAAATAATAGTAAAAAATAGTAAAAAAAGGAACCTCGTCAGATGAGTACTTATTTCGTCGGAGGTTTCTTTTTGTATGTTTAGAGCGTGTTTGAAAAATCATTCCCGCAATATGCACGCCCCACTTTGCGGGAAATTTCACCCGAATTCGGTTGCCGCAGCCCGCTACAGCGCCCTTATCCGGGTGAAATCTCCCACAAATTGTGACGCACATATTGTGGAAAGCCTTTTGCAAACAGGCTCTAGCGGATGGTAGTTCCTGTTTTTCCTTCATAGCCCTCTTTGGCATGAGCCATATCAGTAATCACAGTGCTCCGGCCTTCCCCTTTCTCGATAAAGGAAATACCTGCTTCGATTTTGGGAAGCATGGAACCGGAAGCAAACTGGTTCTCTTCAATGTATTTCTTAGCGTCCGCTACAGTGATGCTGCCAAGCTTCTGCTCATTTACCTGACCGTGGTTCAGACTTACGTTCTCTACACTTGTGAGAATCAGAAGAGTATCGGCATTTAATTCTTCTGCAAGAAGTCCTGCGGCAAGATCTTTCTCAATGATGGCACTGGCACCGTGAAGGTTGATGCCCTGCTCAAGCACTGGAATTCCACCGCCGCCGGCTGCGATAACAACCTGGTCTGCATTGAGAAGTGCTCGTATAGTCTCAAGCTCTACGATTCTCTGTGGCTTCGGAGCTGCTACGATTCGTCTGTATCCGCCATCAGCAAGTCTGGTGACAAAGTTTCCTTTTTCTTCCTCTGCTTCAGCTTCTTCCTCAGTGAGAACACGTCCGATAATTTTCTCCGGATCTGCAAAAGCGTCGTCATATGGATCAATAACAGTCTGGGTAAGAATGGTAGCAACAGGTTTGTAAATTCCGCGGCTGATAAATTCAGAGCGGATCGCATTCTGAAGGTCATATCCAATGTAGCCCTGGCTCATTGCGGAGCAGACTGACATAGGAGCGAATGTATAATCCGGGTGTGTCTTTCCAAATTCATTCATTGCAGTGTGGATCATGCCAATCTGTGGGCCATTGCTGTGGGAGATTACCACCTTGGCACCCTCTTCAACAAGATCTGCGATTGCTTTTGCTGCGGCTTTGGTGGCTACTTTCTGCTCTGGAAGTGTGGTGCCGAGAGCTCTGTGACCTAATGCAACTACTACGATTTTTTCACTCATAGGAGATACCTCGTTTCTGTCAAGAATATAATGCGGATATCAGAGTTAAG
The DNA here is from genome assembly GCF_040924225.1 of Ruminococcus sp. RTP21484sp1_RTP21277st1_D2_RTP21277_210401. Lineage (NCBI taxonomy): Bacteria > Bacillati > Bacillota > Clostridia > Eubacteriales > Oscillospiraceae > Ruminococcus > Ruminococcus sp. RTP21484sp1_RTP21277st1_D2_RTP21277_210401. The sequence continues at coordinate 42,103 of NZ_JBCOMJ010000024.1, read as the reverse complement.
TGGATTACTGTGAAAGTATTCACAGCAACATGAATGATTTCTCCGGACATCCTTGTGTAATATCTTCCATTATAAAAGCTAAGGGTGGGAATTGCAATAGAAAAGTCCTTGAAACAGGAAAAGCCATCCGCATCAGGCAGATGGCTCATTTCCTATATTTTTGAGGGGGGAGATAGAGAGTGGTTTTTCATCTATCCGAAATTCATTATATCGGCAATTTGTGAGGAAAATGTGTCTCAAATCTAAAAGAAATCGAAAAAATATGAAATGAAAATAAAATCCGACCCTTTATTGCATTTAAAGACCAAGTGTGGTAAAGTAAACCTATCTTGTTTCTGCATTCTGCAGAAAAGAATTTCTACCGCGCCGGTTCGGCGCAAGATAACCCGTTTTTTGAAGGAAACCTGTTAACCTGGGCGTTTTATACGCTTTTTTGAAAATGGATGCATACAATGGCAAGGCAAATTTGCTTCGGAATGCTGTGAATAGGATCTGTTTAAGTGAGAAAGGTGTGATTCCCATGTGCTGTCAGTGACTCATTTATATGGTGATGTCGCCAGTAGGCGGCAAGTCCGTTTTGTAAAATAGTAGTTTAATAACAGAGATTAGTGAAAAATAGGGGTAGAAAAGGAGAAGTTATAATGAAAAACAGAATATGGAAAAAGATACTGGCAGTGGGAGTAAGTCTGCTTGCAGAAGCTGGGATGCTGGTTGGATGCACGGCGCAGCCGGCAGTGGCATATGGAGCAGAAATGGAAGGCGGGTTATCTGTTGTCCAAGATGCGGCATGGACAGATTTACAGAAATTTCAGGCGGTGATTTCTGTAAAGGCAGATGGGCTGGCGTCACTTACGTGGGAAAATGAAAACCAGGAATATGAAAGTGGCGATGAAAATTTATTCAGCAGTGGAAATCAGGACGGGAGCCTGGAAAATGATCAATATGATTTTTCGGATGAAACAATATCTCATCCAACATCTTACGAACTGGTAGTCTGGCTTTCTGAATATTTTCAGCCAGATGCTTCGTTTATGGCACCTGAAGGCTGCCTGAAAGAGGAGCTTCCTATCGAGACTGCTGACGGAAGATCCAGCAGTATAACCGGATTCCGCTGGAAAATAAATTCGGGAGAACAGGGCAAACAGCTGAAAATTCCGGTTACCTTGCGGGATGAATATCGTTTTCCAGCAGAAAAACATACAGTTCCTACCTGTCAGGATATTTTGCATGCAAATGGTGCTATAAGCGGAGAAGAAAATGGAGGCGGAGTTTACATTGTAAAAAAAGTGGAAAATGAAAAAAACATTTTGTGTAAAGCCTTATCTAAGAGTTTGGAGATACCAGCTGCACACATGGATTTTTCAGTGGAGATGGAAGCCAAGGAAAAGGCGCTTTATACTGGAAAACGCATTCATATGGCAGTGAATCTGACAAATAATGGTCAGGTACCTTTTTATAAAATTTCCCTTCAGGCCAAAGTAAAAGAACAGGAACTGGTACCTGTGTGGGAAAAGGAGCCTGGCCTTGAAGTTTCGGAAAGTGGTGCAGTGCTGGAAAGCCTTTCCGCAGGGGAAACACGAATCCTGTCTTTTTATATAGATCCGGACATGGATCAGAAAAGTAATCTGGAGCTGGAGCTTTTTGCAAAAACAGAAAATCCGGTTTCGTTGGAGAAAGCAGCAGAAAAACAGTTAACATTACAGCAGGGAAAAGCCTCTTTTACGGTAAAGAAAACAGCTGACTGCGACAACGCCAGCCCTGGGGAGACTGTGACTTATCAGATCAGTATTCACAATACCGGGGAGGTGACTCTGCATTCCGTAGTTACTACAGAACGTTTCGGGCTTGCCGGAGTAACAGCTACTTTTCAGGAACAGAGAGGTATAACCCTGAATAAAAGCAGGACTCAGGCGAAAATCCAGGAAATCGCACCTGGTGGCTGTGTGAATTTAAAGGCAAAAGTTGTACTTCCAAAAGATCTGAAAGACCAGAATCTGATGAATCAGATTATTGTAGTTACTGACGAGACTGGTGAGGAAAGCGCAGTGCGGGATCAGGCAACCATCCGTGTGGAAGATAAGGAGAAGGATGGAAATGGAAGCGGAAACGGAAATGGGGGTGGAAATGGAGATGGAACTGGCATAGGCAGTGGGAATAATGATGGCAGCACAATGGCTGCGTCCACCTCTCCAAAAACAGGGGATACTTCCCACAAAGAGCTGTTTCAGGTACTGATTCTGCTTTCGTTTCTTTTTTCCGCTGTAGCCGCCAGAAGAATGTTTGGAGACAATGCTCACAGATGACCCGTGAATGGAAACTATAATGTGAGGTGAACGGTTACTGTTTTTTAACAGGAAAGATTGAAAACAAATTCTGTGTGTGATATTCTATAAAAGAGTATGCGTTGCTGTATGATGTCATTAGATTAGAGCGTGTTTGAAAAATCATTCCCGCAAATTGTGACACAAATCTTGCAGAAAGTCTTTTTCAAACAAGCTCTGGCGTGATTTTAAAGCAACGTCAATATAGGGAGGCATATATTATGAAATTATCATCCTTATTAGAGAAGTTAGAATACACCTGCGTGCAGGGGAGCACAGAGCAGGAAGTCACTGGTGTTGTTTATGATTCCAGAAAGGTAACAGACGGCTCTCTGTTTATCTGTATCAGAGGTGCTGTTGTAGATGGACATAAATTTATCCCGGATGTGACAGCAAAAGGGGCTAAAGTTCTGGTAGTAGAAGAGGAGGTTTCTGCACCGTCGGATGTTACGGTTATCCAGGTGACAGACACCAGATATGCTATGGCATTTATTTCAGCAGCCTGGTTCGGACATCCGGCAGAGAAGCTGAAAACAATCGGAATTACCGGAACTAAGGGAAAAACTACCACTACCTATATGGTAAAATCCATTCTGGAAAATGCTGGATACAAGGTTGGTCTGATCGGTACTATTGAGGCAATTATCGGAAATAAGATAATACCTGCTTCTAATACCACACCAGAATCCTATGTAGTTCAGGAGTATTTTCACGAAATGGTGGAAGCTGGCTGTGATTGTGTGGTTATGGAAGTTTCCTCACAGGGGCTGATGCTGCATCGTACTCAGGGATTTGTGTTTGATTTTGGAATTTTTACAAATATTGAACCAGATCATATTGGTCCAAACGAGCACAAGGACTTTGACCATTATCTGTCTTGTAAAGCTATGCTTCTCAAGCAGTGCCGCGTAGGAATTGTAAACCGTGATGATGAGCATTTTGACAGAATTGTAGAGGGACATACCTGTACTCTGGAAACCTATGGCTTTTCAAAAGAAGCAGACCTTCGCGCTGAGGATGCCAGACTGATTGGCGGAAAAGGTTATCTTGGAATTTCCTATCAGCTGAAGGGGCTTATGGATTTCCCTGTTGAAATCGACATCCCAGGTAAATTCAGTATTTACAACTCTCTTACCGCTATTGCAATCTGCCGTCATTTTAAGGTTTCCCAGGAAAATATCCTGAAGGCTCTGAAGGTAGCAAAAGTAAAAGGCCGTATTGAGATGGTGAAAGTATCTGATGAATTTACTCTGATGATTGATTATGCACATAATGCAATGGCTTTGGAAAGTCTTCTTACTACATTGCGTGAGTATCATCCACACAGACTGGTCTGCCTGTTTGGTTGTGGCGGAAACCGCTCCAGGCTTCGCCGTTATGAGATGGGAGAAGTTTCCGGTCGTCTGGCAGATCTGACCATCATTACTTCTGATAATCCGCGAGATGAGGAGCCTCAGGCTATTATTGATGACATCAAGGTTGGCATGGCGAAGACAGAAGGTAAATATGTGGAGATTCCAGACCGCAAGGAAGCAATCGCTTATGCCATCCATCACGGAGAACCAGGGGATATTGTGGTGCTGGCTGGTAAAGGTCATGAAGATTACCAGGAAATCAAAGGCAAAAAATATCCTATGGATGAGCGTGTGTTGATCGCTGATATTCTTGCTGGAAAGTAAAACATGACATATGCAGATATTATTGTAGACATTTCCCATGAGAAGCTGGATAAAAGCTTTCAATATCTGGTTCCGGAGAAACTGAAGGAAGAGATACAGGTGGGAATGGTGGTTTCCATTCCATTTGGAAGAGGAAATCATGTGCGCAAGGGATATGTAGTGGGGATTTCTGGTGAGCCTAAAGTAAAGGGAATCCAGCTCAAATCTGTTGCCGGTATTGAAAATGATCAGGAAACCACAGAATCCAGGCTGATCGCGCTGGCAGGGTGGATGAAAGAAAATTACGGCTCTACCATGATCCAGGCTCTGAAAACAGTTCTTCCTATTCAGAAAAAGATGAAAGCCCAGGAAAAAAGGTGGATAACCCTTCTGATTTCCAGAGAAGATGGGGAAAAGCTTCTGGAAGAGCTTAGCATGACCAGATTTAAAGCACGTATCCGCCTTCTGGAAGCACTCTTGCAGAATGAAAATGGGAAAATTGAGACTGCCTGGGCTTCAAAGGAGCTTGGCACTACGGCTTCTGTCCTGAGATATTTTGAAGAACAGGGGATTGCTTCTGTGGAGTCAGATGAAGTGTATAGAAATGCAGTTGCAGATGCAGAGAATATTCCGCATGTGGCACCAGCAGTATTAAGTATATCCCAGCAAATGGCTGTGAATCAGATCTTATCAGAATGGGAACACCCGGATCCGAGACCGGTTCTTCTTCACGGAGTTACCGGCAGTGGAAAAACGGAAGTATATATGGAGCTGATCGATAAGGTGATAAAGGAAGGCGGTCAGGCAATCGTGCTGATTCCGGAAATTGCGCTGACTTATCAGACTGTACGGCGATTTTATGGTCGTTTTGGTGATAAGGTGTCGGTAATTAACTCCAGACTTTCCCTGGGAGAGCGTTATGACCAGTTTAAAAGAGCCAAACAGGGAGAACTGCAGGTTATGGTGGGACCCCGTTCAGCACTTTTTACTCCTTTTGGAAAGCTGAGGCTGATCATTATTGATGAGGAGCATGAATCTTCTTATAAAAGTGAAAACAGTCCAAGGTATCACGCCCGGGAAACGGCTATCCACAGAGCAAAGCTGGAAGGCGCAAGAGTAATTCTTGGTTCTGCAACTCCATCTATGGAAGCGTATTACAGGGCGAAAGAAGGAGAATATGTCCTTGTAAAGCTGGAAGCCAGATTTGAAGAAAGACCTCTTCCCAGGGTATCAATTATTGACATGAGGGAACAACTAAAAAAAGGAAACCGCCTTGCCCTCAGTCTGGAACTGAGAGAAGACCTGAGCCAGTGCCTGAAAAAAGGGGAGCAGGCCATGTTGTTTCTCAACCGCCGTGGCTACGCAGGGTTTGTTTCATGCCGTTCCTGCGGTCATGTAATGAAATGTCCTCACTGTGACGTTTCCTTAAGTGAGCATAATGGCAGAAAGCTGATCTGTCATTATTGTGGTTATGAAACTGTGAAACCGGACAAATGTCCAGTCTGTTCTTCCCCATATATAGGCGGTTTTAAAGCGGGAACCCAGCAGATCCAGCAGGTGGTAGAAAAAGAATTTCCAGAGGCAAGAGTTCTTCGAATGGATTACGACACTACAAGAGCTAAGGGAAGCTATGAAAAAATTCTGTCTGCTTTTTCCAGGCATGAGGCCGATATTTTGATTGGAACCCAGATGATCGTCAAGGGACATGATTTCCCGGATGTTACTCTTGTGGGGATCCTTGCTGCAGATTTATCCCTGAATGCTGATGATTATCGCAGTGGTGAGCGCACTTTTCAGCTTCTTACCCAGGCGGTGGGACGAGCAGGAAGAGGAAGGAAAGAAGGCCATGCCTTGATCCAGACTTATAGTCCGGATCATTACAGCATACAGACAGCTGCAAAGCAGGATTACGAAGAATTTTACCAGGAAGAGATGGGATACCGTCTTCTTATGGATTATCCCCCGGCTGCCCATATGATGGCAGTGCTTGGTTCTTCGGAGGATGAGAAGCTTCTTGAGACAGCCATGCACTATCTTGGTCTGTTTACAGGAAAAATATATGCGGGAAAAGATCTTCATGTGATCGGTCCCGCCCCTGCGTCTGTAGGGAAAGTAAAGGATGTATACAGAAGAGTACTTTATCTGAAACATGAGAATTATGATCTGCTTGTCCGAATAAAGGACAGGCTGGAGGAATATATAGAAATCAATTCCGGCTTCAGAAAAGTTAATATACAATTTGATTTTTCATAAGGCGAAATACCGGAAATAAAGGGCTGCGTTAAGGTGCAGGGCTTTGGAACGACGGGTATTTCCAAATTCAAAGATAAAGGAGATAACACAGAGATGGCACTTAGAACAATCAGAACAGAGGGAGATTCCGTTTTGGAAAAAATCTGCAGACCAGTAGAGAAAATCGACAAACGTACAAAGGATCTGGTAGGAGACATGCTGGAAACCATGTATGACGCATGCGGTGTTGGCCTTGCAGCTCCCCAGGTGGGTATATTAAAGAGAATCGTAGTGATCGATATTGGAGATGGTCCAATTATTCTTATCAATCCGGAAATTCTTATGACATCCGGTGAGCAGACAGGCGAGGAGGGATGTTTAAGTGTTCCGGGAATGTCCGGTCAGGTTACCCGCCCAAATTATGTGAAGGTAAAAGCTCTTGATATGGATATGAATGAGCAGATATATGAAGGAGAAGGACTCCTTGCCCGTGCATTTTGTCATGAGCTGGATCATCTTGACGGAAAAATGTACACACGTCTGGTTGAAGGTGAATTACATCATGTAAGTTATGACAATGAGGAGGAAGAGGAATAAATGAAAATTGTTTATATGGGAACGCCGGATTTTGCAGTTAATCCCCTTCATGCACTGGCTGAAGCTGGCTATGAGGTGACAGGTGTTGTGACCCAGCCGGATAAGCCGAAGGGAAGGGGAAAGAGCATGCTTCCCACTCCTGTAAAGGAAGAGGCATTGAAACATGGGTTCCCGGTTTACCAGCCTGTGAAGGTACGCGATCCGGAATTTTTACAGGTTCTTGAGAAACTGGATCCCGATATTATTGTGGTAGCTGCCTTTGGACAGATCATTCCCAAAAGCATTCTGGAGCTTCCGAAATACGGATGTATTAACATCCATGCATCCCTGCTTCCGAAATACCGCGGTGCAGCTCCTATTCAGCAGGCAGTTATTGATGGGGAAAAGGAGTCAGGTGTTACGATCATGAGAATGGGAACAGGTCTTGATACAGGAGATATGATCTCAAGGATCGTAGTGCCGATTGCAAAAGATGAGACGGGCGGAACTCTGTTTGATAAGCTTGCAGAAGCAGGAGCGAAGCTTCTTGTTGAGACATTGCCTCACATTTTTGATGGCACAGCTGTTTACGAGAAACAGCCGGAGGAAAGCCCTACTCCATATGCCGGTATGATCACCAAACAGATGGGATTGATCAATTTTGGGAAATCAGCCGCGGAACTGGAAAGACTGGTGCGAGGTTTAAACCCGTGGCCAAGCGCATTTACCTTCTGGAATGGAAAAACTTTGAAGGTATGGGAAAGCTTTGTAGTAAAAAGTGAAGAAGCTGGCACAGAAAAGCCAGAACCTGGAACAGTAGTAAAAACGGACAAAAAAGGAATTTACGTGGCTTGCGGTGAGGATGTTCTGGTACTTTCACAGGTACAGTTAGAAGGAAAAAAGAGAATGGATGCGGATGCATTCCTTCGAGGATGTCATATAGAAACCGGAAGCAGATTCACAGATAAAAAGGAGTGATCTTATGTACGGATATGGATATCCTTATGGATTTTATGTTGATCCTACTTATGTATTGCTGATCATTGGAATGGTGCTGGCACTGGCTGCATCTGGAAAGATGAAAAGCACTTTTGCACGTTATCAGCAGGTGCGCAGCCATTCAGGTCTTACAGGAGCTCAGACTGCCCAGAGGATTTTAAATGCAGCCGGAATTTACGACGTAACGATTGTTCCAATTTCCGGAAGCCTTACAGATCATTATGATCCGAGAACAAAGAGGCTGGCACTTTCACAGGACGTATATGGAAGAACTTCTGTGGCAGCTGTATGTGTCGCTGCCCATGAGTGTGGTCATGCCATTCAGCACAATATAAATTATGCACCGCTGAATATCCGTTCAGCTATTGTTCCGGTGGCAAATATCGGATCTTCCCTTTCCTGGCCGATTTTTCTTCTGGGACTGATCTTTTCCATACCGGCACTTACAACTGTAGGAATTGTGCTGTTTTCACTGGCGGTACTGTTTCAGCTTGTAACACTTCCGGTAGAATTCAATGCTTCCTCAAGAGCTTTAAAAATGCTGGAAAGCACAGGAATTTTAAGCCGTGAGGAAAACAAAGGTGCGAAGAAGGTTCTTACAGCGGCAGCCCTTACTTATGTAGCAGCTCTTGCTTCTTCCATTTTACAGCTTCTGAGACTGCTCATACTTTCCGGAGGTAGAAGACGGGATGATTAACGGAATCAATTCCAGGGAGATGATCCTGGAAATTTTACTTGAAATCGAAGAGGGCGAGCATAGCCACGTGGCAATTCGGAATGCCCTTTCCAAATATCAGTTCCTTCCCAAACAGGACCGGGCATTTATTACCCGTGTCTGTGAAGGAACGCTGGAATACCGGATCCAGATTGATTACATTATCAATTCTTTTTCCAAGGTGACAGTTGATAAGATGAAGCCTGCAATCCGGGAAATTTTAAGAAGTGCAGTATATCAGCTGAAATACATGGATAGTGTGCCAGACAGCGCAGTGTGCAATGAGGCTGTGAAGCTGGCGCAAAGAAAAGGTTTTTATAATCTGAAGCCTTTTGTAAATGGTGTTCTTCGTACCATAGCCCGGGAAATGGATCAGGTCCGGTTCCCTCAAAAAGAAGATGATCTGTTGAAATATCTTTCTGTAAAGTATTCCATGCCAGAGGTGCTGGTAACCAGGTGGCTGGAAGCCTATGGAGAAGAAACAACAGAGAAGATACTGGCGGATTTTCTTACGGAACATCCTCTTACCATCAGATGCCGGACTTATCTGAATTCCAAGGAAGAGGTTATAAAAAGCCTGGAAAGTCAGGGCGTTCATGTAGCGCCTGCTCCATATCTGCCTTATGCATACAGCATTTCTGAATTTAACCATATTCTTGCACTGGATGCTTTTATCAAGGGTAAAATCGTCGTGCAGGATGTAAGTTCCATGCTGGTTGCGGAGGTTGCAGATCCGAAGAAGGGCGATTACGTTATTGACGTGTGTGCTGCGCCAGGTGGAAAGAGTCTTCATATGGGAGACAAGATGGAGGGATATGGAACGGTAGATGCAAGAGATGTAAGCCAGTATAAAGTCAATCTGATCGAGGAAAACATCCAGCGTACCAATTCTATTAATGTACAGGCAAGAGTGCAGGATGCTACTATTTTTGATCAGGATTCAGAACTGCTTGCAGATGTCGTAATTGCAGATGTACCTTGTTCCGGGTATGGAGTGATCGGCAAGAAGCCGGAGATCAAATACCGTGTTACGCCACAGAAACAGGATGAAATAGTGATTCTGCAGAGAACCATTCTGGATCGCGCAGCAAACTATGTGAAGCCAAGAGGAGAGCTGATCTTCAGTACCTGTACCATTGCAAAAGAAGAAAACGAAGAGAACATGATGTGGTTTTTGAATAATTATCCATTTAAGCTGGAGAGCCTGGATCCTTATCTTCCAGAGGAGCTGCACTCAGAGACAACTGCACTTGGATATCTGCAGCTGCTTCCGGGAGTACATAAGACAGACGGTTTCTTTATTGCGAAATTCAGAAGAAAATAGGAATATAAATATGACAGACATTAAGTCGATGACGAAAGACGAACTGAAAAATCTGATGACCGAACTGGGGGAGAAACCCTTTCGGGCAAAGCAGATCTACAGCTGGTTACATGAACATCTGGTAACCTCTTATGATGAGATGAGAAACATACCAGGAAAACTAAAAGAAAAACTGAAAGACTATCCCATAGCGGCATTGGAAATGGTGGATGAACAGGTTTCTGCCATTGACGGCACAAGAAAATATCTGTTCCGCCTTTCTGATGGAAATGTGATCGAGAGTGTTCTTATGCGTTATAAGCATGGAAATTCCGTTTGTATTTCGTCACAGGTAGGCTGTAAAATGGGGTGCCGTTTTTGTGCTTCCACTATTGGAGGCTGGACAAGAAACCTTCTTCCTTCGGAAATGCTGGATCAGATTTACAGGATCCAGAGCATAACGGGAGAACGGGTATCTAATGTAGTAGTAATGGGAACCGGCGAACCTATGGATAATTATGATAATATTGTACGCTTTATACATCTGCTTGCCGATGAAGATGGTCTTAACATCAGCCAGAGGAATATCACCGTATCGACCTGCGGAATTGTTCCGAAAATTTATGAGCTTGCCAAGGAAAAACTGCAGATTACCCTTGCCCTGTCTCTGCATGCACCAAATGATGAAAAAAGACGGGAACTTATGCCTATTGCACAGCGGTACAGCATGGATGAAGTCCTGGATGCATGCCGCAATTATTTTCAGGAGACTGGCAGGAGAATTACTTTTGAATACAGTCTTGTGGCTGGTGTTAATGACAGTGACGAAGATGCAAGAGAGCTGAGCAGCAGAATCCATGATATTAACTGTCATGTAAATCTAATCCCGGTAAACCCTATTAAGGAGCGTTCTTACAGGCGTTCTACGCATCAGGCTGTAGAGAATTTTAAAATAAAACTTGAAAAATGCGGAATTAATGTTACTATTAGAAGGGAAATGGGCAGTGACATAGACGGTGCCTGTGGACAATTACGAAAAAGTTATATGGAAAAAAGTTACGATCCGCAGTAACGAAAAACTGGTGTTTCTATGTTGAACAACAGTACGAAAAGGACAGAAAGCGAGAAGTGACATGAGGGTATATTCAGCTACGAATATAGGAATGAAGCGGAAGATGAACCAGGATTATGTGTTCGCTTCCCAGGACACAGTTGGAAATCTCCCGAACCTCTTTGCTGTTGCTGATGGAATGGGAGGGCACAATGCAGGTGATTATGCTTCCTCTCACGCGGTCAGGATACTGGTAGATGAAATCAGGGAGGATACGGATTATAATCCTGTAAAGGTAATCCGTCATGCCATTGAGACTGCGAACACAGAAATTATAGAACAGGCGCAGAAGGATGAGAAGCTTCGTGGAATGGGAACTACTATGGTAGTAGCCACCATTGTAGGTCAGTATGCTTATGTTGCCAATGTGGGAGACAGCAGACTATATGTGGTGGATAAACAGCTGAGGCAGATTACCAGGGATCATTCACTGGTTCAGGAAATGGTAAGAATGGGTGAAATCACTGCTGAGGAGGCAAGAAATCATCCGGATAAAAACATTATCACCAGAGCTCTGGGAGCAGAAAAAACTGTAGACGTGGATTTCTTTGATATGCGTCTGGAACCGGGAAGTACGATCCTGATGTGTTCCGATGGTCTCAGCAATATGGTGGAAGACAAAAAAATGGAAGAAATCATATTGAATTCTGATGAGGATATCACCTGGAAGGGAAATACTCTTATCCAGGAAGCCAACAACAACGGCGGCAAGGATAACATTGCAATCATATTGATAGAACCATTCACGAATGAGGTGGAAACATGTTAAAGACAGGTATGATTATAGCAGAACGCTATGAAATTGTAAGTAAAATCGGTACCGGCGGAATGGCGGACGTATATAAGGCAATGGACCATAAACTGAACCGTTTTGTGGCAGTTAAGGTTCTGAAGCCGGAATTCAGGGAAGATGCAACTTTTGTAAAGAAATTCAGAAGTGAAGCGCAGGCAGCAGCAGGTCTTACCCATCCAAACATAGTAAATGTATTTGATGTAGGCGATGATGAGGGTGTTTATTATATCGTAATGGAGCTGATCGAGGGAATCACTCTTAAGGAGTATATTTCCAAGAAAGGCAAGCTTTCGGTAAAGGAAGCTACCAGTATTGCCATTCAGGTATCTATGGGACTTGAGGCAGCACACAGCCACGGCATTGTACATCGTGATGTGAAGCCTCAGAATATTATTATTTCCACAGACGGCAAAGTAAAGGTAACAGACTTTGGAATTGCAAGAGCTGCTTCTTCCAATACCATCAGCTCTAATGTTATGGGGTCTGTACATTACAGCTCACCGGAGCAGGTACGAGGTGGCTATAGCGATGAGAAGAGTGATATCTACTCACTTGGTATCACCTTATATGAGATGGTAACAGGACGTGTTCCTTTTGACGGAGATACTACAGTTGCCATTGCAATCAAACATCTTCAGGAAGAGATGGTACCGCCAAGTGTTTATTCCCCGGATCTGCCGTACAGTCTGGAACAGATTATTATGAAATGCACCCAGAAGAGTGTGGACCGCAGATATAATAAGATGGAGGACGTGATCGAGGATCTGAAGCATTCTCTTATTGATCCGCAGGGGGATTTTGTGAAGCTTACATCTGTAGACACAGACGCTAAGACGGTTGTAATTTCTGATGAAGAGCTTGGAGAAATCAAGCACACTCCGAAGCAGACTCTTAAACCGGATATAGAAACTCTGGAAAAAGAACTGAATGAGACAAACTACGATGATGATGACGATTTCGGGTATGACGATAAGGAAGAGAGCTCGAAAGGCTCCAGAAAGAACCGGGATCGTGAACGAAGCAGAGAGCGGGAAGAGAGAGAAAGACGTATCAAAAAGCAGAAAAGAGGCGTCAGTGTAGCTGGAAGTATTATTGCTTTGATCATAGGTGCCGCAGTTCTGATCGCGGTAATTCTTGTTGTGGGAAAGGCAGCAGGTCTGATCGGAGACAGCAAGGATTCTTCTTTGGATCAGCAGAATCAGCAGGCACAGGTTACCCAGGCTGCTGACGAAGATGATGGTATGGTACCAGTACCTGATCTTATCGGTAAGACAGAGGCTGAGGCACAGGAACTTTGCGCTTCTGTAAATATCGGAATGACCTACAAAGGTGAAGAGGCTTCCACACAGGAAAAAGGCAAGATTTCTTCACAGGATCCTGTACAGGGAACAAAGGTAGCTAAAAATTCAACTGTTAACTATTATTTAAGTAAAGGTTCTGAGTCCGTTACCCTTACAGATATGTTCGGTCAGAATGGCGCTTTGGCGCAGGAAACTCTGGAAAGCCAGGGCTTAACGGTTCAGATCAATAAGATTTACCCGGATGAAAGTCAGTCTTCTATGGTAGACATTGGATGTGTCCTTGATACTGAGCCTGCAGCAGGAACTACTGTCAAGGCAGGCGATACAGTTACTCTTACCATCAGCCGTGGTATTAATTATGGTGACAGTGTACAGGTGCCAGATGTAACCGGAATGGAGAAGAATGATGCAATTGCCAAGCTTGGCAAATTCATTAATATTAATGTGGAAATGCAGATGAGCACAGACGTTGCAGAGGGAACTGTTATCTCTCAGGATCCTATAGGATATACAGATGACAACCCGGTATATGCAGATCCGGATAACGATACGATCACTCTTATTGTAAGCAGTGGAAGTCAGGATACTTCTTCACAGAATACTGAGGATCAGAGTTCCTCTGATACTACTGCAGCAGTAGCAAATGGCGAAGTATGGAAATGTACACAGAAACTGAAGACGCCTATCGGATATAATGGAGGTCTGATCAGACTGGAGCTTGTTCAGAATGTAGGCGGCGCTCCAAAAGCAAGCTCTGTGGTAGAAGGACAGCAGCTTACTTTCCCATATCAGCTGGATATTACAGGTGCACCAGGAGTTGCTGAGGGTACTTTATATCTGTCTGAGCAGCAATCTGATGGAAGCTATCAGGAACTTGGCCATTATCCTCTTACTTTTGAGAAGGTTGAGTAATCCATGCAGGGAAAGATCATTAAAGGAATTGCAGGCTTCTATTATATCTATGCGGAAGACGGCAATGTTTACGAATGTAAAGCAAAAGGAATTTTTCGAAAGGATAATTTCAAGCCTCTGGTAGGTGATAATGTGGAGATTACCGTTTTGGATGAGGAGGAGAAGGAAGGCAGTGTAACTTCCATTCTTCCCCGCCGCAATTCACTTATCCGTCCTGCTGTTGCCAACGTAGATCAGGCATTTTTGATTTTTGCCATGGAGAATCCAAAGCCTAACTTTCTTCTTCTGGACCGCTTTCTGATTATGATGAAGCAGCAGGAAATTCCTGCAGTTATCTGCTTCAATAAGAAAGATGTGGGAGAGAAGGAAGAAATGGAAAAGCTTTACGAAATCTACACTGGATGTGGATATCGTGTAGTGCTTTCCAGTACCTATGAGGGAGAGGGAATGGACGAGATCCATGAGATACTGAAGGGAAAAACAACAGTAGTTGCAGGACCTTCCGGTGTGGGGAAATCTTCCATTACCAACTGTATGCAGGGTGAAGTGCAGATGGAGACTGGTGAGATCAGCAAAAAACTGAAGCGCGGCAAGCATACCACCAGACATTCCCAGGTAATCCCGGTGGAAAAGAATACTTTCCTGGTGGATACTCCGGGATTTTCTTCTTTGTATCTTACCGATATGAAGGAAGAGGAGCTTCGGGATTACTTCCCGGAATTTGTAATGTATGAGCCGCAATGCCGGTTTCAGGGGTGTATGCACATTCATGAACCGGGCTGTGCAGTGAAGAAAGCTCTGTCTGAAGGTAAAATTAGTCAGCAGCGGTATGACAACTATCTGGCTTTATATGAGGAATTAAAAGAGAAAAGGAGATACTAAAACTATGTATCAGCTATGCCCTTCCATTTTATCAGCGGATTTTAACCGTCTGGGCGAACAGATTAAAATTCTTGAAAACGAAGGAGTTGAATGGCTCCATATTGATGTTATGGATGGAGATTTTGTACCGAGCATTTCCTTTGGTATGCCGGTGATCAAATCCATCCGTAAAGAATCCAAGATGTTTTTTGATGTTCATCTTATGGTGACAGAGCCGGAAAGATACATTCAGGATTTTGTAAATTGTGGTGCGGATTCCATCACCGTTCATGCTGAGGCATGTGAGGATCTGGAACGTACTATAGAGCGTATCAAGGATGCAGGAGTGAAAGTTGGTGTTTCCATCAAGCCTGCAACTCCGGTAAATGATATCAGCCATATGCTTGAGGATGTGGATATGGTTTTGGTAATGACTGTTCAGCCTGGCTTTGGCGGACAGAAATATATGGACGAGTGTACAGAGAAGATTCAGGAACTGAGAGAACTGATCGACAAAGAGAATCTGAATGTGGATATTGAGGTTGACGGTGGAATCAATGAAGGTACCATAGAGACTGTTATGAAAGCTGGTGCCAATATCTTTGTTGCCGGATCCTGGGTATTCGGCGGTGATATTGCCCAGAATGTCCGCCATATTCAGAAACAGATCGAAGAGATTGGTGACAGGATTGAGTGAGAGATAGAATGATAGATACAGTAATCGTAAGCGGGGGCATGATCCAGAAAGATTTTGCCCTCGATTTTATAAGAAAAATAGAAGAAGAGCGAAAAGGCAAGAAGCTGCTTTTGCTGGCGGCTGACAGAGGACTGGATTTCTTTCTGGAAACAGGTCTTGTCCCGGATATTGTGGACGGTGATTTTGACAGTTTATCAGGTGCTGGAAAGGCATATCTGGAGAGTCTTGACCATACAGAAATTGTCAGACTGAATCCTGAAAAGGATGATACAGATACCCAGTCTACTTTAAATCTGGCAATAAGAAGAGGGGCAAAGAATATTCTTATTCTTGGCGCAACTGGTGGAAGACTAGATCATTTTATTGGAAACATGGGACTTTTGGGATATGGCAGACAAAAGGGTGTCAATGTGATCCTGGCAGATGCTCAGAATTACATCTGTCTTGTGGAAAATGGCTATATTATTCGAAAAGACAGTCAGTTCGGAAAATATATTTCTTTTTTCGCAGCCGGTGAAACGGTTGAAGGTCTTACTTTGAAGGGGTTTAAATACCCATTGGATCATTACCGCCTTACTACAGATAACTGTGGCCGCACCGTTAGCAACGAGATCCAGGAAGAAAAGGCCAAGGTACTCTACGAAAAAGGCAGTCTTCTTATGATCATGTCCAGAGATTTGAAATAAATGATGTATTACAAAAGAGAAACACTTCATATTCAATTGGAAATATGAGGTGTTTTTTCAAATTTATCAGATTGTCCAGAGCTTTTGTCTTGATGGAAAGAGTTGGGTATGCTAAAATAAAAAGATGTATAGAGAAGACAATATGGGGCCGGAAATATATCATATTTTTATTGTTTGTGGTATAATAGCAAAAGAATGGCGTAAAGAAATGTCAAACGCCTCTAAAAATAAGGAGAAATAGGATAAAATGAAATTAGGTATCGTTGGACTTCCAAATGTAGGAAAAAGTACACTTTTTAATTCCCTGACAAAGGCTGGTGCAGAATCTGCGAACTATCCCTTCTGTACCATTGACCCGAATGTGGGAGTTGTTACTGTGCCGGATGAAAGACTTGCACTGCTTGGTGATTTTTATCATTCCAAGAAAGTGACACCGGCCGTTATAGAATTTGTTGACATTGCAGGACTTGTAAAGGGCGCTTCTAAGGGAGAAGGTCTTGGAAACCAGTTCCTTGCAAACATCCGTGAAGTTGATGCAATCGTTCATGTAGTACGCTGTTTTGAGGATACCAATGTAATTCACGTAGATGGAAGCATTGACCCGATCCGTGATATTGAGACTATCAACCTGGAGCTTATTTTCTCTGATCTTGAGATCCTGGAGAGAAGAATTGCAAAGGTTACCAAGACTGCCCGTATGGACAAAGAAGCTGCTAAAGAGCTTGATTTCCTTCAGAAGATCAAGAAATGGCTGGAAGACGGCAAAATGGCCATCACTATGGAACTGGAGAATGAGGATGAGGAAGCATGGATGGGAACATACAATCTGCTCACTCAGAAACCGGTTATTTACGCTGCAAATGTTGCAGAAGACGATCTTGCAAATGATGGTGCTGACAATGCGCATGTACAGGCTGTAAGAAAATATGCTGCAGAGCAGAACAGTGAGATTTTCGTAATCTGTGCTCAGATCGAGGAAGAGATTTCCGAACTGGATGAGGATGAGAGAAAAATGTTCCTGGAGGATCTTGGACTCAAGGAATCAGGACTTGAGAAGCTGGTTAAGGCAAGTTATCATCTCCTTGGACTTATGAGCTTCCTGACCTCCGGAGAAGATGAGACCAGAGCATGGACCATCAAGATTGGAACCAAGGCTCCGCAGGCAGCAGGTAAGATTCATTCTGATTTTGAGCGTGGATTCATTAAGGCTGAGGTGGTAAACTATCAGGATCTTCTTGACTGTGGCTCCTATGCAGGCGCAAGAGAAAAAGGTCTTGTAAGAATGGAAGGTAAGGATTACGTAGTACAGGATGGCGATGTGATCTTATTCCGTTTCAATGTCTGATAAGTAATAGAAACAGAGGGATAGCATAAATGTCAATTCAGTTTCCGAATCTGGGAATAAACCTGGGTTATGTGGGGAAATCCATTCAAATATTTGGATTTGAGATTACATTTTTTGGCCTTGTAATAGCTCTGGGAATGCTTCTGGGAATGGGATTTGTGATTCTGGAAGCGAAGCGCTGCGGCGAGAATAAAGACGATTATCTGGAAATGATGATCATATCCCTGCTTCTGGGGGTGGTCGGATCCAGAATGCTTTATGTTTTATGTTCCTGGAATCTTTATAAGGGCAATATTATTGAGATCTTTAATGTGAGAAATGGCGGACTTACATTCTACGGCGGTCTGTTTGGAGGAATGCTGGGAGCAGCCATTTACTGCGGCGCGCGCAGAAAATCTTTTATGCAGATGGCAGATACTGCCAGCATGGGAATCGTTATTGCGCAGATAATAGGAAGGTGGGGAGATTTCTTTAACAGGGAATCTTTCGGTGAGTATACCAACAGCATATTTGCAATGCAGCTCCCTTTATCTGCTGTGCGTTCCAGCGAAGTGACATCTGCAATGAGGGAAAACCTGGAGACAATAGGTGGAACTTCTTATATTCAAGTACATCCGGTTTTCTTATACGAGAGTCTTTGGTGTCTGCTTTTGTTTCTCCTGATGCTTGTGTGGAAGCGCAAAAAACATTTCCACGGAGAAGTATTTCTGAAATATCTGGCAGGATATGGTCTCGGACGATTTTGCATAGAACTTCTTCGAACAGACAAGCTTATGATTCCGGGAACTTCTGTTGGAATTTCCCAGCTGATCTCAGCAGCAATGTTTGTAATCTGTGCTATGATCGCAGTTGTGGAAGAAACCATGGCGAAAAAGAGGGCGGCAAGGCGCAGACGCAGGAGAGAACAGGACTATGAAGCGCAGGAAAGAGCAGCCAGAGAAGCTGAAGCAGAAGAATACAGAGACCGGCTCAGACTGGAGAGAGCTTTTGCAGATGGAGATGCCGCAGGTGTTCGGGAAGTCTATAACGGAACAGCATCTGCTTATGAACATGATTCCGAAGAATCAGAAGAAACTTCGTCTGTGGAGAAAGAGCATCCGGAAGAAAATCTTCAGGATGAAGAGAACACAGAGAAAATCGTGGAAGAGGAAAATTCAGCTGCTGAGGATTTCTATGAGGAGGACTCAGAGAAAGATACAGAAGAAGTTTCTGAGGAGGAAGCCTTTCCAGAAGCTTCCGGTACAGAAAATCATGTGGAAGAAAATGCCAGGATTTCTGAAGAAGAAACTGTTGCTGCGAAGGGTCCGACAGCTTCAGAAGAAGATGAATGGTTGTATAGCCAGCCGCGCAGATTTGCGAAAAAACCTGCCCATGAGCAGGAAGATTGATCATATGATTGTCAGATACCTGAATCTGGACTAAACAAAACGTTATTTTGGTGGGAGCGAATCCCACTGAAGTGGCGTTTTTTTTGTGTGTAATAGGTAATTTCGCTGGAATTTCCGGCAATATAAAAAGTCCTGCAGGGCAGGATTTATTTGTATAAAAAAATTTTTTGACTGCATTTTCACTGTTTGTAAGGACTTTGTAACAGAATTATGTAATAGATTTCATAATTTCCCACTTGTAATTTAGGGGCAAATGGGTTAGAATGGGTTCATAAGTGGTAGGAAGTGGAGAAAAGTGGTGACAAATGGGGACGAAGTGGCAGAACTTCCATTTGTTTCCCGTCATGAGATACGAGGGGGAGACTCGTATTTCACGAGAGTAGGTGAGTTTTTATGTTCATGGGCGAGTACAATCACACAATCGACGCGAAGGGGCGTTTGATCATCCCGGCGAAATTTCGGGAACCTTTAGGTGAGGAATTTGTTCTTACCAGAGGACTTGATGGTTGTCTTTATATTTATCCTATGGATGAATGGGAAGCCTTTGAAGAGAAACTCCGTGCATTACCACTTACAAATAAAGACGCTAGAGCCTTTTCGCGCTTCTTTGTTGCAGGTGCAACAACATGTGAACTGGACAAGCAGGGGAGAATTCTCGTACCACAGACGTTACGTGAGTTCGCTGGTCTGGAGAAAGATGTTATTCTGGCTGGAAACTTAAGCAGAGTAGAAGTCTGGAGCAAGGAGAAATGGAGCGAGAATTGCAATTATGACGATATGGACAGCATTGCTGCCGACATGGAGAACATGGGAATCGTCATCTGAGCATAAAATAAGCGAGAAATCCAACAGGAGACGGAAATGGAATTTAAACACAAATCTGTATTACTGGACGAGACCGTTGGCGGGCTGAATATTAAGCCGGATGGAATCTATGTGGATGGCACTTTGGGCGGCGCAGGACATGCCATTGAGGTATGCAGGAAACTTTCTGCCAAGGGGAGATTTATTGGTATAGATCAAGACCAGGATGCGATAATTGCTGCGAGTGAACGGCTTGCCGCCTTTGACCAGGTGACAATCATTCGCAGCAATTATTGTTACATGGTACAGGAGCTTGCCGCAAGGGGAATTCACAAGGTTGATGGTATTGTTCTGGATTTGGGAGTATCCTCCTATCAGCTGGACAATGAGGAACGTGGATTTACCTATCGGGTAGATGCACCTCTTGACATGCGCATGGATCAGAGACAGACACAGACTGCCAGTGACATTGTTAACGGTTATGAAGAAAGAGAACTGTATCGCATTATCCGCGATTACGGTGAAGATAAATTTGCGAAAAATATCGCGAAACATATAGTAGCAGCAAGACAGCAGAGCCCCATTATGACAACGGGTCAGCTTACACAGATCATCCGGGAATCCATACCTATGAAGATACAGGCAGCAGGAGGTCATCCGGCTAAGCGTACGTTCCAGGCAATCAGAATTGAGCTGAATAAGGAACTGGATGTTCTTCGTGATTCACTTGATGGGATGATTGATCTTCTGGATGATGGCGGAAGGCTTTGCATTATTACGTTCCATTCACTGGAAGACAGAATTGTAAAAACAATTTTTCGAAAAAATGAGAACCCGTGTACCTGTCCACCGGATTTTCCGGTATGTGTGTGCGGAAAGAAATCCAAGGGGAGAGTTATCACAAGGAAGCCAATTCTTCCAAGTGATGAAGAAATGGAAGAAAACCCGCGTTCTAAGAGTGCTAAGCTTAGAATTTTTGAAAAAAAAGTTTAAAAGAAGGGTAAAAAATGGCGGAGACAGGCAGACATACGAATACTGTGTCAGGTAAAAGACGTCCACAAAATGTGTATGTTGATGGCAACACTGTCCGAAAAGTCCAGGAAGTTCCTGAGCGGAGAGAGTACCGTCAGCCAGAGCATTCTGTTCGTAAAAATAAGGCAAAACCAGAGCTGACCACACCAGAGCAGCAGGTCCGGGGGAACAAGCCGCTTAGTAAGGCAGCCAGGAGAAACCGTGCGAAAGCCAATAATATGAACCGTAATTTTGCCATATTTCTGGCTGCACTTGGTATCCTTATTGTGTTTTGCAGTATTAATTATCTGAAACTGAAAACAGAATGCACCAGTAAAAGAAGCCAGCTGGCCACTCTTGAATCCCAACTGGCCGAGCTGAAAGAAGACAACGATGCATATGAGAGCCAGGTGACTTCAAGTGTTGACCTTGAAAGAATCCGGAAAATCGCCATCGGACGTCTGGGCATGAAATATCCAAGCAACCAGCAGACAGAAACCTATGCGACTGAAGGCGGCAGCTACGTAAGACAGTATCAGGACGTGACCGGGAAGTAATGGGAATGAAGGCAGGTGTTTGATTGACTACTCTGAGAAGAAAAACAAAAAGAAAACCTATAAAAAAAATAAATCACAGTATGAAAAAAAAGCTGTCAATACTGCTCTTTTGCGTATTGGGAGCTTTAATCGTTTTATTGGGAGTTATCACTTATATTAATTTTCAAAGTGGTGACAAGTATAAGAAACAGGTGCTGAGTCAGGCTCAGCAAAAATACCAGAATCGTACAATGCCAGCGAAACGAGGGACAATCTATGATCGAAATGGCAACATTCTGGCAACGAGCAACAAGGTGTATAATGTTGTACTGGACTGTAAAGCTGTGAATTCAGATGAGGATTATCTGGATCCTACCGTGAATGCTCTGGTTACCATATTTGGTCTTGATGAAGGCGAACTCCGTACCAGGCTTACTTCTGATAAGACCAAGGAGAGTCAGTATCAGATCGTGAAAAAGCAGGTATCCATGGATGATAAGAAAGCATTCGAGGATTACTGCAGCATACCAGATGATACGGAAATGACCAGGGAAGAAATTCAGGAGAAAAACAATATCCAGGGTGTATGGTTTGAAGAAGATTATCTGAGAGTCTATCCATATAATGAGCTGGCCTGTGATACGCTGGGATTTACTTTTTCCCGAGATACTGCGGACTATGGAATTGAGGGCTACTACAATAGCAGCCTGACAGGAATTGATGGCCGACAGTACGGATATTTCAGTGATGATTCTAACGTGGAGCAAACCATTATCGAAGCTTCTGACGGAAACAGTCTGGAGCTTAGCCTTGATCTTGGAACACAGCAGATTGTGGAAAAATGGGTAAATGCCTTTAAGGAATCTACTGGCGCCAAAAATATAGGAGTGATCGTGGAAGACCCTTCAAGTGGTGAAATCCTTGCCATGGATGGGGGCGACCGATATGATCTTAATGATCCACGTAATCTGTCTTCCTTATATTCAGCAGATGAGATTGCTGCTATGAACGACAGTGAGACCATGGATGCTCTAAGCGCCATGTGGAATAACTTTTGTGTAACCGACATTTACGAACCTGGTTCCGTTGTGAAGCCCATTGTTATGGCAGCTGCTCTGGAACAGGGAAAAATATCCACCAGTGATACCTTCTATTGTGATGGTTACCAGAATTTTGGTGTGCCAGGAAATATGACCACCATCAAATGTGCAAATATTTACGGACACGGAATGGAAACCCTTGCGGAAGTAATCGCAAATTCCTGTAACGATGCCATGATGCAGATTGGTGCAAAGATGGGAGTTGAAAATTTTCTGAAAGCACAGAGTACTTTCAATTTCGGAAGCCGGACAGGAATCGATCTTCCAAATGAGGGATATGGTATTATGCATACTGTTGATACCATGCATGAGACAGAGCTTGCGTGTTCTGCATTTGGTCAGGGATTCAGCTGTACTATGATCCAGGAAATCAATGCAATGTGTTCGGTTATCAATGGCGGCTACTATTATCAGCCACATCTTGTGACAAAGGTCAAAGACGCCAGCGGTGCAACTGTGAAGACAATCAGCCCGCTTCTTCAGAAGCAGACCATTTCTTCCAGCATTTCCGCTGATATCAGAAGCTATATGCAGGCCAGTGTAGAGCAGGGTACCAGTATGACGTCAAAGGTACAGGGTTACAGCTCAGGCGGTAAAACAGGAACTGCGGAGAAATTCCCCCGTGGAAATGGTAAATACGTGGTTTCCTTTATCGGATTTGCCCCGGTTGATGACCCGCAGGTTCTGATCTATGTGGTAATTGACGAGCCAAATGTAGAGGATCAGGCCAGCAGTATTTATCCACAGTATGTGGCACAGGCAATTCTTTCCGAGCTTCTGCCATACATGAATATTCAGCCCGATCAGTCTACAGACGGAACTGTTCCGGAGACAGAGCTTTGGGAGAAATTTAATGGTCATGTAAATACTATATCTGACAGTCAGATTGATGAAAATGGAAATCTGGTGGATGAAGAGGGCAACCTCATTGACTGGGATGGCAATCGGATTGACGAAAATGGTTACCTGCTGAATAGTGACGGAAGTTATCAGATCAATGCAAATGGAGAGTATATAAAATCTGCTAACCTTGATGGAATCAGCGATTCCTACACTGGTTCAGCCGGGGAAACTCTGCCGGAGGCTGTTTCTGATACCAATGTTCCGGGACCTCCGGAAGATAACACGGATCCCATTGAGGATAACAATATGGAGAGTGAAGGCCTGACTAACGAGGAAGCCGGACTGGATTAGAAATACTGTCCATAGGTGGCATAGTATTGGCAGGAAATAAAAAACAGACTGTTCACCATAATACAACACATACCTCCATCTGAAATTATCATATATTAGTTATGATGATTTCAGATGGGGATTTTTTTATGAAAAAAACTATGACCTTTCACAGGAAAAAAATATGGATGGTTTTTCTTGTATGTGCACTTATGCTTCTGGGACTTGTGGGAAGGCTTGTTTACCTGATGGGGGTTCGGTCGGATTACTATTACCAGAAAGCAGAAGAACTTCATGAAAGAGAACGAGTCATTAAGGCTGCAAGAGGACAGATACTGGATGCAAAAGGGAGGATTCTGGCAGATAATAAAACTGTATGTACTATTTCCGTTATTCACAGTCAGATTAAGGAACCACAGAAGGTTATTGAGGTCTTGTCAAAAGAGTTGGAAATAGATACTGACACAGTGCGTAAAAAAGTTGAAAAAATATCTTCAATTGAACGAATTAAGACAAATGTGGAAAAATCTGTGGGAGATGTGATACGTGGGTATGAACTGGATGGTGTGAAGGTGGATGAGGATTATAAGCGGTATTATCCTTACGGATCTTTGGCTTCCAAGGTTCTGGGATTTACAGGCAGTGACAATCAGGGGATAATTGGTCTGGAAGTGAAATATGAGGAAGTTTTAAAGGGACAGGCGGGAAAAATCCTGACCACAACAGATGCCAGAGGCGTGGAAATCGACCAGATCGGAGAAAGCAGGGAAGATCCGGTGGCAGGGGAAAATCTGAAAATCAGTCTGGATGTGGATCTGCAGCAGTATGCGCAGCAGGCGGCCCTGAAAGTAATGGAAGAAAAACAGGCTGCGCGTGTTTCCATACTTCTTATGAATCCGCAGAACGGAGAAATTTATGTATGTGTTAATGTGCCGGAATTTGACCTGAACGATCCTTTTACATTGAATGCGGACGTGGATACTTCAGGACTGAATGAACAGGAAAAACAGGATCTTCTGAACCAGATGTGGAGAAATCCCTGCCTGAACGATACATATGAGCCCGGTTCTACCTTTAAGATCATTACCATGTCTGCAGGTCTGGAGGCTGGCGTGGTTTCCGTAAATGACAGATTTTTCTGTCCGGGGTATAAGCTGGTGGATGACAGGCGGATTCACTGTGCAAGGAGAACAGGACACGGTTCTCAGAGCTTTGTGGAAGGTGCCCAGAATTCCTGCAATCCGGTTTTTATTGAAGTGGGTCTGAGACTTGGGGTGGAAAACTATTATCATTATTTCAAGGAGTTTGGACTTTTGAAGAAGACAGGTGTAGATCTGCCGGGAGAGGCTGGAACAATCATGCATAAAATGGAAAATATGGGGAATGTGGAGCTGGCAACAGTTGCTTTTGGCCAGTCTTTTCAGATTACGCCAATTCAGCTGGCGACCACAGTCAGTTCTCTGATCAATGGGGGGAGGCGGATCACACCTCATTTTGGGGTATCCGTTCTGAGCTCAGATGGCACCAGCGGAAGAAAGCTGGAATATCCGGTGGAAACGGGGATTATTTCGGAAAAAACATCAGAGACAGTAAGAGGAATTCTGGAGAAAGTAGTGTCAGAAGGTTCCGGAAGAAATGCCCGGATCGAGGGATGCACAGTAGGGGGCAAGACGGCTACTTCCCAGACTTTGCCAAGAAGTGCCAACCGGTATATTTCTTCCTTTCTTGGTTTTATGCCTGCGGAAGATCCACAGATCCTGGGACTTTGCATTATACATGACCCGCAGGGCGTGTATTACGGAGGAACCATTGCGGCACCTGTGATAAAGAATATTTTTGAGGCGGTGCTAGAGCGTGTTTGAAAAATCATTCCCGCAATCTGCACGCCCCACTTTGTGGGAGATTTCACCCGAATTCGGTTGCCGTAGCCCGCTACGGCGCCCTCATCCGGGCAAAATCTCCCACAAATTGTGACGCACATCTTGCAGAAAACCTTTTTCAAACACGCTCTAAATCAGAAAAAAGAAAGATAAGCTTCGGTGATTGGTCAGGCTGTGAGCAAGGAGAAGTATGTTACCGGTCACGAAGTAAGCAGTAAACAATGTGGGGATATTATCTTGCAAAAACCAAGCTATGGGTTGATAAATAAGGGGAAAAGCTTTATACTATAAGATGCTTTAAAAAGTTTAGAGCGTGTTTGAAAATGGTTTCTGCAAGATGTGTGTCACAATTTGAGGAAGATTGCGGAATGCTTTTTTAAACAGACTCTGGAACGAAAAAAACGAAAGAATTAAAGAGGTGTGAGGATGGAATTTCATATTGTGATCCCGGTACTGATTTCCTTCGCAATCAGTGCAGTATTAGGACCTGTTATTATTCCTTTTCTGCGTAAGCTGAAAATGGGACAGACAGAGAGAACAGAGGGCGTACAGTCGCATCTGAAAAAGGCCGGAACCCCGACTATGGGCGGCGTGATCTTTCTGATATCCACGATTATTACTTCATTGTTTTATGTAAAAGATTATCCCAAGATTATCCCGGTTCTGTTCCTGACTCTGGGATTCGGACTGATCGGTTTTCTGGATGATTATCTGAAGGTAGTCCTTAGAAGATCTGACGGACTTCTTCCATGGCAGAAATTTCTGCTTCAGGTAGTGGTAACAGGTATTTTTACTTTCTACCTGCTGCGGTATACAGATGTGTCTCTGACCATGCGTATTCCATTCTGGGGTGGGCATTATCTGAATCTTGGCTGGCTGGCTGTACCGGTGCTGTTCTTTGCAGTGATCGGAACGGTAAATGGCGTAAACTTTACTGACGGTGTAGATGGTCTTGCTACCAGCGTTACCCTGATCGTAGCCGTATTTTTCACGGTTGTATCCATTGGAACCCAGTCAGGTATTGAGCCTGTCACCTGTGCTGTTATCGGCGGACTGATGGGATTTTTACTTTACAATGTATACCCGGCAAGTGTGTTCATGGGAGATACAGGATCTCTGGCGCTTGGTGGATTTGTGGCAGGTGTGGCTTATATGCTGCAGATGCCTCTGTTTATACTGATCGTGGGACTGATCTATCTGGTTGAGGTACTGTCCGTTATGATTCAGGTAACCTATTTCAAAGCAACACATGGCAAACGTATTTTCAAAATGGCGCCTATCCATCATCATTTTGAGCTTTGCGGATGGTCAGAAGCCAGAGTAGTTGCAGTGTTTACTATTGTGACTGCAATTATGTGCCTGATCGGACTTTTAGCCCTGTAAGAGCTGCCTGAAAAGGGAGAATTCCGGGGCATCCATTGCAAGGCATTAAGGAGGAAATAAATTATGGAATTAAAAGGAAAAAAAGTTCTGGTTTTCGGAGCTGGAAAAAGCGGTATCGGCGCAGCTGATCTTCTGAATGCAGTTGGTGCCTGCCCGGTTCTCTACGATGGAAACGCAGATCTGGATAAAGAAAGCGTATTACATAAAATCAGTGGGAATTATGAACTTCCCATCTATGCAGGAGAGCTGCCGAAAGAAGTTCAGGAAAGCCTGGACCTTGTGGTATTAAGTCCTGGAGTTCCCACAGATCTTCCAATTGTAAAAGGTTTTTATGATCAGGGACTTCCTGTGTGGGGTGAGGTTGAACTGGCTTATCAGACTGGAAAGGGTGAAGTTCTTGCAATTACCGGAACAAACGGAAAAACTACAACAACAGCCCTTCTTGGAAAAATCATGTCAGATGCACGCCCATCTGTATTTGTTGTTGGAAATATTGGAACTCCGTATACTTCTAAGTCACTGGAGATGACAGATGAGACTGTTACTGTTGCAGAGATCAGTAGCTTCCAGCTTGAGACTATCTGGAAATTTGCTCCAAGGGTAAGCGCCATTTTGAATATCACAGAGGATCATTTGAACCGCCATCATACAATGGTTGAATATATCCGTGTGAAAGAGCTGATCACCAGCAACCAGGGTCCGGAGGATGTATGTGTGCTGAATTATGAGGATGAAATCCTTCGTGAATTTGGCAAAAACATTGTGCCAAAGGCTGTATATTTTTCCAGTGCGAGAGAACTTGAACAGGGTATTTTCCTGAGAGGAGACCAGATTATTCTTCGCACAGAGAAAGAGGAGATTCCGGTTGTGAGAACAGGAGAGCTGAAGCTTCTTGGTACACACAATTTTGAGAATGTAATGGCAGCAGTGGCCATGGCTTACTACGCAGGTGTTGATATGGATAGCATCCGTAGGAGTATCTGTGAGTTTACAGCCGTGGAGCACAGAATTGAGTATGTAACTGAGAAAAACGGTGTAGCATATTACAACGATTCAAAGGGAACCAACCCGGATGCGGCTATTAAGGGAATCCAGGCAATGAACCGTCCGACTCTTCTGATCGGCGGCGGATATGATAAGGAATCCAGATATGATGAGTGGATCCAGGCATTTGACGGCAAAGTAAGGTATCTGGTACTTATTGGTCAGACGAAAGAGAAAATTAAGGCTGCGGCTGAGAAGAATGGCTTTCATGATGTTATTCTCTGTGAGGATCTGAAAGAAGCTGTGCAGGTGTGTGCGGATAAGGCAAACGCCGGGGACGCGGTCCTTTTATCTCCTGCATGCGCAAGCTGGGGTCAGTTTGACAATTATGAGCAGAGAGGCCAGATGTTTAAGGAGTATGTGAGAGCACTGTAATATACCGCAAATTGCAGCGTACATCTTGAAGAAAGCCTTTTGGAGGCATGCTCTGGAGCTTGTTTGAAAAATCATTCCTGTAATCTGCACGTTCCGTTTTGCAGTATATTTCACTCGAACTCGGTTGTCGTAGCCATAGAATGTGATTGGCGGCAGGTACAGAAACTTATGATTTATTTCATAGAATACCCGGATCTGGCATATGCTTTAACCAAGGCATGGGACGTCAGGAGCAGATCTCTATGATCCGGGAGCGAAAGAAAGAAACGAAAACAGACACGGTCTTACTGATCCTTGTGCTGCTTCTGGCAGTATTCGGACTGGTCATGCTGTTTTCCATCAGTGAATATAATGGCAGAGTACGTTTCGGCGACTCTGCCTATTATTTTAAAAAGCAGCTTTTTGCAACAGCTCTGGGCCTTATGACCATGTACATAGTAGCAGAGACAGATTACAGATTCTTTGTTCGGCTGGCACCGGCTGCTTATCTCTTATCTATGGGACTTTCTACAGCAGTTTTATTTGTAGGACAGGAAATCAATGGCTCCAGAAGGTGGCTGAATTTTGGACCGTTGTCTTTTCAGCCTTCGGAATTTGCAAAAGCAGCAGTGATCCTTTTTCTCACCTGGCAGATCCAGGGAAGCAAAAAGACTACAGCTGGCTTCTGGTTTATGTGCAGGACAATGCTGACACTTCTTCCAATTGTAGGACTGGTAGGCTCCAATAACCTAAGTACGGCAATCATAATCCTTGGAATCGGTGTAATCCTGATTTTTATATCAGATCCGGGATATGCCAGATTTGTTGGAATGGGAGTGACTGGTGCAGCAGTGATCGCAGTGTTTCTGGCAGCAGAGAGCTACCGTCTGGAAAGGCTTGCCATATGGCGGAATCCGGAGAAGTATGAAAAGGGTTTTCAGACCATTCAGGGACTTTATGCTATTGGAAGCGGCGGGCTTTTCGGAAGAGGATTTGGCAGCAGCCTGCAGAAACTGGGATTTGTGCCGGAAGCCCAGAATGATATGATCTTTTCCATTATCTGCGAAGAACTGGGACTGACCGGAGCTTTTTTTCTCATTGGCATATTTGGGCTTCTTATGTGGAGACTGATGGTGATTGCCCTTCACTGCCGGGAACTGCAGGGAACACTTTTATGCGTTGGCATTATGAGCCATATGGCCATTCAGGTGATCCTGAATATTGCGGTGGTGACAAACACCATTCCAAATACAGGAATCACGCTTCCCTT
The DNA here is from genome assembly GCF_040924225.1 of Ruminococcus sp. RTP21484sp1_RTP21277st1_D2_RTP21277_210401. Classification (NCBI taxonomy): domain Bacteria; kingdom Bacillati; phylum Bacillota; class Clostridia; order Eubacteriales; family Oscillospiraceae; genus Ruminococcus; species Ruminococcus sp. RTP21484sp1_RTP21277st1_D2_RTP21277_210401. The sequence continues at coordinate 12,650 of NZ_JBCOMJ010000024.1, read as the reverse complement.
TATCAGCTATGGCGGAACCTCAGTGGTGTTTCTTCTGGGCGAGATGGGGCTGGCTTTGAGCGTAAGCAGAAAATGAAATTTTATCACCAGTCAGAAATATTCGCATACAATAAAAGGTAAGAGGCCCTTTAGGAGTGAATGGCTTGAATGACCGGATTTACATTGAGGGAGGACACCAGCTGAAGGGAAGTATTCGGATACAGGGCTCAAAAAATGCAGCGCTTCCTATGATGGCGGCGTCTCTTTTACATCGGGGAGTCAGTGTGCTCAAAGGCTGTCCGCGGATCGCGGATGTTTTTTGTATGGAGGAAATTCTTCAGAAGCTTGGGGCAGTGACCTGGTGGGAAGACCATGATCTGTATATGGACTGCGAAAATGCCGGTAAATGGTCAGTTCCTTTTGAATTTACAGGGAGGATGAGGTCTTCCGTGATTCTTCTTGGAGCGCTTCTCGCAAGAAATGGGAAAGGAAGCCTTGGCTATCCAGGTGGGTGCGTGATCGGGAAAAGACCTATTGATATGCATCTTTTTGTGCTTCGGAAGCTTGGCGCAGTGGTCACAGAGGAACAGGGAGTTTTGATGGCAGAAGCACCTCATCTGCAAGGGGCATTGGTTTCTTTTTCAAAAAGAAGTGTGGGAGCTACCCAGCAGGGCATTTTAGGAGCCGTGCTTGCAGAGGGAGAGACTGTATTGGAAAATTGTGCCTGTGAGCCGGAAATACAGTGGCTTTGCAGGTATATGCGTTCCATGGGAGCAAAAATACAGGGGGATGGAACTTCTGAAATAAGAATCCAGGGAGTTAAAAGCCTGAGTGCCGGGTGCATTCAGGTGCCGCCAGACCGCATTGTGTCAGGAACCTATATCTGTGCGGCAGCTATAACCAGAAGCCAGATCGTTCTGGAAAACCCTCCGGAAGGAGAACTGAAGGCCTTTCTGGAAGTATATAGGAAAATGGGTGGACAATATAAAGGTAACAGTGGTAAACTATTAGTCAATGGAAAAAATGTTCAAAGCCCTGTTAAACTGCTGGAAACGGGTGTTTATCCAGGATTTCCAACAGATCTGCAGTCTCCCGTAATGGCAGTTCTTTCCACCATAGAGGGGGAAAGCTGCATTCGTGAAATGGTTTTTGAAGACCGTTATAAAGCAGCTGACCAGTTGCGGAAAATGGGAGCCAGGATCCGCGTACAGGGAAATGAGGCTGTAATCTGCGGTGTAAAGACTTTACATGGAGCAGCTGTGCAGGCGCAGGAATTAAGAGGCGGTGCGTCCCTGATCCTGGCAGCACTTGGGGCTAAGGGAGTTACCGTACTGGAAGGATATTCTTTTGTACAGCGGGGGTATGAGCATATTTGCCAGGATCTTAATGCGCTGGGAGCAGCAGTAAAAAGGATACAGGAATAACAATATATGAAATCACTGAAAATGAAGTTGATCTATAGAAAACATAAGAAAGCGATTCTGGGTACCCTGGGGGCAGTTCTGCTGGCAGGACTTGTCTTTTTCTTTTCCTATTTTCATGTGACAAAGGTGGAGGTAATGGGAACCTCCCGTTACACGGATGAACAGGTGAAGGAGATGGCTTTGCAGGGGGCTTTTACGGATAATTCCGTTCTTGCAGTTTTGCTCCATTCCAGGGTGGACGTAGAGGGTGTGCCTTTTGTGGAAGGCTTTTATATTACCAGGCTTTCTTATAACAGTATCTGCATCAGTGTCCGGGAAAAGAAGGCGGTAGGCTGCATTCCTTATCTGGACAGCTATATTTATTTTGACAGAAACGGTATTTTTATTGAAAGTTCCCATACAAGGGATGAACTGGTGCCTTTTTTTGACGGCATTGAAGTAAGTCATGTGATCGAAGGGGAGAAGCTTCCAATTAAGGGAAGCTCGGTGCTTACCACTGCGGTGGCGCTGTCAACTATTTTCCAGAAGAACGATGCCATACCGGATCATATTGAATTTGACACTAGTTATCAGATTACCTTGACTTATGGAGATATCCGGGTGATGCTGGGAAAGGACGAGTATCTTGAGGACAAGATGACACGTGTCAGCGCAATTTTGCCCAAGCTTTCCGGCAAAAAGGGAATCCTTCATCTGGAAAATGTAAATGACAATTCCAAGACGATTACCTTCGAGCAGGATCTGGGCGAGGATGGCGTGATTGAGGATGTGGATACTGCGGCTGCTTACGAGAATGCAGTGGCTAACTGGCATGGAGGATATGACCTGGAGGGTGACTATACCGGTGAAGGGGAATATGACCAGAACGGAAACTATGTAGGCTCCAGACCTACTGAGGAGAGTATTGCTGCAAATGGCAGCTGGCTTGGCGGATATATGGAAGATGGAAGCTATACTGGTTATGGGCAGCTGGATAAAGATGGAAATTACGTAGGCCCCAATCCCAATGAAACCAGTGAAGATGGAAGCGAAGAGGAGCTTGAAGATTACAGTGAGGACTACAGCGAAGACTATAATGACAGCGGTTATGACGGGTACGATGAAGAATATTAGAGAGTGTCTGAAAATCTCCTGTAAAGGTGATGCACATTTTGCAGAAAGTCTTTTTCAAACACACTCTGAGGAAAATATCGCGTATTTCGCGAAAAAAGTATAAAAAAACAAAATTAGTGGTTGATAAATTCACAAAAAAAATATATGATATAGCTATATGCAGCTTGGTATATATATTTGCTGAAATTAAAGATAAAGGATATAAGGTAGAAATAAAGGAGGAAGTACATTGTTAGAGATAATGTCAAATGAGGCGGAATCCTCTGCTAAGATTATTGTAATCGGAGTAGGCGGCGCCGGAAATAACGCAGTTAACAGAATGGTTGAAGAAGCCATCGGCGGGGTAGAGTTTGTAGGAGTGAATACAGATAAGCAGGCTCTGACTCTGTGTAAAGCTCCAACTGTACTTCAGATCGGTGAGAAAATTACCAAAGGTCTTGGTGCAGGAGCACAGCCTGAGGTTGGACAGAAAGCAGCAGAAGAGAGCATTGAGGAAGTAAAACAGATCATCGAAGGTGCTGACATGGTATTCGTTACCTGCGGTATGGGCGGTGGAACTGGTACAGGTGCTGCACCGGTTATCGCAGCAGCAGCTAAGGAAATGGGGATCCTCACTGTAGGTGTTGTGACCAAACCTTTCCGTTTTGAAGCTAAGACACGTATGAACAACGCACTTGCAGGTATTGAGAACCTGAAGAAGGCTGTTGATACATTAATTGTAATTCCTAATGACAAATTACTGGAGATTGTAGATCGCCGCACAACTATGCCGGAAGCACTTCGTAAAGCAGACGAGGTTCTGCAGCAGGCAGTTCAGGGCATCACAGATCTGATTAATCTGCCGGCTCTTATCAACCTTGACTTTGCTGATGTTCAGACTGTTATGACAGATAAAGGTATTGCACACATTGGTATCGGTGAGGCAAGAGGCGATGACAAGGCTATGGAGGCTGTACAGCAGGCTGTATCCTCTCCGCTTCTTGAGACTACCATCAAGGGTGCTACACACGTTATCATCAACATTTCCGGTGATATTTCCCTTATGGACGCAAATGATGCTGCAAGCTATGTACAGGAGCTTACAGGTGAAGATGCAAATATCATCTTTGGTGCTATGTATGATGACTCTGTTGCTGATTATGCGAGAATCACTGTTATTGCTACAGGCCTTTCTGATAATGCACAGGCATCCAATCCATTTGGAAATAAGGCAAGTAACTCTGTATTTGCCAATAAGAGACCTGCTTCCACTACAGCGTCTGCTGGTGTGAATCTGAACATGCCGTCTTTCAGCATGCCGACTATGAATGCTACACCATTCACAGCGAAGACACCATCCAGCACGGTTCAGAAGAAAGATATCCAGATCCCGGATTTCTTAAGAAACAGATAATGAATGGAAATTAAAAGGCCCTCGCACATTTGTGCGGGGGCTGTTTTTGAATTTGCGGCTATTTTCTGGAACCTGTTTGAAAAATTTTTGCAGAAAGCCTCTTTCAAACACGCTCTAGCACTGGCATTCAAAGGTATCGCATTTTGTTTCAGAACATACTTTTGCACCGCTTCCGGCTACATCAATAGCAGCTGCGGTACATTTACACTTTTCGTTATAGGTACAGTTGTGGGCTTTGCAGTCAATCTGGATGGTCTCACATCCACAGCTGTTTTTGGCACTGTTCATGGCACCCTGGCTTTTTTCCCGGAAGCTTCCGCAGGATGTTTCTTCAGAACTTTTTGCACTGTCACCCATGACGTTGATTTCCCCTCTGGAACAAAGCATATCTTCGTTGTAAGCACAGGTTGTTGCGGAACATTTTAAGATTGTCATGTTTTTTACCTCCTGATTTTGTATGCTTGATTTTGCAAACATTTGCAGTTGTTCAGCAGACCGTATTTTATGAGGACACTAAACTGCTGCAGCAGTCTTAGTTTCTCCTGTGCCGGCAAAAATATGCACAAATTTATAAGAAAAAATAAAAAAACATCTTGACTTTCATAATAAGGCATGATATCATACGACAGTACGTGATGAAAAGAAAGCAGAGTTCACTCTCACCTCAGCGCATACTTAGATGCGGCTCGGGTTCATATTGCACAGCAGCGCGTGACTTAGTTCGCGGGTGTAATAGGAGAAGTGTGGATTCTGTCCGCACTTTTTTTATATTTGCGGCGTCAGGTATAAGGCAGGAATTTCTTCCTGCGAAGGGGAAAGAGAGTCCAGAAGTTAGAAACTGGATCAGAACAGATCATCTATCAGGTATGGAGGTGCACGACAATTAGCAATTTAATGATTAACGAACAAATCAGAGACAAAGAGGTACGCTTAATCGGACCGGACGGAGAGCAGCTTGGAATTATGTCCGCAAGAGAAGCAATGGCCAAAGCTCAGGAGGCAGAGCTTGATTTAGTAAAGATTGCCCCACAGGCAAAGCCGCCGGTATGTAAGATCATTGATTATGGTAAATATCGCTACGAACTTGCCAGAAAAGAGAAAGAAGCCAAGAAAAAGCAGAAGACCATCGATGTCAAAGAAGTGCGTCTTTCACCAAATATTGATACCAATGACCTGAACACAAAGGCTGGGGCAGCGCGCAAATTCCTTACCAAGGGCGACAGAGTGAAGGTTACTCTTCGTTTCCGCGGAAGAGAGATGGCACACATGTCAAGCAGCAAGCACGTTCTGGATGATTTTGCCGATATGCTGAAGGACATTGCTGTAGTTGAGAAGGCACCTAAGGTAGAAGGCAGAAGCATGACAATGTTTTTAGCACAGAAACACTAGGATGTTGCATTCATTTGGAGAGACACCCTAAGGGTGGCAGGCTGGATGAGGGACATTAAATAGATACGATATTAAGGAGGAAATTACAATGCCAAAAATTAAAACTTGTAGAGCAGCAGCAAAGCGCTTCAAAAAAACAGGAACAGGAAAATTAGTAAGAAATAAAGCTTACAAGAGCCATATCTTAACAAAGAAATCTCAGAAGAGAAAGAGAAATCTCAGAAAAGCTACTGTTGTTGATTCTACTAATGTTAAGAGCATGAAGAAAGCATTACCGTATTTATAAGATATAGCATAGAAGAAGACGAACAGGAGGAAAATAAGAAATGGCAAGAATTAAAGGCGGATTAAACGCAAAGAAGAAACATAATCGTGTATTAAAACTGGCAAAGGGCTACAGAGGAGCTCGTTCCAAACAGTATAGAGTAGCAAAACAGTCTGTTATGCGTGCACTTACCAGCTCCTACGCTGGAAGAAAGCAGAAGAAACGTCAGTTCAGACAGCTCTGGATCGCACGTATCAACGCTGCTGCAAGAATGAACGGATTATCCTACAGCAAAATGATGCACGGCCTTAAAGTTGCAAACATCGACATTAACAGAAAGATGCTTGCTGAGATGGCTGTAAATGATGCTCAGGGATTCGCAGCACTTGCTGAGATCGCTAAGAAAGCAATTGCTTAATTGAAATAAATAGGATATTTGAACGGGAGATGGGTGACCATCTCCTTTTTTTTATCCTAAAAGCTGCAAAAAAATCATTCCTGCTATCTGAACGCCTCACTTTGCGGCAAGCTTTGTCCGAATTGATTTTTCAAACACATTCCAATATGACTATAATATAAAATATGAAATGAGTATAAAAGTATGCCAGGCAACGTACGTTTGTACGTCGCAGAAATAACAAAAACAGAAAAAATTGGTCATTGTAACGGAAATTTCTTTTGCAATTCTAAAAAAACTATAAAATTTTCTATTGCAATCAAAAAAACAGAATGCTATAATCATAACATTAAAGTAGTAAAGAGAAGAAGTTATGGAAGCCAAAGCCGGCTGGGAAACCACCAGTGGGCTTTTATACTATCCCAGTGTTGCAGAACCTGTTCTCAAAATCATTCCTGCAATCTGCATGCTATGTTTTTCGGACATGCCCTGGACACGATGAAAGGCGAGATGACAGAAGCTCTTACATAAATTAAGGAGGAGATTTATTATGAGAAATCTGAAAAAAGTACTCAGCATTACTGCAGCCGCAGCAATGGCAGTATCCACAGTAACACCTGTATCTGTATTTGCAGAGAGCGAGGAAACCTTCAAGATTGGTGTCATCGGACCTATGACAGGAGATTATGCACAGTATGGTAATGGTGTATATAATGCAGCTAAGATCGCAGCAGATGAGATCAATGCAAACGGCGGATTCAATGGATATCAGGTAGAGATCCTTGACGCTGGCGACGATCAGGGAGATCCGGAGAAAGCAGTTAACGCTTATAATGACCTTCTTGACAAAGGAATGCAGATGCTTTGCGGTACCGTTACCTCCGGTGCTTGTATCGCAGTAGGTGCAGAGGCAGCTGATAGTACATTCCTCTTCACACCGTCTGCAACAGCAGTAGACAGCATTACCGCTGGTGACAATGAGTTCCGTATGTGCTTTACAGACCCAATGCAGGGAACGAAATCTGCTGAGTATATTTCTGAGAAAGGTCTTGCTACGAAGGTAGCTACTCTCTACGATTCCATGGCTGATTACAACTCAGGTGTACATGATGCATTCGTTGCAGCCTGCGCTGATTACGGCCTTGAGGTTGTAGCTGATGAAGCATACACAACAGATAACAACACAGACTTTTCCGTACAGCTTGGAAAGATCAAAGACAGTGGCGCTGAGCTCCTGTTCCTTCCGAACTACTATTCTGACAACGCTCTGATTCTTCAGCAGGCTCATGACCTTGGTCTTGACATGAAGATTTTTGGTGTTGATGGTATGGATGGAATCCTGAATGTTGAGAACTTTGATAAATCTCTTGCAGAAGGCGTTATGCTTCTGACACCATTCTCTGCTACAGGCGATGATGAGGCAACTGTAAAATTTGTTAAAGCATATGGCGATGCAAACAATGGTGAGACACCAAATCAGTTTGCTGCAGATACATATGATGTACTTTACGCTATGCAGGCAGCAGCAAATGATGCTGGCATCACACCAGATATGTCAAATGAAGACATCAGTGCAGCAATGTCTGCTTCCATGCTGAATATTACTCTTGATGGTCTTACAGGAGAAGCTAAATGGACAGAAGACGGTGAGTGCGATAAAGCACCTAAGGCTTATGTGATCAAAGATGGCGTTTACGCTTCTATGGAGTAATTATAAGAATAGAGCCATTGTGCCGGTCATACGGCAGAGGCTTTAACCATTTCCCTGATTGCGCAGGGGATGGCCGTTAGCAAGGGGGAGACGGTTACCTGTGGGTCCGTCTCCTTCTTTGCAATTACAGAAATGATTGTTGTTTCAGTCTGAGACAACAAACGGACAGGTGGCCTGTCGGCGACATCATGATATAGGAAAGTCAGCTGCCGTCCGGGACATTCATAGTAAATAACTGGAGCGTGTCTGAAAATTTACTTCCGCTTTTTCGTGTCAGAAAGTGACAGGAAGCTTTACAGTGGGAAAAGCCGGGAATGAATTTTCAAACACGCTCGTGAAAAAGAAAAATCAGTTACTATCTACAGTAATAAATCCAGTTAAGAGGTGCATTATGAGTTTTATATCCTATTTAAAAGATGGTATCAGCCTGGGCAGTATTTATGCGATCATCGCTCTCGGCTATACAATGGTATATGGTATTGCAAAAATGCTGAACTTTGCACATGGTGATGTTATCATGGTTGGAGCATTTGTAATTCTTACCGCAGTTACCAAAGCCAGTATGTCACCAATCCTGGCAATCATTCTTTCTGTTGTGATCTGTACTGTTGCCGGTGTTGTCATTGAGGCAGTTGCATACAGACCTCTTCGTAAGGCTTCATCGAATCTGGCAGTTCTGATCACTGCAATCGGTGTCAGCTATCTGCTTCAGAACCTGGCGCTTTTAATTTTTGGCGCAGATGCAAAGAGCTTTGTTCCGGTTATCAATGTTCCGTCTCTGGAGCTGTTTGGCGGACAGCTTACGATTAAAGGTGTTACGATCGTAACAATCCTTGCCTGTATTGTGATTATGGTTGGTCTTCAGCTTTTTGTAAAGAAAACAAAACCGGGGCGTGCCATGCAGGCTGTTTCCGAGGACCGTGACGCCGCACAGCTGATGGGTGTCAACGTAAATGCAACCATTTCCCTTACCTTTGCAATCGGTTCCGGACTTGCTGCAATTGCAGGACTTCTTCTTTGCTCCGCATATCCTACACTGACTCCTTATACAGGCGCAATGCCTGGTATCAAGGCTTTCGTAGCGGCAGTATTCGGTGGAATAGGTTCTATCCCAGGAGCAATGGTTGGAGGAATTCTCCTTGGTGTTATTGAGATTTTCAGTAAGGCCTATATTTCCTCTCAGGTTGCAGATGCAATTGTATTTGCAGTTTTGATCATCGTGCTGCTTGTAAAACCATCTGGTCTGTTCGGCAAGAACATCCAGGAGAAAGTATGAGGTGGCCGATATGAAAAAAAATATGAACAAAACAACAAAAAACAATTTTATTACATATGGCATGGTAATCGCAATCTTCGTTGTGGTACAGATCCTTTCCTCTACAGGAAACCTGTCCAGACTGCTTACCGGCCTTCTGGTACCCATCTGTGTGTACATTATCGCATCTCTTTCCCTGAATCTGGTAGTCGGTTATTCCGGAGAGCTGAGTCTTGGACACGCAGGATTTATGTGCGTTGGAGCCTATTCCAGTGCTCTGTTTTCCCATGTTACCAGTGATGTGCTTCCGTCTGTTCCAAGATTGATTCTTGCATTGCTGGTAGGTGCTGCCGTGGCTGCTGTCTTCGGTGTGCTGATCGGTATCCCGGTACTGAGACTTCGGGGAGACTATCTGGCAATCGTAACCCTGGCATTTGGTGAGATTATTAAGAACCTGATCAATATTCTGTATGTTGGTGTGGATGATAAAGGGCTTCACGTTGCAACAAGCGCAGCCAACCTGAAACTGGATCCAGGCGGAAAACAGATCATCAAGGGTGCTCTCGGTGTTTCCGGTACTGCAACCTTATATAAAGATATTAAGGATTATTTCTTCCTGATCGGTGTGATTCTGGTTCTGGTCGTTCTGTTTATTATCCAGAATCTGGTAAACTCCAGAAGCGGACGTGCCATTACATCTACCCGTGATAACCGTATTGCAGCTGAGTCCATCGGTATCAACGTAACAAAGAATAAGCTGCTTGCATTTACTATTTCCGCTGCAATTGCCGGTGTAGCAGGTGTACTTTATGCCCACAACCTTTCCATGCTGAAGGTTTCTATTTTTGACTACAACATGTCCATCACCATTCTGGTATATGTAATTCTTGGTGGTATGGGAAATCTTCGCGGAAGTATTCTGGCAACGATTGTGCTTTATGCACTTCCCGAGCTGCTTCGTGGATTCTCCACCTACCGTATGCTGATTTATGCAATCGTAATGATCACAATGATGCTTTTCAACTGGGCTCCTGCAGCTAGAGATTTCAGAAGCCGTATTATTGAAAAAATCAAAGGTCACGTGAAAGAAAAGGAGGCAGCTTAATTATGGCAATGTTAGAGGTAAATAATCTTTCCATACAGTTTGGCGGCCTTCATGCTGTAGATAATTTTCAACTGAAAATCGAAAAAGGCGAGCTTTATGGTCTGATCGGACCAAACGGTGCCGGAAAAACAACCGTATTTAATCTTCTTACAGGTGTTTATAAGCCAACAGAGGGAATTATCAAGCTGGATGGTCAGGATATCACCGGAAAAAGTATTATCGATATTAATAAAGCAGGAATCGCACGAACATTCCAGAATATTCGACTCTTTAAAGATATGACCGTACTGGACAATGTAAAGGCTGGTCTGCATAATCATTATAAATATTCTACTTTAACCGGAATCTTAAGACTTCCCAAGTATTTTAAAGTAGAAAAAGAGATGAACGCGCGTGCTATGGAGATCCTGAAGGTGTTTAATCTGGATCAGGAGGCTGGTCTTCTTGCGGGAAACCTTCCTTATGGTAAACAGCGTAAGCTGGAAATTGCCAGAGCGCTTGCCACAGATCCCAAGCTTCTTCTTCTGGATGAGCCGGCCGCCGGTATGAACCCAAATGAGACACAGGAGCTGATGGATACCATTCGGTTTGTAAGAGATCATTTTAATATGACGATCCTTCTGATTGAGCACGATATGAAGCTGGTTGGCGGTATCTGTGAGGAACTGACTGTATTAAACTTCGGACAGGTTCTTTGTCAGGGTGAGACAGCAAAGGTTCTGAAAGATCCTGCTGTTGTTACTGCATATCTGGGCGAATAAGGAGGAAAAAGAAATGGCAATGTTGGAAGTAAAAGATTTACACGTATATTATGGTGTAATCCAGGCATTAAAAGGAATCTCCTTTGAGGTAAACCAGGGCGAGGTTATTGCTTTGATCGGTGCCAATGGTGCAGGAAAAACCACTACACTGCAGACACTTACAGGTCTTCTTTCAGCAAAAGAAGGTTCCGTTGTTTTTGAAGGAAAAGATATTACCAGGGTTCCGGCCCATAAGATTGTTGAAATGGGAATTGCACATGTTCCGGAGGGACGTCGTGTTTTTTCAGATTTAAGTGTATATGAGAACCTGATCATGGGTGCTTATACGAGAAAAGATAAAGCTGAGATCCAGGAAAGCCTTGCAGGAGTCTATAAAAGGTTTCCGCGTCTGGAAGAGCGTAAAGGACAGCGTGCCGGTACACTTTCTGGTGGTGAGCAGCAGATGCTTGCCATGGGTCGTGCCCTTATGAGTAAACCCAGACTGATCGTAATGGATGAGCCATCCATGGGACTTTCCCCAATCTTTGTAAATGAGATCTTCGATATTATCCGTGTGGTAAGTGAAAGCGGTACCACGGTACTTCTTGTAGAGCAGAATGCGAAGAAAGCCCTCTCTATCGCAGATCGTGCATACGTTCTTGAGACTGGTAAGATCACAATGAGTGGAAATGCAAGCGACCTGCTGAACGATGAAGCGGTACAGAAGGCTTATCTGGGTGAATAAAATTTGTAGATCTGACAGCTGATAGGCGACATGTCCGTTTTGTGAACAAAGTTCACAGAACTTTCGGGAATCTGGTGCATCACGAAGCGGTTACTGGACAGGTCGTGAACAGTAAGGTCTTTGGGAAAATAATCTGGTCAGGTGATTTTTGTTGTTGTCGGAAAGAATGGAAAAAACAACGCTTTAGGAAGCTGGCCAGTGTAATAAGGAGGAGAGAAATGGACAATTTCGTAATTACAATTGCAAGACAGTACGGAAGCGGTGGACGTACCGTTGGTGAAATGCTTGCGAAGAAATTAGGGATTGGATATTACGACAAGGATATTATCCGCATGGCATCTGAGGACAGTGGAATTCATGAAACTCTTTTTGGAAGAGTAGATGAGTATTCCAGCGCAAAAAAACCGCTTTTCGGGAAGAATGGAATTTACAGCGGTGAGCTGATCTCGCCTCAGAGTAAGGATTTCACCTCTGATGAGAACCTGTTTAATTATCAGGCAAAGATCATCCGTGAACTGGCTGGGAAGGAATCCTGCGTGATCATCGGAAGATGCTCCAACTATATTTTGAAGGATTATCCAAATGTGCTTCGTGTATTTATCCACGCTGATTGGGATTTCCGAATGGAAAAGGCTGCCGAGAAGCTGAGCATGAGCCAGAAAGAGATCGAAAAATTCCTTCAGAAGGATGACAAACGTAAGGATGAGTATTACCGCAGATTTACAGGTGAGGAATGGAAGGATGCCACTCAGTATGACCTGTGTCTGGATAGCAGCAAGCTTGGATATGAGAAATGCATCGAAGAAATTGAAAATCAGCTGAAACTGCTGAAAAAATAACAGGCTGTGACACATAGCAGCATATGATGTGAAAACAAAAAGGAAGAGCACTGGTGATTTTGAAAGAGATTGCCAGTGTTTTTTTATGTAACAGGAAATTCCGTTGGAATTTCCTGTTACATAAAAAGCCCTACCGGGCAGGATCGCACTGCGGCGGAAAGGTAGTTGTCGCTCGAGGCGACCCGCCGCAGGCGGAGAATCCTGCAAGCAGGATTCTTCAGACTGTAGACAAAGCCCTGCTTTTGCAGGGTTTTGCTATTATTGGAACCGCTTTTCTGATATAATAAATATCAGA
>NZ_JBCOMJ010000023.1:0-83900 GCF_040924225.1 Ruminococcus sp. RTP21484sp1_RTP21277st1_D2_RTP21277_210401 | reverse complement strand
TCATTCATTTGAATGATGATTCGTTAAGAATTTTCGAGAATCGTATGTGTTTCACTGTTTAGTTATCAAGGTTGTTTCGCTGTCATTTCTTTGCGACAGCTTGTTTATTTTACCTCATCTTATTTTGTTTGTCAAGAACTTTTTTAAGTTTTTTTCAAAACTTTTTTGATGAAGTTTTTTGTCTTTGTTGACGACTTGTCTACTTTATCACAAGTAGGAAGCTTTGTCAACCACTTTTTTTAATTTTTTTAAATTTAAAATTCAAAAAAATTAAAAAACGGAGAAGGAGGGATTTGAACCCTCGCGCCGCGTTAACGACCTATACCCTTAGCAGGGGCACCTCTTCGGCCTCTTGAGTACTTCTCCAGTCTCCGAACTACTTAACCAATGTTAAATTGTGGAGTTGCGCATCTTTTGTAGCGCATTTGTTATTATACTTAAAAGATCACTTCTTGTCAACATCTTTTTTAAGTTTTTTATTTTTTTATTTTTTATGCGAATTTCGGTGCGAAATCATGCGAATGCATGATTTCTGTGCATCGCGAAGCGGTTACTGGTTACGAAGTGAACAGTTACTATTTTCATTCGCCCGGATAGTCTCTTCAATTCTTCTTTTTACCTCTGCGGCAATCTCAGTTGATTTCATATCTTTATATTCTTCATATTCCATGGGCTTCAGAAAATGCACCTGAACATTCAGCATTTTTGCAGAACCGGTATCAAATGCTTTATAAGAATCAATCAATGCAACCGGTACAATCGGACATTTTGCTTTCATAGCAGCCTTAAAACTTCCGCCTTTAAATTCCTGAGGATGGTTTCCATTTTTGCTTCTGGTCCCTTCTGCAAAAATAAGATAATTTCTTCCTGCTTTTACTTCTTTCGTTACATTAATGATCACCTGCATAGATTGTTTAATATCTTCCCTGTCAATCAAAAATGCTTTCATACATGAAAATACCTGCTTCAAAAACGGTACATTTCCAACTTCCTTCTTTGCAACTACTGAAAAAGGTACCGGGCAGACCTCCATTATGGCAAGCACGTCATATAATCCCTGATGATTCGGATAAAACATAAATCCATTTTGCGAAGGTATATTTTCTACTCCATGACCGTCTATATGAAGATTTCCTCCACGATTAGCTGCATGGTCAATTTTTTTCAACATGGCATAGCGCTGTTCCTCTGTGTATTTATCCACATGCGCAGCATACCAGTTCAGCATAATCCAATAATATGGTACGAATATAATATTCTTCAGTACCATTACAATGATTCTTTTCATTTCCAAGCTCCTTTCCTCTATGCAAAACTCCCCTATGAGATAAAAATATTTTTTCGATCCCATATCAGATCACGATATGAAAAAGGGCCACTGCAAGATTCAATCATCCTGCAGCAGCCTCCCTTCTACTCTGCATCCAGCTTATTCGCAATTTTCTCCTCATACCCCGGGTTCTTTTTGATAAATACATTGTATGCTTTCGTATAAGTCTTATAAGAATCTGCAGTCATAAACTTGGCATAGTCATCCGCAGCCTGATTCCGCAGATCATCTGTGATCTCGGAAGGTGACATTACATAGTATTTACCATCTTTTTTCTCCGTCATATAGGTTCCTACGCATGGATACTCCTGGTCATTTTCCAATACCAGATTGTAAATAATGTACACGTAAGTATAGTCACCGTTTTCGGAAAGAATATCGCACTGTTCCACCTTTACTTTTGTTGGATTATGAGCAGCAAAATATTTCAAAGTAGCATCAATCTCATTCTGCAGAAGTTCATTGGTATCCTTTTCCTGAGAATAACACTGCTTCACCTTCTTCTCACTTCCGCTTACATAATTCTTTATGAGGGCTTCCACTACTCCCTCCGGCGATTTATGATTTACGCCGCATCCGGACATTGCCATGATAAACATCATGGCAATACCCAGGATTAAAATTCTGGTTCTTTTTTTCATACTTCACAGATTCCTTTATTCTGCATCATTTGTATCCTGTGAATCCTCTTCTTCAAAAACTTCCTCAGTCTCCTCAGTCGGCTCCTCACTGCTGCCGTTCTCCGTATTTCCCTCTGCTTTCTCGCGAACCTTGGCAAGACTTGCCACTGTTACACCCTCATCCAGATTGATCAGCTTCACTCCGGAAGTGATTCTTCCAAGAATAGAAATTCCGGCACAGGTAATACGAATAATGATTCCTTCTGTAGTGATCATCATAATCTCGTTTTCTTCATTGACAGCTTTAGCACCAATCACATTACCGGTTTTCTCGGTGATCTTGTAACACTTCACACCCTTACCTCCACGGTTCTGGCAGGTAAATTCACTCATAGCTGTACGTTTGCCCATACCATTTTCAGATACTACAAGCAGGTAATCTCCCTGAGAATTCAGCTGCATTGCCACAACCTCATCTCCAGGATCAAGATTCATACCACGAACACCCATGGAGCTTCTTCCGGTACTTCTTACATCAGTCTCCTTGAAACGGATGCACATACCGTCTTTCGTTACAAGCATAATATCTTTTGTATCGTCTGTAGCCTTAACTTCAATAAGCTCATCATCATCACGAAGTGTGATTGCCACAAGACCTGTCTTACGTACATTTGCATATTCTTCCATAGGTGTCTTCTTCACAAGACCAGCCTTAGTTGCCATAACCAGATACTTGCCTTCTTCGAATTTACGCATAGGAATAACAGATGTAATGCGCTCACCTGGCATAAGCTGCAGAAGATTGACAATTGCAGTACCTCTTGCAGTTCTTCCTGCCTCAGGGATCTCGTATGCTTTCAGTCTGTATACACGTCCTGTATTGGTAAAGAACATCAGATAATGGTGAGTAGTAGTCATAAGCAGTTCTTCAATGTAATCGTCATCGATGGTCTGCATTCCCTTGATTCCACGTCCACCTCTGTTCTGGCTGCGGAAATTATCTACAGTCATTCTCTTGATATAACCAAGTTTTGTCATAGTAATGACCGTATTTTCCCTTGGAATCAGATCTTCTGTGGAAAGATCATAGACATCATATCCGATGGCAGTTCTTCTCTCATCGCCGTATTTGTCAGCGATTGCGAGGATTTCTTCCCTTACAACACGAAGAAGGAGATTTCTGTCTGCAAGAATTGCCAGGAATTTGCGGATCTTCTCTTCTAATTCTGCATATTCTGCTTCCAGCTTCTCTCTTTCCAAACCGGTGAGAGCTCTCAGACGCATATCTACAATAGCCTGAGCCTGCACATCCGTCAGTTCAAATCTGTCCATCAATTCCTGCTTCGCAATCTGAACATTGCGGGCAGCACGAATGATTCTGATAACTTCGTCGATATTATCCAGGGCTTTCAGCAAGCCTTCCAAAATGTGGGCACGTTCCTGTGCTTTATTCAGATCATATTTGGTTCTTCTGGTAACAACGTCCTCCTGATGAGCCAGATAATGCTCCAGAAGTTCTTTCAGATTCAGTACCTTTGGTACAAGGCTGTCGCCCTGAGGTACCACGCAAAGCATAATAACGCCAAAAGTATCTTGCAGCTGGGTATGCTTGTACAGCTGATTCAGAACAACATTTGCATTGGCATCTTTACGCAGGTCAATACAAATACGCATTCCCTCACGGCTGGAATGATCATTCAGGTCAGTAATTCCATCAATCTTTTTATCACGGACAAGCTCTGCGATCTTCTCGATCAGCCGGGCTTTATTTACCAGATAGGGAAGCTCCGTAACGATAATACGTGATTTTCCATTTGGTAAGGTCTCAATATTTGATACTGCACGTACACGGATCTTTCCGCGGCCTGTGCGGTATGCCTCCTCGATTCCCCTTCTTCCGAGAATAGTGGCTCCTGTAGGGAAATCCGGGCCTTTTACAACGTCAAGAAGCTCTTCAATTGTGGTTTCTCTCTGCTCCTCGATGGTATTGTCAATAATTTTTACAACAGCATTAATAACCTCACGAAGATTGTGAGGCGGAATATTGGTAGCCATACCAACAGCAATACCTGTAGTACCATTGACCAGCAGGTTCGGGAACCTGGAAGGAAGCACCTTTGGCTCTCTCTCAGTTTCATCAAAGTTTGGCTGGAAGTCTACAGTATCTTTATTAATGTCAGCAAGCATCTCCATGGAAATTTTGCTCAGGCGGGCCTCAGTGTATCGCATGGCAGCTGCGCCGTCGCCGTCCACAGAACCGAAGTTTCCATGTCCGTCAACAAGAGTATAGCGGAAAGACCAGTCCTGTGCCATATTTACAAGTGCTCCGTAAATAGAGCTGTCACCATGAGGATGATACTTACCCATGGTATCACCAACGATACGGGCACATTTACGATGTGGCTTATCCGGACCGTTGTTCAATTCGATCATAGAATACAGCACTCTACGCTGTACCGGTTTCAAACCATCTCTTACATCAGGAAGCGCTCTTGAAGCAATAACGCTCATAGCATATTCGATGTAAGATTCTTTCATGGTTTTCTCCAGATCCACATCATGGACCTGGTCAAAAATCTTGTCATCCATATTGTTCTATCTCCCCTAGATATCCAGATTCTTTACAAAGCGTGCATTCTCTTCGATAAATTCACGTCTTGGTTCTACCTTGTCACCCATAAGTGTGGTAAATACAAGGTCAATTTCGGAGGTAGCTGCCTCATCCATTGTAACGCGGAGAAGAATACGCTTCTCCGGATCCATGGTAGTCTCCCAAAGCTGCTCTGCATCCATCTCTCCCAGACCTTTGTAACGCTGGATCTTATTGTTGGAGTCTCGTCCTATCTCTGTAAGGATGGCGTTCAGCTCATCGTCATCATAAGCGTACCATACCTTCTTGTTCTTCTCGATCTTGTACAGCGGCGGCTGTGCCAGATATACATAGCCCTGCTTGATCAGTTCCGGCATAAATCTGTACAGGAATGTAAGAAGCAGTGTGGCAATGTGGGCACCGTCAACATCGGCATCAGTCATAATGATGATCTTGTGATATCTCAGTTTGGAAATATCGAAATCATCATGAATACCGGTACCAAAGGCTGTGATCATAGCCTTGATCTCTTTGTTTGCATAAATCTTGTCCAGACGGGCTTTCTCTACGTTCAGTATTTTTCCACGAAGAGGAAGGATAGCCTGTGTAGCACGGTTACGAGCTGTCTTCGCAGAGCCACCCGCGGAATCACCCTCTACGATATAGATTTCGCAATTCTCCGGATTCTTGTCCGAGCAATCGGCAAGCTTGCCTGGAAGGGACATACTGTCAAGGGCAGACTTCCTTCTGGTAAGATCTCGGGCCTTACGCGCTGCCTCTCTGGCTCTCTGGGCAAGTACAGACTTCTCTACAGTTGCCTTGGCTACAGCAGGATTCTGTTCCAGAAAAATCTCCAGCTGTTTGCTTACAACACTGTCTACAGCTCCTCTGGCCTCACTGTTGCCAAGTTTCTGCTTCGTCTGGCCTTCAAACTGCGGATTGCCAATTTTAACGCTGACAATGGCTGTCAGGCCTTCTCGGATATCATCACCGGAAAGGTTTGGCTCGCTGTCCTTGAGAAGCTTATTCTTTCTGGCGTAATCGTTAAATGTGTTTGTAATGGCATTTCTGAAACCAGTAATATGGGTACCGCCTTCAGGAGTATTAATATTGTTTACAAATCCGTAAGTATTCTCTGTATAAGAATCATTGTGCTGCATGGCAACTTCAACCGCCACACCGTCCTTCTCACCCTCGCAGTAAATGATCTCCGGATAAAGAGCTTCTTTACTTCTGTTCAGATAAGTTACAAATTCACGGATACCACCTTCATAGTGGAAAGTTTTCTCCCTTTCCATACCTTCCCGCTTGTCAGTAAGAATGATCTTCAGACCTTTGGTAAGAAAAGCCATTTCACGGAGACGCTGTTTCAGGATATCGTAATCGTATACAGTCTCCTCGAATATCTGCTTGTCCGGGAGAAAAGTAACAGTAGTTCCGGTAGAATCACCACATTCTCCAACTTCCTTAAGCGGATACATTGTCTTACCACGCTCGTAACGCTGCTCATATCTCTTTCCATCTCTGCAGATTGATACTTCAAGCCATTCAGAAAGTGCATTAACAACGGATGCACCTACTCCGTGAAGACCTCCTGATACCTTGTATCCTCCACCGCCAAACTTACCGCCGGCATGAAGAATGGTAAATACCACCTCTACAGCTGGAATGCCGGCTTTATGATTGATTCCTACCGGAATGCCTCGTCCATTGTCTACAACTGTGATGGAGTTATCAGGATTGATCGCTACATTTATTTCTGTACAGTAACCAGCCAGTGCCTCATCTACGGCATTGTCCACGATTTCGTATACAAGATGATGGAGACCACGGCTGGATGTACTTCCAATGTACATACCAGGTCTCTTACGTACGGCTTCCAGACCCTCCAGAATCTGGATTTGGTCCGCTCCGTATTCTGTATTTGTTTCGCCCATGATATTCCTCCTGTTATGATCTATTAAAAAGTTACAGGAATTTACGGCTCATTTCTGCTGCCAGATCTCATTCCTGTTTTTGCGCATAAAAATACAGATTTATTATAGCACAAAATCCCCGTTTTTGCCAGTTAAAAGCCATTTCAAGATGTAAAAAAAACGGCGTATTTTCAACGGATATCCGTCAAAAATACGCCTTATCTCCCCCTATATGTCTGCTTGTCAGGAATAACACCTGCCAGAACAGTTTCTTCTCTATTTTTGCAGCAAAAGCGCCTGGTAAATATCTCTTTTTGTCACACCTCGATCCTTTGCAACCATCTTCATTGCCTCTTTGCGTGCGATCCCCTGATTCTCATAAATCGCCATATGTTCCTCAATGGAGATGTCTCTCCAGGATTCCTGTGACTCCTGTTCCATTTCCTTTCGGCTTCTGCCCTCGATCACCAGGACACACTCTCCAAGGGGCTTCTGATCTTTGTAAAAAGCAATCAGATCTTCGATTGTTGTCCGAGATGCCGTTTCATACTTCTTGGTAAGCTCACGGCAAAGAGTCATTCTGCGGTTTCCAAGAGCCTGGTACAATTCCTGCAGGGTACCAACCAAGTGATGGGGTGCCTCATAAAGGATGATGGTGCGGGTTTCGTTTTTCAACTCTTCCAGAATGGCTTTCCTCTCTTTTTTATCCGGAGGTAAAAAGGCCTCGAATGCAAATCTGCGGGTGGAAAGTCCGGACAGGGTAAGAGCCGTGATGCATGCTGCCGGGCCTGGAAGCGAAGTTACTTCAATTCCGGCATCGTAACACATAGCAGCCAATACTTCCCCTGGGTCAGAAATTCCAGGTGTTCCCGCATCTGTGATCAGAGCCACATTCAGACCCTCCTGCATTTTCTCAATGAGGGTGTAGGCTTTCTCCACTTTGTTGTACTCATGGTAACTGGTCATTGGAGTTTTTATGTCAAAATGATTGAGAAGCTTGATACTGTTGCGGGTGTCTTCCGCAGCGATCAGATCCACTTCCTTCAGAACACGGAGCACGCGAAGCGTAATATCCTCCAGATTTCCGATTGGCGTGGCACATAGATATAATTTACCACTCATATTTTTCTCCCTTCTGCAATCATCTGTACCAGAGCCTGTTTGAACAAAACGTCATCCGTGAACAGTAACGAAAAAACTTCCGCAAAATGTGCATTTCATCTTGCAAAACTGCTTTTCAAACAACCTCTGACATATATTTTCATTTTTTATTTGCGATCTTTTTAAATCATATCGTACATTTCCAGAATTTCCTTCGTATAAACTCCCGGCTTTTCATATACGATCAGCGGTCTTTCCACGGTAATCCGGGAATTGCCGCCTTTCAGGGCTTCTATGAGCACCATATTAGGCTCCCTGTCAATGTATGGATAAACAAGCTGCATACGCTTAGGCTCCAGCTTATATTTCGTCAAAACCTGCATAATTTCTGTCAGTCTGAACGGTCTGTGTACCATGTAAAAACGTCCTCTGTCTCCAAGAAGCTTCGAAGCCTGGCTTACCACATCCTCAAGAGTACAAAGGATCTCATGTCGGGCGATTGCCTTTGGCATATGCGGATTGGTCAGTCCATGCTGCCCGATCATATAGGGCGGATTGCAGGTGACAACATGAAAAGAAGCTGCCCCGAAAATACTGACAGCCTCCTTAATATCACCTTGTCTGATACTGACCCTGTCCTCCAGGTTATTGTATTTCACACTTCTTGCTGCCATTTCGGCACACTCTTCCTGGATTTCCAGACCTGTGAAATGCTCTCCCACAGTCTTGGAAGCAAGGAGTACCGGAATAATACCAGTTCCCGTTCCCATATCGAGAACCTTCTCTCCCTTCTTCACTCTGGCAAACCCAGATAAAAGAACAGCGTCCATACCGAAGCAGAATTTCCGGGGATCCTGAATGATATAATAGCCATTCTGCAGATCATCCACCCGCTCATTCTCCTTCACAAGATCATTAATCATCTAATTTGGAATCTCCCTTTTTATCTTCAAGATCCTTCAGTTCCTTTAATTCCTGTTCAGAGACTTTTACTTTCTTTTTTCTGGAACGGAATTTCAGTTCGCCTACAGGGAATTCCTGAATTTCTTTCTCATCACCAATTTCTACTACTACCTTTACAAGCTGGCGGAGTACATTTACACTCTGTACATTGCCCTGGATTCCGTCTGGAGTAGTTACCGTATCTCCGATTCCCGGAAGTCTGCGATTCAGCTCCTCATAGGTCTCCTGCTCATTCTTCAGACAGCACATCAGTCTTCCGCATACACCTGAAATCTTCGTCTGGTTCAGAGAGAGATTCTGTTCCTTGGCCATTCGGATGGATACAGGTGCAAACTCGGAAAGATAAGTATGACAGCAGAGACATCTGCCGCAGATACCGATTCCTCCAAGAATTTTTGTTTCATCTCTTACACCAATCTGGCGAAGTTCAATTCTTGTCTTAAAAATAGATGCAAGATCCTTTACCAGCTGGCGAAAATCAATTCTGCCGTCTGCTGTAAAGTAAAACAACACTTTATTGTTATCAAAAGTATACTCTGCGTCAATCAGCTTCATCTCAAGTCCATGCTCGCGAATCTTCTTCTGGCAGATCTTGAAAGCGTCCCTCTCACGCTTCCTGTTATACTTCTCTCTTTCATCATCGTCTTTGGTAGCCACACGAAGCACTTCCTTCAAAGGATGTACCACCTGGTCATCCACCACATCCTTAGGTGCAAGCACCACCTTTCCATACTCAACACCGCGGGCAGTCTCCACAATTACATGATCGCCCGGTTTCACTTTATAGTTCTTCGGATTGAAGTAATAGATCTTACCTACATTCCGAAATCTTACGCCTACTACTTTTGCCATTCTATTTCTCCCTGATTGTAAGGAACAGAAGCTCAAGAGCAAGTTCTGTATTTACATTGGCACGAAGACGTACTTTTGTTTTCTCCAGTGCATCCAGAATCTTCTCCAGGTTCTCATAGGAACGCTGGCTTGCCTGTTCCCTTATATAATTTATTTCCTGCTTAAATACAAGATTATCAACTTCCCGTGTAGCCTTAAACATCAGTACATCACGGAACCAGAACTGGAAAAGATCCAGATAGTCACTGATGTTCTGCTTGTCATTGGAAAGCTCCTTGATTGCTTCTGTAAGCTCATATACTTCCATTCCGTCTGCATTCTTCAGGATGCGGAGTGCATTCTGGGTCATATCTGCAAACTCCTGGGAAGTAGCTACCTGTTTCGCTCTGCCAATACTGCCATGAGCATAGGAAGCATCGATCTCAGCCTGATAATCCGGTATATGGAGATGCTCCATCAGGTACTTCTTTACCAAACCGTCATCTACAACCTTCAGATCCAGACGTACACATCTGGAACGAATGGTCGGCAGCAAAGCATCAATATTGCTTGTGAGAAGCATGATAACTGCATATTCCGGCGGCTCTTCAATGGTCTTCAGAAGAGCATTCTGCGCCTGGGGATTCATCAGCTCTGCATTTGCCACAATATAAATCTTGTATGGGCTGCAGTATGGCTTAATATCCACATCATTGATAATCTGTTCCCTAATTTCGTCAATTGTAATCACATTTGGCTTCTCATGGGTCACCATAATGATATCCGGGTGATTCTTACCGATCGCCTTCTTGCAGGAATCACAATGTCCACAAGGCTCCGTACCGCCCTCTTCACACTGCAATGTCATCGCATAGGTTCCTGCCAGCAATTTCTTTCCAGAACCAGGGTCACCTGTAAAAATATACGAATGGGACACTTTTTCTGTCTGTATGGCATTCTTCAAATGTCTGATTATCTCTTCATGTCCTATAATGTCGTTAAACCCTAACATCGGAATCACCTCACCCTATCATTTTCGCTATTGTCAAAGACTGCGGTCAGCACCCCTGCATAGCTTATTTTGTACAAATACACTCTAAATGTATTTACCCTTTAATTCTATCATGTACGACAAAATCATGCTATAGTTTTTTGTGAATTTATTCACTTATCAACAAAAAATGTGTTACTGTTCACTCCGTGACCAGTAACGCGCTTCGCGATGCACATTATGCCTGTCTGATATATTCAGTAATTTCCTCTACACATTCTTCCAGATCAACATTCTGGAATTTTCTCGTAATCCCGGCAGCAGCAATTTTCTCTTCGGAAAAATCCTCCTGATCTGCAAGAAATCTTCTGCACATTTCCTCATAGCGGGGTATCTCCTGACTACGCTCTCTTTTCAATGCTCTTGCAAGACGCTCTCCGTCCTCCACTTCGATATAAACAGGGCAAACATTCTCTTTTCCATAGTATTCTCTCATTTTCACATAAGATTCAAGTGTACCGATTCCCAGATAGTCAGCATTTTCCAAATCCACCTGACCGTCATCAGCTGTAAAATAGTTCCAGATTCCATATACTGTGTGATAAGCTCTGGCCTCGATCAGATTCCCGCTGCTTCGAAATTCTTCCAGCTTTTTATCATCCACAAAATAGTACTGTTTACCATTCTCTTCCTCTGCACGGATTGGGCGGGTAGTATAAAGAACCAGCTTCTTAAGTCCCAATCCCTCATGTGCTGCCAGCCTGGCATATATATGATCCTTACCAGATGCGCTTTTTCCCATAATGTAAAATATTTTTCCCATAATGTATCAGGCAGGGGTTACACCTCTGCCTGCTCCTTTACTACGCTTATTGTTTCGTTATTTTCTCCGCAAAGACCGTGAAGATTCAGCCCCCGCTCCATATATCTTCTCACATTCCTTGTAAAAAGTCCAGTAATCTGTTCGCCTGGAACAATAATGGGAATTCCCGGCGGATAAAGATATACAAATTCTGCGGCAATTTTCCCTGCACTTTCTTCCAGAAGACAAAGCTGGGATGGGGCATCCATTGCCCTGGAAATGGACATAAGCTGCTTCATAGGACCACACTTGCAGGCATATTTTTCATTTCGCAAGCCATCGCTGCGGGTATCCTTTTTTTCACATCTTTCACAATCTTCAGAATTACATTTAACACACTTCTGCCTTTCCACTTCCGGTACATAATCTGAATTTCCAACAGCTATTTTCTCTGTTATATTCCTGCTCTTCTCTGCCAGTTCAGCTTCCTGTCTGTCGATTTCTTCTATAGCTTTGCAAAGTCTCCGGAATCCTTCCCTGGTGTCTCCAACTGCTGCCAGCGCAAGCACATAATTCTCTGTAGTCATCTCAACTTCCAAATGATATTTTCTTCGAAGGATTCCCGCAAGTTCCGGACCATTTAAACTGCTGTGCAATGTGGACAGAATCAGCTTAGAGCGGTCATAATCAAATATTTCTGTTGTGCCCTGTTCGTCCTTTTCTTCCACAGTCTCTTCCGGTGTCTGTAACAGACGTATATACCTGCGCTGACCAAGCTGTCTGCGGGCGGCTTCCAGATTTTCCGTAAATTCATCAAATAATCGTCCGCTGTCTTTTTCCAGCTTCGCTACACAGGCATCCAGACTGGACATAAGTATATAAGACGGACTGCTGGTCTCATAAATTCCAAGAAATCTGCGGATCAGCTTCTCACTTACACGTTCACTGCACAGATGAAGCACTGCAGTCTGGGTCATGGCCGGCAATGTTTTGTGAAAGCTCTGGATCACCACATCTGCTCCCAGATCTGTTGCTGAAACAGGAAAATAGTCAGAGAATCTGAAATGAGCACCGTGGGCTTCATCCACGATCAGCGGAATTCCATGTTTGTGGGCAGCCTCCGCAATCTGGCGCACATCTGAAACCACGCCATCATAAGTAGGCGATGTAATAAATACTGCTTCTATTTTAGGATTTTCCTCAAGATATCTTTCCACACGGGATACAGAAATTGAACCATTTATCCCCAAATCGTTGTCAGATTGTGGATAAATATATGTGGGAACCAGTTCCCGGAGGTATATTGCGTGGTAAACAGCCTTATGACAGTTTCTGGCCACCAGAATCTGTCCACCCTTTTTCACAGATGCGGAAATGGCAGTAAGAATTCCTGCCGTACTTCCGTTGACACTAAAAAAACTTTTCCTTGTGCCGTACATTCTGGATAAAGCATTCTGCGCTTCAAGTAAAATTCCCTCAGAATGATGCAGATCGTCGAATCCGTCTATTTCTGTAATATCACGTTCAATAGGAAAATCCCCCTCTATGCACGCCTTATTCCGCTTGTGACCAGGCATATGGAAAGGATAAAAGTCGGATTTGCCGTAGTTCTCCAATTCTTTATATAGTCTTCTCATTTTACCTCTCAATTTTCTCAGAAATTATCACACTTTAAATCTGTATCCCACGCCCCAGATGGTCTCGATATACTGCGGCTTGGCATTATTATACTCAATTTTCTCACGGATTTTCTTGATATGAACCGTAACTGTGGCAATATCACCTACCGATTCCATATCCCAGATTTCCCTGAAAAGCTCTTCCTTTGTAAAAACTCTGTTTGGATTCTGGGCCAGGAATGTGAGCAGATCAAATTCCTTGGTGGTAAAAGTTTTCTCCTCGCCATTTACCCAGACGCGGCGGGCAGTCTTGTCTATCTTGATTCCACGAATCTCAATAATATCGTTCTTTTGCGTGGTGGAGCCGATCAGACGGTTATAGCGATCCATATGTGCCTTTACTCTGGCAACAAGCTCGCTTGGGCTAAATGGCTTGGTCATGTAATCGTCAGCCCCAAGTCCAAGACCGCGGATCTTGTCAATATCATCTTTCTTCGCGGAAACCATAATGATCGGAGTATTCTTAGCTTCTCTTACCTGGCGGCAGATTTCAAACCCGTCTATCTCCGGCAGCATCAGATCCAGAATAATCAGGTCAAAATCTTCTTTCAGTGCCATATTAAGCCCCAGATCGCCTCTGTTGCAGATTATAACTTCAAATCCTGAGAGCTCCAGATAGTCTTTCTCAAGCTCTGCAATTGCTTCTTCATCTTCAATGATCAGAATTCTGCTCATTTCATTGGTACCTCCTGGTATTTTCTAAGTACAAAATACATGATCGTGCCGATTCCAAGACGGCTTGTGGCCCATACTTTTCCCCCATGGTCCTCCAGAATTTTCTTTACAATGGAAAGACCGATTCCGCTTCCGCCTTTGGAAGAATTTCGTGAAACATCTGTACGGTAAAAACGGTCGAAAATATAAGGCAGATCCTTCGGACCAATACCTTTTCCATTGTCCTCAATCTCAATCTGGATAAAATCACCCACATCCTTGATTCGGATTTGAATGATTCCTTTAGGCTTGTCCATATATTTGATAGCATTGCTGATAATGTTATGGATAACACGGCGGATCTGCTCCCCATCGGCAATTACCATAACATCTTTTTCCACATAGTTGGCATAAACCAGCTCAATTCCCCTGGTCTCAAGTTCCAGACCAACTTCCTCTGAACAATCTTCAAAATAATCTTCCACATTTAGTTTGTTGAAAGTATAAGGAATGCGGTTGGTATCGATTTTGGAATAAAAAGTCAGCTCGTTGATCAGATGATCCATCTCATTTGTCTTGTTGTAGATGGTGCGGACATAGCGATCCATTTTCTCAGGGGTATCTGCCACTCCATCCATGATTCCTTCTACATATCCTTTCACTGCTGTGATCGGAGTTTTCAGATCATGGGAAATGTTGCTGATCAGCTCTCTGTTCTCTTTTTCTATAAGGCTTTTTTCTTCTGTAGATTCTTTCAGACGGCGGCGCATTTCCTCGAAATCCTGACAGAGCTCAGAAAATTCGTCTTTTCCTTCTACATCCAGAACGAAATCCAGGTTGCCCTCTTTTATATTCTGCGTCGCTTTTTTTAATTTAACCAATGGAACGGCAATGCTGCGATATACCCAAAGACCAACTACCAAAGCAACGGAGATCAGGATTACAAACGCACTGATAAACAAATCCTTGGCCATTACATGTACCCTGCCCTGACTGTCGGCTGAGTCTGTTATGGAAATATCATATACTGTTCCATCGCTCTCAGTCACTGCCTGTGCTTTCTGCGCCTGTGACTGGCTGAATCCATACAAAGTGGCGGCAAACAGAAGCAGAGGCATAAGAATGATCATGGTGAATCCCAGAATGATTCTTGTTTTTAGCTTCATAACAGTTCTATCCTTTTTCTTCTTTTTACGGAAATTTTCAACAGCTTCCCTGTCGTATGAAGCTGCTTCACCGGATTTATATAGATTATAGCATAAAGCTCTGATTTCATCTCTTAATTTTCTATAAAAAATAGCTCTATAATATTCAGTTTTTCAACATAAAAAACCTGGAAAAGACTTCTTCTGCTATATACCAGTCTCTTCCAGGCTCTAACTTTAATATGGAATTTTCAAGCAGGCTTCAATACAAGCCATTTTCTTTTACCCAAATTTTACGCAAGATATTTCTTCAGATCATCAACCTTGTCCAGATGCTCCCACGGAAGATCTACATCTGTACGGCCAAAGTGTCCGTATGCAGAAGTCTGTTTGTAGATTGGGCGGCGGAGATCAAGCATTTTGATGATTCCAGCCGGGCGAAGGTCAAAGTTCTCACGGATGATCTCTACCAGTTTCGCATCAGATACTTTACCTGTGCCAAATGTTTCTACATGAATAGAAGTCGGATGTGCAACACCAATTGCATAGGAAAGCTGGATCTCGCACTTGTCAGCAAGACCTGCTGCAACAATGTTCTTTGCAACATAACGTGCTGCATAAGCTGCAGAACGGTCAACCTTTGTGCAGTCTTTTCCGGAGAAGGCACCGCCGCCGTGACGTCCTGTTCCGCCATAAGTATCAACA
Source organism: Ruminococcus sp. RTP21484sp1_RTP21277st1_D2_RTP21277_210401 (assembly GCF_040924225.1). Taxonomy (NCBI): domain Bacteria; kingdom Bacillati; phylum Bacillota; class Clostridia; order Eubacteriales; family Oscillospiraceae; genus Ruminococcus; species Ruminococcus sp. RTP21484sp1_RTP21277st1_D2_RTP21277_210401. The sequence continues at coordinate 68,573 of NZ_JBCOMJ010000023.1, read as the reverse complement.
ATGATCTTACGTCCTGTAAGACCGCTGTCGCCGTTTGGTCCACCGATAACGAAACGTCCGGTCGGGTTGATAAAGTATTTCGTATCCTCATCTACCATGTCTGCCGGGATGATCTCATCAAATACATATTTCTTGATGTCCGCATGGATCTGCTCCTGTGTAACATCCGGGTCATGCTGAGTGGAGCAAACTACTGCATCAATACGGCTTGGTTTTCCATTCTTATCATACTCAACTGTTACCTGAGTTTTTCCATCTGGTCTTAAATATTTCAGAGTGCCGTCTTTACGGACTTTTGTCAGCTGACGGGAAAGTTTGTGTGCCATGTTGATTGCGTATGGCATGTATTCTTCTGTCTCGTTGGAAGCATAACCAAACTGGATTCCCTGGTCGCCAGCTCCAATAGAGTCAAGCTCGTCCTCATCCATCTGATTCTCTTTCTGCTCAAGTGCTTTATCAACACCCATTGCAATATCAGCAGACTGTTTATCAAGTGCTGTGATTACTGCACATGTATCAGCATCGAATCCGAATTTTCCACGAGTATAACCAATCTCGCGGATTGTCTCTCTTACGATTGACTGGATATCGATATTTGCCTTGGAAGTGATCTCACCCATAACCAGAACAAGACCTGTTGTAGTTGCAGTCTCGCAGGCTACACGGCTCATCGGATCCTGTGCGATCAGAGCATCCAGGATGGCATCAGAAATGGCATCACAGATTTTATCCGGATGACCTTCAGTTACAGATTCGGAAGTAAATAAGATTTTTTCTTTGTTTTCCATTCTTTTGTTTTTCCCTTTCTTCGATGGAGCGAAAATTTCCAAAACAGCTAATATCTATCGCTGCATTGTATGTTTTCCGCGAAAAAAAGAACAGCCCGGACAAGCGGACTGTCTTATAAATGACTTTTTATATAAACAATCCTCTTATTGTTCGATCACTCGCTCAGGTTGGCACCTTCCTCTCTTTCGAGGGGTTGCCGTGGCTTCATAGATCCTATGTATCTCCACCACTCTGAATAAAAGGCTATTCTTCAGTTTTCCTGTTGCAAGCAATACAATATACTGATTGCTTATAATTGTCAATAGACATTTAACGTCTTATGACTATTTTTCACCAGATTAAATCTGATACTCAACAGATCAAGGCTGTCAGGCTGCAATCTGAAATTAACAATTCACCCTACACGCAGGCGGAATTTCTGAATATCCTTCTCACTGGAAACTCTCTCGATCTCTGCGCCAAGGCTGCGAAGCTTCTCTTCGAAGTTCTCATAGCCACGCTGGATGTAAACAATATCATCCACAATGGTGATTCCCTCTGCTGCCAGTCCTGCAATAACAAGAGCTGCCCCAGCACGAAGATCCGGTGCACTTACTCTTGCACCAGTAAGCTTATTCACGCCATCAATAATTGCGGAATTGCCTTCAACCTTAATACAGGCTCCCATTCTGGAAAGCTCATCGGCATATTTGAAGCGATTCTCAAAAATACTCTCAGTTACGATGCTGGTTCCCTCTGCAAGTGCAAGGGTAACCGCAATCTGCGGCTGCATATCAGTCGGATATCCCGGATATGGAAGGGTCTTCACATGAGTGCGATGAAGTCTGCCCACTGCACGTACACGTACGGCATCATCAAACTCCTGAACTTCACATCCGATTTCCTCAAGCTTAGCTGTAGTAGCTTCGAGATGCTTTGGAATTACATTCTTAACTGTGACATCCCCACCGGTAGCTGCTGCAGCGAACATAAAGGTTCCTGCCTCGATCTGGTCCGGAATGATGGAATACTCTGTGCGGTGAAGCTTCTCAACACCCTTGATACGGATCACATCTGTACCAGCACCTTTGATATTGGCTCCCATGCTGTTCAGGAAGTTGGCAACATCTACTACATGTGGCTCTCTGGCAGCATTCTCAATAATCGTACGTCCTGGTGCAAGAGATGCTGCCATCATAATATTGATGGTTGCTCCTACAGAAACTACATCCAGGAAAATATGGCTTCCATGAAGATTAGATGCCTCGGCAACAATGGCTCCATGAAGAATATCAACTTTCGCACCAAGGGCTCTGAAACCTTTCAGATGCTGGTCAATCGGACGGCTTCCGATATTGCAGCCACCTGGAAGAGGAACTTCTGCTCTTTTATATTTGCCAAGTAATGCGCCAAGAAGATAGTAAGATGCACGGATCTTCTTAATATACTCATAATCTACACTTACATCACCAATGGTAGAACCATTGATCTTAACAGTTGACTTATTGATTCTGTCAACCTGTGCTCCGATGCCAGCTATTGCCTCCAGTAAAACGTTGATGTCTCTGACGTCAGGCAGATTCTCGATGAGAATTGTCTCATCCGTCATAATGGCTGCTGATAAAATAGCCAGCGCTGCATTCTTTGCACCTGCTATCTCTACTTCACCAACAAGCGGATTTCCACCTTTAATCACATACTGTTCCATAATACACCTCTATTATTCTTACTCCGCGAGCCAAAAAGGCTATTGTCAATTTCTCTCCAATAACCTGACAGCCCTCCTCTGATTCACAGTTACTGTTCACTTCGTTCATCGTAACACATTCCGCGAATAGTAACGATCTACAGTTACTTAATAACCCCTGTCTGTAGTGTTTCCAAAAGTGCCTGCAGACTTGCTTCCAAATCTTTCCCTTCTTCATCTACCACAATGTCTGCATATTTCTCGTATAAGGGAACTCGCTCCTCATATAAACTCTTCAAGGTCTGTCCTTCTTTCAGAAGAACTCCCCGCTTCTTAAGATTTCCAAGCCGTTTCTCAAGAGACTCCAGAGAAAGGCTGAGGTAAACTACCTTCCCAATTGATTTCAAGTGTTCCATGGCTTCACTGCAATATACCACACTTCCCCCAGTAGCAATTACAGTATTCTCTGTATCAATCGACGCATTTACGCGATTCTCAATGGTCTTGAAACCTTCTTCTCCTTCTTCATCAATGATCTGATAAAGACGTCTTTTTTCTTCTTTTTGTATTAAAAGGTCTGAATCTAAAAATTCGTATCCAAGTATTTTCGCAAGAACAACGCCCAGTGTGCTTTTACCTGCACCGGGCATTCCAATTAATGTTATATTATTCATTTTCATTCGATACTCCTTTAAATAATAACACATAAGAGCCATTATTGCAATCACATTAAAAAATTGTTACTGAGTTCGTTGAAAAATTGTTACTGAGTTCGGTTTTTTAATGGGTGATTTTTAAGTTTCTGATTATGCTTTTTTCCTTTTTTTACGCTATATCCAAAGGTGCCCAGTTTCTTTCCAAGTCCCAGATATTCTCCATGGGAATATACCATCAGTTTTGACTGATTCAGCTGAAATTTATTATTTTTATCCATATAGGCTTCGTCCGCATGCACTGCAACTACTTCCGCAAGGAACATGTGATGAGAACCAAGCTTCTCAATTTTCTTAACTTTACATTCAATATTTACAGGAGCTTCACCGATCATTGGTGCCTTCACTTGATCCGCCTTTTCTTTGGTAAGATGAAGCTCCTGAAATTTATCAACCTCTCTGCCGGACCGCACGCCACAATAATCGGTGGCGTATGCAAGCTCTTCTGTGGTAAGGTTCAGAACAAATTCCTTTGTCTTGCAGATCATATCGTAAGAAAATCTGGTGGGACGAACGGAGATGCTTACCATTGGCGGGTTGGTACACACGGTGCCAGCCCACGCTACTGTTATTATATTATCATTACCCTCGCCATCTGTAACGCTGACCATCACAGCAGGAAGCGGGTAAAGCATATTGCCTGGTTTCCAGGTCTGTTTTGCCATATTTTTGCTCCTCTTTTATGTGAAAATTTCCCGTGCAAAGAACCTTCTGCGTTACTTTTCACTTTGTGAGCAGTAGCTTTTAACAGCCTCTTTGTCGGGAAAATCTTTATTATCAGTTAAAGTCATTTGCCATGATCTGTGCGGCTTCCATCATAGCCGGGATCATCTGTTTCTTACGGGAAACCACGCCTTTCAGGTGGAAGCACTTATCCTCCGGTTCCTGCTGAAATGCGATTTTTCCCATTTCCTCGCTGCCCTCGCCGTAATAAATTACATCTGAGGACTCGTCCATAATATTGGTTAACATAAAGTAAACACGGGTAATTCCATGGCGTCCGCACTCGCTTACCATAAATGGTTTCAGGCGAACTTTGATCTCCTGAAGTTCTTCCTCGTCCATGGAACTGATCTGTCCAACACCAAAAGCCACATTTCCTTCTGCAATAAATTTCTTGTAATCCTGATAGAAAATTTCTTCAGGTGCTTTATCCTTCAGATTGCTTCCAGCCTTGAACATTTCTCTTGCGAAATCTTCAATCTTAATGTCCGCGATCAGTGCAAGCGCACTTGCTGCGATCTTGTCCTGCTGGGTGCAGGTTGGGGAACGGAACATTAAGGTATCGGAAATAATGGCTGCACAGAGAAGTCCTGCAATCTTAGGCGGAATCTCCAGTCGCTGCTCGTCATAAATCCGGTAAAGGATTGTCGCAGTACATCCAACTGGCTCATTTCTGAAATTAATCGGCTTCATAGTTTCCAGAGAACCAAGCTTATGATGGTCAATGATCTCCAGAATCTCTGCTTTCTCAATATTATCAACAGCCTGGTCTTTCTCATTATGATCTACCAAAATTACCTGTTTCTTGTGCATGTCAAGGAAATTTCGTCTGGAAATGGTTCCCACACATTTTCCCCGCTTATTGATAACAGGGAATGCACGATGGCGGTGCTTGATCATAACATCCTGGATATCATCTGTGAAATCTTCAGTATTAAAAGTTACCAGATTATCTTTTTTCATCACATAATTTACCGGAATACTCTGGTTGATCATGCGGGCAATTGTGTAGGTATCATATGGAGAAGAGATAATGATGATCTGTCTCTCCTGAGCTTTCTTTATTACCTTCTCACTTACCTGAATACTCATTCCTACAATAATGCAGCTTACATTCAGTTCTATTGCCTTTAACTGATCTTCCTCACGGTTTCCAAGAATAACCATATCATTTTCTTCGATATAGTTCTTCATCACCTCCGGATCAGCAGTTCCAATAAGGATTTTCCCTTTGGTAAAATAGCCGTGACCATTTCCTTCTACAATTTCACCGTCAAGAGTATCCCTGATCTTGTTATACTGAGTTCTGGCATTTGAAAGAAGATAGCTGTCCTTGGTATCCATGTAAACATCAGCAATATCGCCGATTGTTACAATTCCCTCCAGCTCATCCTCGCTGTTACAGATGGGAAGGGTCACAATGCCTTTATTCTGCATCATATCCCAGGCATTTTTCAGGGACATGGTACGGTCTGCATCCGGTTTTGGACGGATATCCATATCTTTTACCTGCGTTCCGATATTTCCCAGATAAGCCGGTGGCTGTACGCCAAAACGATTCAGTACATACTGGGTCTCTTCATTGATCTGACCGGCACGTCTTGGAATATAACGCTTGGTCTGGGTGGTTCTGTTTTTGATATCTGCGTAAGCAATTGCCGAACAAATAGAATCCGTATCCGGATTCTTATGTCCCATTACAAATACTTTCTGATTCTTCATTCACATTCTTCCTTCCAAAATTCAGCTGACCTCTGCACACTTTTCATCTGTAAACAGAGTTTTTTATTTCGGGTCTACTTTTCAAACACGCTCTACAGAAGATTTTCATTTTGGGCGATTGTCTTAATCGTCCAAATCTGCACTTTATATTAATTCAGTTTAATATTTGCAAATAAAGCTCCCAGAGATGTGGTTGCCTCTTCTCCGGACTGTGGGATTTCTATTTTCTCTTCTTCCACTTCTTTTGCCATCATATCAGTTGCTTCTTTGATACTCAGGCTCAGTTTTCCATCTTTCACTGCAGTTACTTTTACTTTCACCTTATCTCCAACTGCAAGAACTTCTGATGGTTTACGGATTCTCTTTTCGCAAATCTGGGAAATATGTACCAGTCCGGATACGCCGTTCCCAAGATCTACAAATGCGCCGTATGGCTGAAGGCTCTCTACAGTTCCTTCTGTTACAAAGCCTGGCTGGATATTGGAAATTTTATTCTTTCTTTCCTCTTCTGCTTTTTCCCTTAAAATTTCTTTCGCAGAAAGAATCAGTTTTTTGTCCTCTTTATTGACATCGATTACCTGAACCTGGATGTGTCTGTTCAGATATTCGTTGGTGTCTTCTACGTAATTCAAGGCCAGCTTGGAGGCCGGGATAAAGCCGCGCACACCTTCTACATAAGCAACTGCACCGCCGTTTACTACACCTTTTACCACTACATCAAGAACCTCTCCGGAGGCTTTCAGCTCTTTTAATTTGTCCCAAGCCAGGACGTCAGTAGCTTCAACTTTGGATAAAAGGATGTTGCCGTTTCCATCGTCTTTTCTTACGACTGTGGCGGAAACTTCATCTCCAGGGTGTACTTCTTCTTTAACGTTAAAGCCCGGCTCTCTACTGTAATCTTCTACCGGGATAATACCTTCTGCATAATATTTTAAATCTACAATAATTTCTTTATCATCTACACTCACAACTGTTCCTGTGAGAATGTCGCCTTCTTCAATTTTCTTAAAAGAAGCTTCAAGTTCTGCTTCGTAATCCTTCATTGTCTCTGCCATGACCTAGACTCCTTTGCCCCTGTTTTTGCTTCATTATAGCACACCGCTTATTCGTTGCAAATAAATTTTGGAATGTACATTCGAAAAAACACCGCTCTTTAAGCGTCAGAGTGTAATATCTGGCGTTTAAAGAGCGGCATATTCAGACAAATTTTCCCAAAAATTGTGACGCACATCTTGCAAAAAACCTTTTTCAAACACGCTCCAGAGCGTGCAGATTGCAGGAATACTTTTTCAAATACGCTCTAAAACGAGGAGTGCCCCGGCAGTAGCTGCCGGGGCGATTATTATGAAAAAATTTTATGTGTAATGGTGTCATTACAACGTCTTCTGTGTATGTTCTTTCGAACTGATTATATAGTATCAGATACTTATGAACAAAATACATGCAAATTGTTAACGAATAATGAACATTTGTTTTATTTGCACAATTTCTTCTTTCATTTTCCTCTTTTTTTATAACTTTACCACATTTGCATCTTTACTTTAATTTGGTAAAGTTATACATTTTGCACATTTTACATTTCTCATTCGAATAATCCTTTTACAAATTCGATTAACTTCGACACAAGACCTTTGGCATCATCCTTTGTAACACCCATATCCTGCAGCTTACTGTATACAGAATTTACATCGCTTCTAAGAGCATCTTCGTCAATTTTTGCATCCAGAACCTTGCGTACTACAGAAACAAGGGAATCTACCTCTGAATCAGAAAGAGATACCCCAAAATGGTCTGCTGCCTGAGTTACAGCACTTCGTACCTGGTCATCTGTGATGTTCTGCTGGTCTACAAGATCCTTGGCATACATAATAATGTCTACTGCTTTTCCAGGGTCAGAAGCAAGAAAATCAATTCCACTGTCCAGAAGACTTTCTACTACTTCTGTATCACTGGATGCCATAACCGGCATCGGCATGGAACATGCAAGAACTCCTGCAAGGATAAGTGCTGCTGATTTTTTCATTTTTATCATGATAATTACCTCCTGATTGAATGTTGCTGTTCAAGACTTGCCCAGTAACGATTAAATGTCATCTGTTCAAATCTCTCCAGTAACAATTAAATAGCTGCTGTTCATGGTCTGACCAGCAATAGTTAATATTCTGTTCACAAACTGCTGGAATCTGGTCATATTTATGATCTGATTTCCTCATATCAAGTAATTTTCTTCTGAAATTTAATCAATACCGGAAATAAATCTTCCTCCAGATTCCAGCCCATTATACTACACCTTTTCCTTTTATTTGTAAAATGTATCTAAAAACTTTATAATCTTTTTATAACTAATCTCCAAAAACAGCCCATTTTTCCAGGAAGTTACAAATCTTTTCAAATTCGTTCACTAATTTTTCATAAGATAAACACGATTCTTTCAAACTTTCCCGATATACTAACATCATAAAAATAATAACAGCCAACATTATTTTTATAAAATTTCTTTTTCATATGTCAGTCACCCAAAAGTGATTGACTCTCCTTCCTTTTAAAAAATATATTTGAGACAAAATAAAAATCACCCGTCTAGCCACCGGGTGATTTTTATTTGTATGAAATTTATGCAGTAAATCAGTTCCTTCTATCTCAATTTATTAAATACGTTCGCAAGATCAGCAAATTCTGCTAAAGTAAGCGCTTCGCCTCTCACATTTACCGGAATTCCGGTCTCTGCCATAGCTTTCTCAATTTCCTCTTTTGAAAAATCAAGCTCCTGGGAGTTCTTCAGTCCATTTACCAATGTTTTTCTTCTCTGATTAAAAGATGCCCGGATCAGCCTGAACATCAGCTTCTCATTGTCCACCTGCACTGGCGGCTCTTCATATCTCACAAGCTGGATAACAGCACTTCCCACCTTCGGTCTTGGCATAAAACAGTTCGGCGGAACATTCGCAATGATCTGCGGTCTGGCATAATACTGAACAGCCAGAGACAAAGCACCGTAATCCTTTGTTCCAGGACCAACCTGCATTCTGTCTGCCACTTCCTTCTGTACCATAATGGTGATGGAAGAAATGGGAACATGGTTTTCAAAAAGTCCCATGATGATTGGTGTGGTAATATAATAAGGCAGATTGGCAACCACCTTGATAGGCTTGCCCCCATTTTTCTCCTGTGCCAGCGCCGCAATATCAACTTTCAGGATATCCTCGTTGATCACAGTCACATTATCCCAGTCTTTCAAAGTATCATTTTCCAGAATCGGGATCAATGTCTTATCAATCTCTACAGCCACCACTTCTCTGGCTACCTCAGCCAGATACTGGGTCATGGTTCCAATACCCGGTCCGATTTCCAGAACAAAATCATCCTTGGTGATCTTGGAAGCCTCGATTATTTTTTCCAGAACATGGGTATCGATAAGAAAATTCTGACCAAACCTTTTCTGGAAAGCAAAATTATACTTTTGAAGAACTTCAATGGTATATTTCGGATTTCCTAAATAAGGTCTGGTCATATTAATTTCCTCTTTCTTTTAAATTATTTAATCATTATCTGCAAATCACACAATCTGGGCAGCTGTCTGCAATTCCCCTATTACTTATTTTGCAAAATCTTTCTCATAAAGAACCGTAAATCCATCACGGTCTACTCTCTTTTTCTTATTAAACTTCAGAAGTCCGCCCTGGGATTTCGCCATTGCTGCGTCAAGCATTTCCTTAACTGCGCCAATGTTCATAGGCTGGTCTTCTTTCTGGTTCACACCGATCAGATTATACAATGCAAGCATTCCCATCTGGTCGATCTTGTAACCATTTTCCTTGGTGTAAACTCTTGCAAAGTTTACAAGTTCATCATTGGTAAATACCGGAATGTTGATCATGGATGTAAACTTCTTGGCAAATTTCGGGAATCTTGCAATCAGCTTACGCATTCCGATCTTCTCATCCTCAATAATCACAGTAAGTCCGTCTGTGCGGAACTCCATAGCCTTATCCAGAATATCCACTGTTTCCTGTGTCAGTTGATTAGCATTCTCAATGACAAGGAAACCACCGCTAAGTTTACCAATCACTTTCGTAATATCCATCTCATTCAGCTGGTCGGCAAACACATAAGCCACCTTGGAAGCCGGCAGATTCAGCTCTTTACAGATTGCCGGAATCAGACTTGCGATCAGTCTTGTCTTACCAGTTTCTTTCCCACCCATGACGATCACGTTTCCAGTCTTGGAGGTCTTATCAGCCGCTGCCATCTGCACATCGCAAAGTGCACTGATCAGCTGTTCCCGCATTCCCGGAACCTTTACAAAATATGTAAACAGCTTCTTCTCATCATCGGTAAGTGATTTCTCTCTTGGCACAATGTCAGATGGATTTCTCTTATCCTTTGGCTGAATAGAATCAATAAACTGTTCCAGTTCTTCTTCCTCGGAAAGAGATTCAGAAGACTCTTCTTCCTCTTCATCCTCGTCAAAATCAAAGTTTTCGTCCTCAGAATCTTCCGGTTCTTCCTCTGCATCTTCCGTTTCAACCACATCATCTGCAGCTGGAGGCATATCCTCATCCTCTTCTTCGCCAATGCTCTCTCTGAGAAGTTTGGCAATAAATTCATCCTCAGACATGGAATCATCAGAAGGCTCTTCTTTCTCCTTATGACCTGCCGGGCCATTCATAAACTCATCCTCAGCAGCCTGAAGATCCTCTTCGGAAAGGAATTCCTCTTCCTCAAGCTCTACAACCGGCTTTTTCTGCTCTGGTTCTGGCTCGATTTCTTCCTCGTCCTCAGTGATAACTTCCTCTTCTTCTGGAATATCCTCTGCCTTTTCTTCTTTTACAGCATTCTGAGGTTTCGTAGATATTTCTTGGGCAGCTTCTACAATTTCTTTATTTTCTTCCTGAACTTTCTCTTCATCTACCTTCTCATCCGGAATTTCAATTCCCTGTGCAGAAGCAGCAGCAAGAATCGTATCCTCCAGATTGAAATTTGAAAAATCAAATGCAGGTTTCTCGTCTTTCATTTTCTCCGCAGCATCAGCCTCATCACTGAAAAGGTTATTCTGTACAGGCGCCTTGGGAACCTCAATCTCTTCCGGTACCATATTCTTCATAGAATCCGGAATATTCAGTGTAGGCATTTTCAGGTTCTCAACAGGTGTTTCTGTTTCTGTGGAAAATGCGTTCTTCTCTTCTGCCGACTCTGAACAATCTGCATTCTCTAAACCTTCTGTATTCTCTTCGGAAACTGCTTCTGCTGATTCCTCCGCAGTCTCATCTGCTGTACTCACAGATTCTTCAGCAACATTCTCCTTGGTATTCTCCACTTTCACCTTGCCAGTTTCAGGCTCCAGCTCCGGTACACTTTCATATTCTTTCTCAGAAGCCGGATCACGAAGCATTTCTTCCTGAACCTCTTTCGTCTGCTCAGTGGAAACAATGCTGTCTTCCATTTCATCCATCTTACGGCTTCCAAAAATGTCACGAAGTCCTTTGGAAATTTTATCCTGAAGACTCTCTACGCCATCCAGATCCTCATTCTTGATCTGAATACTTTCAATAGATTCACTTCCCTGGTTCTCAGCTTCCGGTGCTTTCTCTTCTTCCTTGATGGTATCTGCTTCCTCAGGTTTCAGAAGCTTCGGTACAAACTGCTGTTCATACCGCTCTTTCTCCTCGCCGGTAAGAGCACCCATACGCTGTTTCAGGTCCATAGCCTTCATCACGTAGTTACCCTCGTTGAACCAGAGAATGATCTCGTTGCAAAGCTCCAGACATTTCTCTTTGTCACCATCCTGATAGTACAGTTTGGCAAGCTCGTAAGACCATTTTTCGGTAAATTCTTTCTCCTTATAATCCTCCAGAACCTTGATTTGCTCTGCAAGAGGAGCCTTTTTTACTTTCAGGATCTTGTATTTCAGGATGTACTGCGTATTATCATTTGGCGCAACTTCCCTGTACTCCTGATAAAATTCCACTGCCTCGGAAACCTGTCCCAGCTTCAGGGAAACTTCTACAAGACGATAAAGAATGTTCTTACCAATGGAGGCTCTGTGATAAGCCAGCAGGAAAATTTCCTTGCTGTCCTCATAGCGTTTATTGGCAGCATAGATTTCACCAACCACACAAAGGGTACGAACATTTTTCACACGGCGCCAGTCAATGCTGTCTACAACATTCATGGCTCCCTTATAGTCCTTCTGTTCTACTAAATGGTTAATCTCTTCAAGTTTAACCCGAAATTCCTCTTTGTCCAAATTTTTCACCAACTTTCCATAGTTAATGCCAGTTTAGCATATCGCATACTACTTCGCAAGCTTATTTATCTGCAGGACATCCCATCGGCTGATACACATGCCCCGCCACAACGTGAAACACTTTATTGATCGTAAACTGATGACTGACAAAATCATCCAGACCAGTACAGGTGATCATGGTCTGAATATCATGAATACTCTCAAGAAGATAATTCTGACGGCTGCTATCCAGCTCCGAAAGGACATCGTCCAGAAGCAGAACCGGTTTATCATGAATGATCTTCTCCACCAGATAAATCTCCGAAAGTTTCAGGGAAAGAGCTGCTGTTCTCTGCTGCCCCTGCGAACCATATTTGCGGATGTCAATTCCGTTTACAGCCACCATCAGGTCATCCCTGTGAGGACCGGACGAAGTCATTTTCATCCGAAGATCCCGGTCTCTGTTGCGGAAAAGGCTCTCTTCCAAAGCCTCACTCTCCACGCTTGGTTCATATATCACTTCTATATTTTCAATACCGCCGGTAAGATTTCTGTGAATTTCCTTAATGATCTCATTAAGGGACTCCACAAATTCTCTTCTTTTGCCAATGATCTTACGGCCATAATTTACCAGCTGCATATCCCATACATCCAGAGTCGCCCCAAGATCCGGCTGCTTATACATATCCTTCAGCAGCTTATTTCTCTGGTTCAGAACATGATTGTATCCGGCAAGATCTGTGAGGTATAGTTTATCCAGCTGACAAAGCTCCGCGTCCATGAATCTTCGTCGCTCTCCCGGACCGTTTTTGATAATATTCAGATCCTCCGGGGAAAAGAAAACCAGATTCACCACACCGAGAAGCTCTCTCGCCTTCTTTATGGGAAGCCCGTTGATTGCCACGCCCTTGGCCTTATTTTTCCGAAGATGCATGTCGATCTTGTAAGACATGGAATCTTTTCCAACCATCATGCGGATATGGGCTTCATCCTGTTCAAAGCGGATAATCTCCCGGTCTTTGCTTCCTTTATGGGATTTGCTGGTTCCGCACAGATACACAGACTCCAGGATATTTGTTTTTCCCTGGGCATTATCCCCATAAAAAATATTGGTTCCTTTGTCAAAAGAAAGTTCCAGCGATTCGTAATTTCTGAAATTGCTTAATTTTATGGATTCAATATAAGCCATTTTACTCGTTTCCGGACAGAACCTTCACATCCTGGCCATTATAGGAAATAACGTCACCGCCATAAACCTTGCGGCCTCTTCTGGTATCTACTTCGCCATTTACTTTTACAAGTCCGTCGTTGATCACATATTTTGCCTCAACACCGTCTGATACAAGTTCAGCAAGTTTCAGTGCCTGGCCAAGTTTGATAAATTCATCTCTGATTCTGATTTCCAATTTTCTGCCTCCACTCTTCTGGCATCACGACTGCAATTCGTTTTCCAGACTGTCTCCAGCCATTATTGGCAGTCCGTGTTCACTTCCATACTCTTCCAATTGTCTGTTACGTTTCTCTCTGTGGCAAGTGTCATTATCTTGCCTGGTTCTGATTTATGTTAACCGGAAGAATCAGATACGTGTAAGTTTCTTCCTCATCTCTGATAAAGCAAGGTGCTTTCGGGTTTACCAGGTAAATGTCGATGGTCTCATCATCAATAACCTTCAGTGCATCGATCAGGAACTTGGGATTAAATCCGATCAGAATATCTTTTCCCTCTTTCTCAATATCAATATCCTCGTTCATGGAACCCATTGCAGAATCAATCTTCAGCTCCATGCTGCCATCTGTAATGTGGATAATGATCGGTTTCTTATCTCCTTCTCTTACAAGAAGTGTAGCACGGTCGATACAATCCAGAAATTCTTTTTTGTTAATGGAAAGTTTGGTCTCATAATCGCTGGAAAGCATCTGGTCAATACGGAAATATTCCCCTTCGATCAGACGGGAAACTACCATAGTCTGGTCAAATTCAAATAAAATATGATTATTGGTAAAGAAAATGCTGACTACGTCATCCATTTCTCCGGATAAAATCTTACTGATCTCGTTAAGAGTCTTACCTGGAACCACAACCTTGCGGTCTGAATAGTCTTTCTTCAAAGGCATTTTGCGGATTGCAATACGGTGTCCATCCAGGGAGACAATTTTCAGACAATTATCCTTAATTTCAAACAGCTCACCAGTCATTAATTTGTTGTTATCGTTGACTGCAATTGAGAATATTGTCTGATAAATCATATTTTTTAATGTATATTGAGAGATAGTTAATGGTTCATCTCTTTCAATCATAGGAAGATATGCAAAATCTTCCCCTGATTTTCCAGGAATATTGAATTTCGCTTTCTCACAGGTAATAGTTGCAGCGAATTTTTCATCAGTTTTAATGGTAACATCGTTGTCTGGAAGTCTTCTGATGATCTCATAAAAGATTTTCGCATTCAGGGCAACCATTCCTTTTTCTTCTATAGTACCTTCGACAATGGTTTCGATTCCCAGTTCCATGTCATTAGTAGTAAATTTGATCTGATTTGTTGTTGCATCAATCAGAATACATTCCAGAATTGGCATAGTTGTTTTGGATGGTACAGCTTTTAAGGAAATGCTGACGCTCTTCAATAAGTTACTTTTGGAGCAAATGATTTTCATAATGTGTATAACTTCCTTTCTGGAGAAAATGGGTTTTTCATTAAATATATTTAAGAAGATATCCGCCGTATCCGCCGTAGGGGGTGTGAATATGTGAAAAACTCACTTCCGCCCAGTGAATAAAAGGGTTTCGGGTATGGATAACTTCGTGTAAAAGCATTGGTTTAGAGTGTGAATAACCTGTGTAAAACCACATAAGCGATTTTGTCGCCAAAAGTTATTCACATTAATACACATAATGTCAACATCTTATACACATGAAATGTGGAAAAAATGTGTTAAGTTTGTGGATTAATTTTTTTCTTTAATGTATCAATGGTGTTCTGGAGCTGTTCGTTGTTCTGGAGCTCCTTTTCGATCTTTTCTACTCCGTGCATAACGGTAGTGTGGTCGCGATTTCCAAGATACTGTCCTACATTTTTCAGCGGGATCGCCAGAATTTCACGGCAAAGATACATTGCCACCTGTCTTGGCATCACGATCTTGGAACTTCTTTTATTTCCACAAAGATCGGCAGTACTTACATTAAAATGCTCTGCTACCATAGAAATAATGTAGTCTGCAGTAATTTGTTTATTTTCATTCGGTGCGACGATATCCTTCAGAGCCTGCTCGGCAAGTTCAAGGGTAACCTCTTTTTTCTCCAGTTTTGCATAAGCAACTACCTTATTGAAGGCACCTTCCAGCTCACGGATGTTGGATTTGATATTATTTGCAATATATTTGATAACATCTTCGCTTACATTGTAGCCGTCCATGTCTTCTTTTTTATGAAGAATGGCCATCCTGGTTTCGTAATCCGGCAGAGTAATATCCACGATCAGTCCCCATTCGAATCTGGAACGGAAACGCTCATCCAGAATTTCCATATCCTTCGGCGGTTTATCGGAAGATATGATAATCTGTTTGTTTGCACTGTAAAGGCTGTTGAAGGTGTGGAAAAATTCCTCCTGCGTGGATTCCTTTCCTATAATAAACTGAATATCATCAATGAGAAGGACATCAATGTTACGGTATTTCTCGCGGAATTTGCTCATGGCGGTGTTATTTCCATTACGGATGGTCTCGATCAGCTCATTGGTAAATTCCTCACTGGTAACATAGAGAACCTTACTGTTATCATCATTTTCAATAATAAAGTGGGCGATGGAATGCATAAGATGGGTCTTGCCAAGTCCTGCACCACCATAGATAAACAGCGGATTGTACGTATTTCCCGGAGATTCCGCTACTGCCAGGGCTGCAGCCTGAGCCAGTTTGTTGTTGCTGCCCACGATAAAAGTATTGAATGTATATTTGGGGTTCAGATTTGCTTCTTCACATCTGGCCTTAAAACGGTTGTCCTGATCAGGTGCAGCGTCGGAAATGGATTTCTTCGCCGGGACGTCTTCTGGAAGGATAAATTTCACTTCGCAGTCGGTCATTCCGGTAACTTCGCTTATGGTAACCTGCAGAGGCAGTTTGTAATTCTTATTAATGTAGCTTAATCGCACCTGGTCGGAAGCGACGATGGTAACTACATTTCCACTGACATCATAAACCTTCAGGGGTTTCAGCCATGTGTCGAATCGAACATCGGAAAGATCGTGCTCCTTTTTCACAATTCCCAGGATTTCATCCCATTTTTCTATTACTGTGCTCATTTTTTCCTCCCGTACACATCTGATTGTTTCTTATATTAAATGATGCCGTCCGTCGGCGACATGTCCGTTTATCAAAATACCAGCTGGAAACAGGAAATTAGGGTGTGGCAGGCTAAATATACCGGAATTTTACTGGTATTTTGATAAACGGACATAAATATCCTTATATATATTATAATAAATCCTGTCTTTTCGCAACGACAAAATCTTATTTATATAGGAAATTTATGTGGAAAATTATGCACATTCGGAGAAAAAATCAGAACTGCTGTGGATTGTCGTAAAAGGGTGGGGATGTGGGTGGGAAAATGTTGTACTGGACGTGAAAATAGGAAAAACAACTGGGGAAAAGTGCAGAATTGTCCACAAAACATCCACAATTTGAAAAAATTGCAGTGGATAATAAAAAAATTCCAGAAAAAAAATGGGGGATATCTTGTGAATAAACTGGAAAGTTATCAACATTTTGTGTGTGGATAAATGTGGAT
Organism: Ruminococcus sp. RTP21484sp1_RTP21277st1_D2_RTP21277_210401; assembly: GCF_040924225.1. Taxonomy (NCBI): domain Bacteria; kingdom Bacillati; phylum Bacillota; class Clostridia; order Eubacteriales; family Oscillospiraceae; genus Ruminococcus; species Ruminococcus sp. RTP21484sp1_RTP21277st1_D2_RTP21277_210401. The sequence goes on along the minus strand of NZ_JBCOMJ010000023.1, from coordinate 51,948 downwards.
AAAAAGGTTGATAACCATTCTGGTTACCATAACATGGTTTTACGGGTTTCAATAATGAAAAATTATGTGTATAACTCTATCCACTGTCGAATCCCCTCGAAATATACCGTTTTTTGTGACATATGCGTTAAAATCAACAGTCAAAAGTGGATATTTTTGCTGATAATCCCCAGGTTATCCACAAGTTATCCACAAAATGTGGATAATGTTACGTAAACCTTTTCAAAATGACAGGTTATGCACAGTGTGGAAAACTTTGTGGATATAAAAAATTCTAGGAAAGCAAGAATTTTTACTTGACGAGAATGCCATTTATGAATATAATTGAAATGATGTTCTGATTAGGTTAATAATTTTAAATTCCATATAGATAAAGGAGGTGCTTTACCTATGAAAATGACATTTCAGCCGAAAAAAAGATCTAGAGCGAAAGTCCATGGCTTCAGAGCTCGTATGAGCACAAAAGGCGGACGTAAAGTATTAGCTGCCAGAAGATTAAAAGGAAGAAAGCAGTTATCTGCTTAAGACCGTTAAGACCGCAGTTACTGTGGTCTTTTCTTCTATACAGAAATAATTATTTCAATATCATATAAAGGAGAATCAGATGGAATACTCAGACTCCTTAAAGAAAAATAACGAATTCCAAAGGGTATACCGAAAAGGAACATCACAGGCAAATCGGTATCTGGTGATGTATGTGCTTGAGAACCATGACAGGCACATGGAGAATCGTCTGGGAATATCTGTAAGTAAAAAAGTTGGGAATAGTGTGGTACGCCACAGAGTCACCAGACTGATACGAGAGAGCTACCGCCTGAATGAAAGATCCTTCCGGCAGGGACTGGACATTGTAGTGGTCGCAAGACCAAATGCAAAGGACAAGTCCTATCAGGAGATTGAGAGTGCGCTTATGCATCTTGCAGGCAGAATGAAGATCCGCCGTGAGGCTGAGCTTCATGTGGAAGATTAAACGGTATTTGGGCAGTATTGTTGGTTCGGTAAAGGAGCGGCAATATTGAAACAGATTTGCAGGAGAAATTATCATGAGCAGATTTAGTCCAAGGAATATCATGATTCATATGATTCGTCTCTATCAGAAATATATATCGCCGATGAAGAGAACAAAATGTCCTTATATTCCCACATGTTCTCAATATGGTTTAGAAGCAATTCAAAAATATGGTGCGTTAAAGGGCGGGCTTCTTGCAGTGTGGAGAATTTTGCGCTGCAATCCTTTTTCACATGGAGGATACGATCCTGTGCCATAAACTGTACTGAAACAGATGGTGTACAATAAATGACACTTTAAACTGATTTTCAGCACAAAAACTCAAACTTTGACAATTGAATAGTTACACCGAAAAAGCCTAGGAGGAAACAAACTTGGATATGATTTTATTAACGAAGAGCAGTGTCCCGATTATTGGACAGGTTGCTTCTATTATGGGCTGGATCATGGACGGGATTTACAGAGTTCTTGATCTGGTGGGTATTCAGAACCTGGGTCTTTGTATCATTATCTTCAGTATTATTATTTATGCACTGATGACACCATTGCAGGTTAAACAGCAGAAGTTTTCTAAGTTAAGCTCTGTTATGCAGCCTGAGCTTCAGAAGATACAGAAGAAATACAAAGATAAAAAAGACCAGGCGTCCGTGCAGAAAATGCAGGAAGAAACTCAGCTTGTATATCAGAAATACGGTGTTTCACCTACCGGCAGCTGTGTGCAGCTGTTGATCCAGTTTCCTGTCCTGATGGCATTATGGCAGGTTATTTACAAAATTCCTGGTTATGTTGGCAGTGTAAAGAATGTTTTCACAGGCCTTGTTGATCAGATCACAAGCGTAAGTGGCTACACAGACCTGATCCAGAGCTTTATCACAGACAATAAGATGACTCGTGTACAGCTGGCGCTGGATAACGGAAAAGCGACCAGTAATTCTGTCATCGATTTCCTTTATGCATTATCTCCATCTCAGTGGAAAGATCTTGCATCAATGGATCAGTTTAAGGGATTTGCAGATACCATTAACACCACGTCTGCAGAAATTTCCAAAATGCAGAATTTCTGTGGATTAAACATTGCAGATCAGCCTCTGAACTACATTAAGGCTGCTTTTGAGGGAGCATCTATTGCACTGGCAATCGCTGCACTTCTGATTCCTATTCTTGCATGGGCGACTCAGGTACTGAACTATAAGCTTATGCCACAGGCTACTTCATCTGCTGAAGGAGCTGTTGATACGATGCAGGCTTCCATGAAGACTATGAATACGGTTATGCCGCTTATGTCAGCAGTATTCTGTTTCACATTCCCGGTAGGTCTTGGTATTTACTGGATCGCAAGTGCGGTTGTAAGAAGTGTTCAGCAGTGGTTTATCAATCGTCATCTTGATAAGATGGATATCAATGATCTGGTAAACGAGAACATGAAGAAGATGGAGAAACAGCGTACGAAAGAAGGACTTCCGCCGCAGAAGATCACCAATCAGGCAAACCAGTCTACTAAGAATATCAATACCAAGATTGATAAAGGTTCCAGTAACACAAACGCAGAAGAGAGAGCCAGAAAAGTAGAGGAATCCTACCAGAATGCAAGAAATGCAAAACCTGGAAGTATTACAGCAAAAGCAAATATGGTCAGGGATTTTGACGAGAGAAACAAGAAGAAGTAATTGTTGTCGGGAACGGAGGGTTTCATAGATGGAGGAGTTTATCCAGTTTTCAGCAAAAACGAAAAATGAAGCAATCACCAAGGCGTGCATCGAATTAGGTGTTTCCAGTGATCAGCTGGAAATTGAAGTGGTTTCTGAAGGTAGTTCCGGATTTTTTGGCATCGGAAGCAAACCGGCAATCATTAAAGCACGCAAGATCAATACAGTTTCTGAAGAGGATGAGATACAGGAAATCGTTGATACTGTTAAAGTGGATGCGATTAAGGAAGAGCAGAATAGAAAGCCTGCCAAACCTTTTGTAAAAGCTGAGAAACCGGCACCAAAGAGTGAACCGGTGAAAGAAAAAGCACCTGTAAAAGAGGCGAAAGAGCCAAAGCCTTTTAAAGAGCCAAAAGAAAAACAGCCGCGCCAGCCGAAGGAGAAACCTTTTAAGGAGCGTCCTGTAAAAGAAAAACCGGCAAAAGAAAAAATGCCGAAAGAGCCAAGAGAAGAGAAGCCGAAACAGTCCAAACCTGTTGAGATCATCACAGATCCGGTAGAGATCAAAGAAGTGGAAGAGAGAGCAATTGTTTTCCTTCGCGATGTATTTGCATCTATGAATCTTGGTGAAGTGGAGATCACTTCCAAATACAACACAAATGACGGTTGTCTGGAAGTTGCTTTTGAAGGAGAGGATATGGGAATTCTCATCGGTAAGAGAGGACAGACCCTTGACTCCCTCCAGTATCTTACAAGCCTTGTTGTAAATAAGGGCAAAGCAAACTATATCAGAGTAAAGCTCGATACAGAAGATTACCGCAGACGTCGTAAAGAGACTCTGGAGAATCTTGCAAGAGGAATTGCCTACAAGGTTAAGAAAACCAGAAAGCCAGTTGTACTTGAGCCGATGAACCCATATGAGAGAAGAATCATTCACTCAGCGCTTCAGGGTAATAAGTATGTGGAGACTGTCAGCGAAGGCGAAGAGCCGTATCGTCATGTGGTTGTAAAATTAAAAAGATGGTAAATCTTGCATAAAACATCTGAATGTGTTATAAAAGATTTGCAGAATGAATAAGAGGTTATTCCAGGTGAAAGATGGAAGAACTGAAGCGTTATGCTTTTGTTTTAATATCTTTCCCTGGGGTAACTTTTTTTGTATAATAAAATAAGATGATAGGAGTGTCAAAAAGTCTTTTGCCACTCATTTGATACCCAGGATTGCGATCCAGCTACGCTGTTCCCACAATCCTCCAAATATTCGAAATCCGCTGATTTACTACGTAAATCGCTGCTTTCTCATATTTGGCGTGTCCCAGGTTCAAACGCCTTATCGTGCAAGCACGAACGGATTTTTGACCTTTTGACACTGGTATCATAAGATGTGTTAAGTTTATAATTTGGATTGTAATTCACATGGAGGAAATCACATGAATACAACGATTGCAGCGATATCTACTGCTGTGAGTGCTTCGGGAATCGGAATCATCCGAATCAGCGGCCCGGAAGCCATGGACGTTATATCCCGCATTTACCGTTCCAAGGGCGGGAAAAAGAAAATTAAAGAAGTGCCCACCCACACCATTCATTATGGTTATATTTATGATGGAGAAGAAGCGGTGGATGAAGTTCTGGTCATGGTTATGCGCGCCCCCAAAACGTTCACAGGAGAAGATACCGTGGAGATTGACTGTCACGGCGGTGTCTATGCCATGAACCGGGTTCTGGAAACGGTTTTGAAAAACGGCGCCAAGATTGCTGGTCCCGGAGAGTTTACCAAGAGAGCCTTCTTAAATGGCAGGCTGGATCTTTCCCAGGCAGAGGCAGTTATGGATGTGATCCAGGCGAAGAATGAATATGCGTTGAAAAGCTCCATGAGTCAGCTGAAAGGCTCTGTACAGAAGACCATCAAGGAGATTCGAAGCGACCTGATCTACGAGATTGCTTTTATCGAGTCTGCTCTGGATGATCCGGAGCACATCAGTCTGGAGGGATATCCACAGAAATTACATGGAATTGTGGAAAAAGAGCAGAAATCCATTGAAGAGTTGTTGAAAACTTCCACAGATGGCAAGATCATCCGGGAAGGAATTGAGACGGTTATCGTGGGTAAGCCAAATGCAGGTAAGTCCTCCCTGTTAAACCTTCTTGTAGGGGAAAATAAGGCCATTGTAACGGATATTGAGGGTACTACAAGAGATATTCTGGAGGAGTATATTACCCTTCATGGAATTACGCTGAAAATTGTGGATACGGCAGGCATTCGCGAGACAGAGGATGTGGTGGAGAAAATCGGTGTTTCCAGGGCACGGGAGGTTGCAAAGGGTGCAGATCTGGTGTTATACGTAGTAGACAGCTCTACACCGCTTGATGAAAATGATGAAGAAATCATTGAAATGCTGAAAGACAGAAAAGCAATTGTACTGTACAATAAAACAGATCTTGCTTCGGCTGTGAGTATGGAGGCATTAAAGGAGAAAATCAACCATCCTCTCATTCCGATTTCTGCGAAAGAGGAGACTGGAATTGCCCAGCTGGCGGATACCATTAAGAGTATGTTTTTCAGCGGGAAAATCTCCTTTAACGATGAGGTTTATATTACAAATGCCCGTCACAAAGAGGCATTGGAAGAGGCAGCAGACAGCCTTGCAATGGTAAAACAGAGTATTGAGGATGGCATGCCGGAAGACTTCTTTTCCATTGATCTGATGGCTGCTTATGGAAGCTTGGGGAAAATTACCGGGGAAGAAGTTGGGGAAGATCTGGTGAATGAGATATTTAGTAAGTTTTGTATGGGTAAGTAGTGGTAGAGGGACGCGATAATATATGAATGAGTGTGTTATAGAGGAGATAAAAATGAAACATTTAGAGGAGAATTATGACATAGTAGTGGTCGGTGCCGGACATGCTGGCTGTGAGGCAGCGTTGGCTGGGGCGAGACTGGGATTGAGTACGATCATGTTTACGGTAAGCGCAGAGAGTATTGCGCTGATGCCTTGTAACCCAAATGTAGGCGGTAGTTCAAAGGGACATCTGGTCCGTGAGTTGGATGCTCTTGGTGGAGAGATGGGAAAAAATATTGACAAGACTTTTATTCAGTCTAAGATGCTGAACTGTTCCAAGGGTCCGGCAGTGCATTCCCTTCGTGCTCAGGCTGATAAGCAGGCTTACAGTAATGAAATGAGAAAGACGTTGGAGAATCAGGAGAACCTGACCATCCGCCAGGGAGAGGTTACCAAGCTTCTGGTAGAGGATGGCAAGATCACAGGTGTGAAGACGTATTCCGGCGCTGTCTACCATTGTAAGGCGGTAGTTTTGTGTACTGGAACTTATCTGAAAGCACGCTGTATTTACGGTGATGTAAGCAATTATACAGGTCCAAATGGACTGCAGGCAGCCAATTATCTGACTGATTCTCTGAAAGAATTGGGAATTGAAATGTTCCGTTTCAAGACTGGAACACCTGCCCGAATTGCAGGAAATACCATCGACTACAGCAAGATGGAAGAGCAGTTTGGGGATGAGAGAGTAGTGCCATTTTCTTTTTCCACAGATCCGGAGGATGTGCAGATCGAGCAGAAATCCTGCTGGCTGACTTATACCAATGAGGCTACCCATGATATCATCCGTGCAAACCTGGATCGTTCCCCACTGTACTCTGGTATGATCGAAGGAACTGGTCCGCGTTATTGCCCTTCTATTGAGGATAAAGTAGTTCGTTTTGCAGATAAAAAAAGACATCAGGTGTTTATTGAGCCAGAGGGAATGTACACAAATGAGATGTACATTGGCGGTATGTCCAGCTCTTTGCCGGAAGATGTGCAGGAGGAAATGTACCACAGCGTACCAGGCCTTGAGCATGCAAAAATTGTGAAGAATGCTTATGCTATTGAGTACGATTGTATTAACCCAAGACAGCTTTATCCAACGCTGGAGTTTAAGAAAATTAAAGGTCTTTTCAGTGGCGGACAGTTTAATGGAAGTTCAGGTTACGAGGAGGCGGCAGCCCAGGGACTGATCGCTGGTATCAATGCAGCCATGGAAGTGCTGGGAAAAGAGCAGCTGATCCTGGATCGTTCTGAGGCTTATATCGGTGTTCTCATTGATGATCTGGTTACAAAAGAGAACCATGAGCCATACCGTATGATGACCAGCCGTGCCGAGTACCGTCTACTTCTCCGTCAGGATAATGCGGATCTGAGACTTCGTAAAAAGGGCTGGGAGGTAGGTCTTGTAGATGACGAAACCTATGCAAAAGTAGTGGAAAAAGAACGCTTGATAGCGGAAGAAATCCAGCGTGTGGAGAATACAAATGTGGGTATGACAGAGGCAGTTCAGAGCCTTCTGGAAAGCAAAGGAAGCACACCACTTAAGTCAGGAATCAGTCTTGCAGAGCTGATCCGCAGACCGGAGCTTTCTTATGCAGATGTGGCTCCTATTGATAAGAACCGCCCTGAACTTGCCTGGGATGTGCAGGAGCAGGTAAACATTAATATTAAATACGACGGCTATATCCGCCGCCAGATGAAGCAGGTAGAGCAGTTTAAGAAGCTGGAAGCCAAGAAAATTCCAGAGGATCTGGACTATGAGAAAGTAAAGAGCCTGCGTATTGAGGCACGGCAGAAACTGGAACTTTACAGACCTGTTTCCATTGGACAGGCATCCCGAATTTCCGGTGTTTCACCGGCGGATATTTCGGTGCTGCTGGTTTATATGGAGCAGTATGGGAAAAATCGTTAATAAAGGCGTATTTTTGCGCTTACGCAAGTAATAATCATATGCCAGAGCCTGTTTGAAAAATCATTCCCGCAATCTGCACGCTCCACTTTGCGGTATATTTCACCCGAGTTCGGTTGCCGTAGCCCGATGCAGCGCCCTCATCCGGGCGAAATCTCCCACAAATTGTGACGCACATCTTGCAGAAAGCCTTTTTCAAACACGCTCTAGTGGATTTCATCTTCGTTAAAAACGCACCTGAAATGACCTGCCAAGAAATATTACTTGCAAAAACGCTGTGTATTAAGCAACTAGAAAGTAAGTAGTTTGAGGTATAAGGAGACATATATGGAATACGATTTAACACTCTTTGAGAAAGGATTAGAAGAGCTTGGAATTGCTCTGTCCCAGGAGCAGAAGAAGCAGTTTATCACTTATTATGAGTACCTTGTAGAGAAAAATAAGGTAATGAATTTAACTGCAATTACCGAGTACAACGAGGTAATTTTAAAGCATTTTCTTGACAGTTTATCTATCGTAAAAGTAGGCAGCTTTGACCAGAAAAAGCTGACGGGAAAGTCCGTGATCGACATCGGAACCGGCGCTGGTTTCCCTGGAATCCCGCTGAAAATCGCTTTTCCGGAACTTAAAATTACCCTTCTGGATTCTTTGAATAAAAGGGTGAATTTCCTTAATGAAGTAATCGAAATGCTTGGTTTAAAAGACGTAACAGCGCTTCACGGAAGAGCCGAAGACTACGCGAAACAGAAGGAACACAGAGAAAAATACGACTTCTGTGTCTCCCGCGCAGTAGCCAATTTAAGCACCCTTTCCGAGTATTGTATCCCCTTCGTAAAAGAAGGAGGCAGCTTTATTTCTTATAAATCCGGCAAGATTGATGAAGAGCTTGCGCAGGCAGAAAATGCTGTGAAAATCCTTGGTGGAAAAGTTCAGGATGTAGTGAAATTTCCACTTATGGACACGGATATGGATCGTTCTTTCGTTGTGATCAAGAAGATGAAACCGACCGCCAAGAAGTACCCCAGGAAGGCTGGCTTGCCGGCGAAGGAGCCGTTGGCGTAGAATATGTGTTAATATTAAGATAACTTTAGTCCTGAAAGAGGAAGAAATCCGTACTATATTTCCCTCCGATAATATCGGCGATTTTTTTCTGAGATAACATAGGTTCTGTCTCAATCACTTTCAAAGGAATTGTCTTCATTGGGAATAGTTTGGTTAGTAGCTTGGTTAGTGTGATTAACCAAGCTACTAACCAAGCTCTTAAACATAACCATAATATCCTCACACTTAATCGTATATTCTGGCATAGGATTTCCAGCTTCCTCGCAACTGTCTTTGATTTTTTTCTATTCCACATCCCCGTGCCTTAGAGCGTGTCTGAAAAATCATTCCCGCAATCTGCACGCCCCACTTTGCGGAATGTATTTTATTTTGGGACACATTTCCAACACAAAATAATCACATATTTCTCACATAATTATCTAAATTTCCTCACAGGTTGCACATAAAATAATCATAGATAGATGCATGGGATAAGCCATGCATCTGCAACTTGAAGGAGGTAAGAAACTTGATTGAAGTAAAAAATCTGGTAAAACGCTACGGCGATCACACCGCTGTAGACCACCTTTCTTTTGAAATAGAGAAAGGCAAGATTTATGGTTTCCTGGGCCCCAACGGCGCCGGAAAATCCACAACCATGAATATGATAACCGGCTATATTGCATCTACCGAGGGAACAGTAGTCATAGACGGTCATGATATTCTGGAAGAACCTGAGGAGGCAAAAAAATGCATCGGATATCTACCCGAAATGCCGCCCCTTTATTTTGATATGACCGTTCTGGAATATCTGAAATTCGTAGCAGATCTGAAGAAAATTCCTAAAGATAAAAAAGCCACTATGATCGAAGAAATCATGGACATGGTAAAGATTACTGACATGAAAAATCGTCTGATCAAGAACCTTTCTAAAGGTTACAGACAGAGGGTTGGTATTGCGCAGGCTGTGCTTGGTTACCCGGAGGTTATTATTCTGGATGAGCCGACTGTCGGTCTTGACCCAAAACAGATCAACGAAATCCGCGATCTGATCAAAGGCCTGAAACAGAAACACACCGTTATCCTTAGCTCCCATATTTTGTCCGAAGTCAGCGCCGTTTGCGACTACGTGCTGATCATTTCCCATGGAAAACTGGTAGCCAGCGATACCCCTGAGAATCTGGGAAAACTGGCAGCAGGCTCAAACAACCTGAATCTGCTTGTAAAAGGTCAGAAAGACACTATCAGAGCCGCTCTGGAGGCCGTAGAAGGGGTAAAAGAGGTTACGGTAAAGAAAAGCCCGGAGGAAGGCGTATACGCCATTACAGTGGGAACAGAAGAGAATATGGATGTGCGTGAAAAAGTGTTCTACAGTATGGTAAATGCCAGCTGTCCGATCCTTGAAATGCAGTCTAAGAAAGTTTCTCTGGAGGAGATCTTCCTTGAACTTACAGAGAGCGAGAAAAAAGATAAAGATGCGTCAGGAAAAAAATCCGGAAAATCTTTCTTTAAGACGGCAGCAGATGCTAAGAAGTATTTGAATGAGAAAAACGAAGATACTGTCCCTGATAATGGACTTGAAGAAAAAGAGTTTGATGAATCGGGCGAAGTATCCAATGATGTGTCAGATAATGGACTGTCTGGTGATAAACAGGATAGTTTTGCCGCATCTGAGGAAGAAAAGGGGGAAGAGTAAACCATGCTTGCTATTTATAAAAGAGAGCTGAAAAGCTACCTGACCTCCATGGTCGGCTACCTGTTTATGTTTTTTGTGTTGCTGATCGCAGGTATTTACTTTTCAGCGTACCAGCTTTCAGCTGCTTATCCGAAATTTGAATATACTTTAAATGCCATGACCTTTGTGTTTCTGATTGCAGTGCCGATCCTGACCATGCGTGTACTTGCTGAGGAAAGAAAGCAGAAAACAGACCAGCTTCTGCTTACTTCTCCAGTATCTGTATCCGGCATCGTAATGGGAAAATATCTTGCACTTGTGACTATTTATGCAATCCCTATTGCAGTTCTGGCAACCTATCCGCTGATCATGTCAAAGTTCGGAACCGTTGCATTTGGCTCTGCGTACACAGCACTCCTTGGATTTTTCCTTCTGGGAAGTGCAAACATTGCGATCGGCGTATTTTTCTCAGCAATCACTGAGAGCCAGGTAATTGCAGCAGTTCTTACCTTTGTATTTTTATTTGCTTTTTATATGATGAATGGAATTTCTTCCTTTTTCTCAGAGACGGCAATGTCTACATGTGTGACATTTGGCATTCTGATCATAGCGCTTAGCCTTATGATCTACAGTATGATTAAAAATGCAGTGATCTCAGGTGCTGTCTGCGTGATTGGAGAAGTGGCACTGGTAATCGTTTACGTTGTAAAATCCAGCGTGTTTGAAGGAGGAATCCAGAAGGTTCTTGAAGTGTTTAACTTAAGTTCACACTTTGAAAACTTTACAAACAGTATTTTTGATGTGACTGGAGTTCTTTATTTCCTGTCTGTCATTGCCATTTGTATATTCCTTACCATGCAGACAATTTTGAAGAGACGTTGGAATTAAGGAGGTGGGGAAAATGTTTTTTAAGAAGAAAAATGATAACAATATTGACAATAACGACAAAAACGTAATTAATATCGAAAGCGTCGAAAATAATAACAATAATAACAAAAAAGAAAAACGAAAATTTAAAGACAGTATTAATAAAAAGTACTTGAAAAATGGAAGCTACAGTTCTGTTATGATTGTTGTTTTCGTTGCTATCATTATTGTTATAAATATGATTGTAGGAAATCTTCCTTCAAAGTATACGCAGCTGGATATCAGCTCCGAGAAACTTTACACCATCGGTGATGAGACAAAAGCGATGCTGAAAGATCTGGACAAGGATGTAACCATATACCAGATCGCCCAGAGCGGAAGTGAGGATGAGACTATCAGTAATCTGCTTCAAAGATATGCAGATGAATCTGATCATATTAAGGTGGAACAGAAAGATCCAGTGGTCAATCCTAAATTTGTCAGTGAATACACCAGTGACAACCTTTCCTCTAATAGCTTAATTGTTGTATGCGGAGACAGAAATAAGGTTGTAAATTATAACAATATTTACGAATCTACAATGGATTACAACACATACAGTTATCAGACAACAGGCTTCGACGGCGAAGGTCAGATCACAAGTGCCATTGCATATGTAACCAGTGAAAACCTGCCGGTATTGTATACATTAGAGGGACATGGAGAGCAGGAGCTTGATTCTACGATCAAGGAAGATATTGAGAAAGCAAACATGGAAATCAAATCCCTGAATCTGCTTACAGAGGGAAGTGTTCCAGAGGATGCCAGCTGTCTGCTGATTGATTCTCCTACAACAGATATCTCAGAGGATGAGAAGACTGCATTGATCGATTATCTGGAAAATGGTGGAAAAGCAATGATTTTCTCCGATTACACAGGAGAAAAAATGGAAAACTTTGATGCAGTGCTGGAAAACTACGGCGTAAGCAGAGTAGATGGCCTGGTATTTGAAGGAAATGCACAGCATTATGCCGCTCAGATGCCGTACTACCTGGTTCCAACTGTAAACAGCACAGATATTACATCTGATGTGGCTTCTTCCGGATATTACATTCTGATGCCGTATGCGCAGGGAATCCAGAAATCTGATGATGTGAGAGACACTGTGAATATTGAAAGCCTTCTTACAACTTCCGACAGCGCATATTCAAAGACAGATTTGAACAGCGGTTCTCTTGAAAAGGAAGACGGTGATGTGGATGGCCCATTTGACCTGGGTGTCAGCATTACAGAGACTGTAGATGATGATAAAGAGACTCATATTATTTATTATTCCACATCAAACCTGCTGCAGAGCCAGATCAATCAGATGGTTTCCGGTGGAAATGAGAAACTTGTGATGGCTTCTTTAAGTTCTCTGGTAGACACAGAAGGCAGTACAACAGTTTCTATCCCATCAAAGAGTCTGGAAGTATCTTATCTGACTTTGACAGCATATGATGCAAGCTTCTGGAAAATCTGTACCATTGGTCTGATTCCTGGAGCATTCCTGTTGATTGGATTTATGATTTGGTTAAAGAGGAGAAAAGCCTGATGAAGAAAAAATCAGTAAATCTTATTACAGCAGTGGGCGTTTTAGTTGTCCTCAGCGGCGCATACGTAGGCGTAAAAACCTACGTAGCCAAGCAGGAGGCCGCGGATACTGAAAGTGCGGAGGAAGAAAATCCGGAAATTATTTCCATAGCGTCTGCTGATGTGAAATCAATAAAATTTGTAATTGATAAAAAAGAAGTTACCTTTGAAAAAGATGGAGATTCCTGGGTGAAAAGTGATGAAACTGGTTTCCCGGTAGATCAGGATAAAATCGATACACTAGTCAGCTCCCTGAATTCTATAAAAGCGGAAAGAACACTGGAAAATGTGGAGGATGCATCAGAATATGAACTGGATCAGCCGGATAACACGATCACGGTTACCACAGAAGATGGGGGAACGACAGTAATCCAGCTTGGAATGGAGAATGATTCCACAAGTCAGGAATACATTGACTTGAACAAGGATTCTTCTACAGTTTATGTAGTAAGCAATTCCACGTTTTCTTCTTTTGAGGGAACTTTGTACGACTTTGCAAAAAGCGGCGTTTTCCCAACTGTGGATTCCTCTACGGTCAGCAAAATTTCTGTAGATGGAAAAGATTCTTCCTATGTTGTAGAGAAAGATGAAAATAATTTCTGGAATATTACTGGTGATGGAGAGACTGAGAAAGCAGATTCCGCGAAGGCAACTTCCTTAGCCAGTACATTATCCAGTGTGGCTTATGCAAGTTATGTAAATTATAACTGCGCAGAAGATGAGCTCTCTCAGTACGGATTAGATAAGCCGTATGCAGAGATTACAGTGGATTATCAGGAAGAAGTTGAGAAAGAGTCCACTGATGATGAAAACGAGGCTGAAAATGGCGATGAGGAGGTCTCAGAGGCATCTGAGAATGAGAATCAGGGTGATGAAACGGCGGATTCTGAGACAGATGGAAGTGAAAGCTTAGATGAAGATGTGGATTCTGAGACAGATGGAAACGAAAGCTCAGATGAAGATGTGGATTCTGAGACAGATGGAAGCGAAAGCTCGGATGAAAATGTGGATGTGGCAGACACAGAAGATTCAGAAGTTGTAGAAAATGAGAATACAGATGAAACAGCAGATGACAATGTTGAAACAGAAGATACAGATGTAACTGAATCAGATGACGAGGCTGGGGTGGAAACAGCAGATACTGAGTCCGCAGAAAGTTCTGAAGATTCAGAAGAAGATTCAGAACCGGAAACTGAAATGGTTGACAGAGAACTTGTAATTCAGGTTGGAGATCAATCTTCAGATGGTGGAAGATATGTTCGGGTAAATGACAGCAACGAAATTTATACAATATCCGAGGATTCTCTTGATACTTTCCTTGGAAAAACAAATGCTGATTTCTGGGATTTGACAGTAAGCTATTTGTCTGCAAATAATCTGGATACTCTGGATGTGAACTACGGAGGAGAAGATTATATCGTAAATGTTTCACGTGAAACATCTGAGGATGAAAACGTAGAAACATCGGATGATGAGACGGAAGATGAAGATACAACAGATAGTACCAGCAGTGATGCTGCCGACGGCAACGATGTAGAGGGAAATGCTGCTGATGATAACACTTCATCAGGTGATTCGACCGACGAAGATACTGAAAATACAGATGACAGCTCTTCTGCTGCAAGTACCATAAATTCAGCCAGTGTAACCTTATCTTATACACTAAATGGAAAAGATCTGGACAGCACAACATTTACAACGTTCTACAATAAGCTGATCAACATGACAGCACAGAAACGTCTGACTGATGAATTTAAGTCCAATGCAGATCCAGAAATGACTGTGAAATTTACAGATATAGATGGCAATGAAATGGAAGTGAAGTATTATTCCTATGATACAAATTACTATGCCGCTGTTATAAACAAAAAAGTATATCTGGTAAATAAAATGACAGTAAAAGAACTGTTTCAGGCATTTGAAGCTGTAACTGGTGAGAAAGTGGAAAACGAAAGTGCTGAGACAGCAGACCCTGAAACAAATGCTTCTGCAGCTTCAGGAGATAGTACTGAAACAGAAATGACAGAGCCTCCAGAGGATGCTGAAGAGTAGTAGCTGAAAAAATATGATAAAAGATCTTTGCCTGTGAAAAGAACAGGACAAGGATCTTTTTTGATATTTGGAAAAAAACTGTTGAATTGCCTGCTGCATAAAAATTTTACCGAATATGAATACGCTCGTACATCGTTTTGTAAATAACGATATTGATCAAGCGGGATGCGAGAAATTGAAGGTATGGGTGAAAAAAAGCGTGGTGGGCTACGTCAGATCGTGTTTGAAATAGCGGTCCCGCAATCTGCGCGCCCCACTTTGCAGTATATTTCACCCGAATTCGGTTACCGTAGCCCGCTACGGCGTCCTCATCCGGGTGAAAACTCCTACAAATTGTGACGAACATTTTGCAGAAAGCCTTTTTCAAACAGGCTCTAAGGTTTATTTATGTAAACGAATCCGCGGAAAATGGGGGGTATAGTTATTTCAAAAACAATGTGCGAGAGAGTGCTTGAAAAATCATTCCTGTAATCTGTACGCCTTTCTTTGTTATATATTCATTTAGATTCAGTCGCTGTGCTTCACTACAGCAACTGAATTTAAGCTAAAGTTCCTGTGAATTGTGATACACATTTAAAAATCATTCCTGCAATCTGCACGCCTGATTTTGCGGTATATTTTGTCTGAATTCGGTTGTCGTAGCACGTTACGATGCCTTCATCCGGATAAAATTTCCCATAAATTGTGACATATATCTTGCGGAATACCTTTTTTAAACACGCTCTGGTCTGCTGACATTTCAAATGGTATGAAATATGTAATTAACGTTAGCTATTTTATCTGTTCAAATTTTTATATGCATTGTTTTTTTGAAATAAATTTTGAAAATCTTTGACTTCTATTCATATGGTTTTACATTAGCAGGCATATAAAAAGTTCGAAAACAGAAACTTTGCTATTACTTTCTGTAATATTACGGTGAATATAAAGCAAAATAATAGTTTTTATAAAACAAAAACTTACTAAAATATACAACAAAGTCCAATAAATAACACTTATAGATGCAAAAGCAGAATAGAGACCTATTTATCGTACTTTAAATAGTGAAACGAGCAAATAAAACCGCAAAAGATCTCTAAAAAATATATTATCATGTTGAAATGTAATTTTAAACAATTCTGATTAAAACAAAAAGATTGTATAAAGATAAAATAGAACAGCACATAATTGAAAAAACAATAAAACGATGCGAAAAAGCTTTGGATTGTGCTTGGAAATTATTCCTGCAATCTGCACGTCTCCACTTTGCAGTATATTTTTCCTGAATTCACTTGCCACAGCCCGCTACGGCGCCCTCATCCTGATCAAAGCCCCACAAATTGTGACGTACATCTTGTAGAAAACTTTTTTTAATATGCTCTGGAAATATAGAAAGAGCAGGAAAAGTATAATAAATTATTATTACAATAACAAAAAACTTCGGGATTATATTATACAATCTCGAAGTTTTTATTCTGCTTTGAAGACATATCTATATTTTTATTTTAATTAAAAGAATGCACCAACCTGCTCAAGAAACGCTTCTACATTCTCAATATGTGGAAAATGCTTGGAACATGGAATAGTTGCTGACTCAATTGCGGGATTTACTTTCTGATAAGCTTCTACAATTCCGGCACCATTTGGTTCATCTTCGCCCTCTACGATATAAATACTATTATCGATTGATTCTACAGCATGACGAATGTTGATATTCATATATTTGGCACTTTGGCTGGAGTATAGGCATTTTGCATAATAACCACCTTTGTGTGCAGCTTCATAATATGCATCCAGGACATCTTTGTCTACATGGAATGGATTATAATAAAGCTTATCGAGGAAGAAATCATTAATTGTTTCACGTGAAACAATTATGTGGTAGATAAAGGTTCCAAATATAGGCAGTTCGATAAAGAATTTGAATAATTTATCCTTTTTTGTGGTAGTTTGGGCAAGAGAAATCATGCTTACTGGATTGATAAACATGATTTTATTAATGCTTTCTTTATCGTAAGCAGCGGCAGTAGTAACAAATGAACATGAGAAACCACTTGCAATGATGTCGGTTTTCTCTTTAATTACATTTTTTATAAAATCGCAGATAATTTGTACGAAAAGAAAATTTGTATATGTAATTCCAGCTTTTTCCGAACGTCCGCAACCTAATAGATCAAGGGTATATACGGTGTGCTCTTGAGCAAGCTGATCTTCAACACGAGACCATTCATATCCACTGGCTCCAGGCATTGTATCATGAATAAGAAGAAGAGGAGAGCCTTTTCCTTTCTTGGTATAATATATTTTTCCAAAACGCCAATTATAATAGTTGTGATTGGAAAAATCAAGCATTTCTTTTAACTGGGAAGAGGCAACAATTACTCTATTGGTGAGATGGATGACACCAGCGGCAATCGTAGTCAACGCAGCCAGAGTCAGAATTTTATGTTTAGTGTCTTTCATTTTATAGAGGACCTCCTTTGGGTTTGTATGTATATTATACGCCAAAGAGGTTGATTTTACAATGTTTTTTGACGTATAAATAGGAATTGACAGAATATTGAGTTACTGTGAACGGAGTGAACAGTAACGCGCTTCGCGATGTACAGAAATCATGCTTTGCATGATTTCGCGCCGCAATTCTCGGGCTTTCTGTGAACTTTTTCACAAAAAACACCTCGCGGAGCATTACCGGTGAACAGCTACTGATTGCTGCTCATTTCGTGACCAGTAACATGCTTCACGAAAAAAGACATATTATTTGCTTTTGATAACCTGTTTAGATATGGTTGATACTTCGCGATTTTATTGGCTTTACCAAACCTATTCCTATTTAATTGATTAAAAGTTCTTCAATGCGGACGCATTTGGACAATGTGTATTACTCACTCGCCGGCGCAACGCTGCAGCGAACTAATCGCTAACTGCGACTAATGCGTTCGGGAGAACCCTCACGCATTAGTCGACCTAAGCGCTGGATTTCGCTTACGCTAAGAGCGCGCCTAAAATGGCTCGCTGGAGTAATACACATTGCCCAAATGCTGTGTACTGGCTGGGACTTGCTGGTTGGTAAGAACTTTTAACGAAGGGGGAGGGGGAGTGATTGGTTTCCCGATACTTTCTTGACAACGATAGATTAGAAAAAACAATAAAGTTGCGGGATACCAACTACTTCACCCCACCCCCGTTGTTGTCGTTACTGTTTCTTTCTTCCCTTTCCAGTAACCAGCGATTTTGCAATGTATATTCGCAAGCCGCGCATTTCAGGAGCGGTTTTAGTGGAGGCGAGATCCATGACTTACGGAGACTTAGGCGCGAAGGTTCTCCTGAGCGTCTTAGTCGCAGTTAGTCATTAGCTTGCCGGAACGTTGCGACGCGCGGCGGTGAATATACATTGTGAAATCGCGTCCGGAATAACGACCAACCAATTAAATAGCAATAGAAATTAATGATAATTTTTTTAATATGTTGACTTCCAACAAATACATTCCAAAAAATGTTTAAAATCCCACAATCAGGGTTATAATTAATAAGAAGATAAAAATAGACAATATTTTTATGAAAAGAAATGCCATTTTCTATGTTTCACGTGAAACATTATGTGGCGAGATAAATTTAAAAGTGTTATAATAGCAATAGTTATATGATAAGATTGCAGAACCTGTAGGATGGTGGTGTAATCTATAAACTTTGGTTATTGTGTGCAATTAAAATTTGCAAAATGTTTCACGTGAAACATTTTTATGTAATAAGAAATTCTGTTAAAATTTTCTATTGCATAAAAAGCCCTACCAGGTAGGATTACACTGTGGCAGAAAGTTAGATGGCGCTCGAGGTGCCCCGCCGTAGGTGGAGAATCCTGCAAGCAGGCTTCTTTTTTACAATTAAACATGTTGCTTTTTACAAAAATGTTGTGTGAACAGTAACCTAAATAATATGAAAGGGAGGGTTGATATTGGGCAGAACGATTGCGGTTGCTAATCAGAAAGGCGGCGTTGGCAAATCTACCACAGCCATTAATCTTTCTGCATGCCTGGCAGAACAGGGAAAAAAGGTTCTGACAATTGACATGGATCCTCAGGGAAACACTACCAGTGGATTAGGTGTTGATAAAAATGAAGTAGAAGATACCTTGTATGAACTTCTGGTAGGACAGTCCGATGTTGAGAAGACGATTGTCAAAGATGTAGTAGAAAATGTAGATTTGATACCATCAAATGTAAATCTGTCTGGCGCAGAGATTGAGCTTGTTGGTATTGATAATAAAGAATACATATTGAAAGAGATTACTGACAAAATAAAGAATAATTATGATTATATTATTATTGATTGTCCCCCATCTCTGAATATGCTTACTATTAATGCACTTACTGCTGCGACATCTGTTTTGGTTCCGATTCAGTGTGAGTACTATGCATTGGAAGGATTATCACAGCTGATACATACTATTGATCTGGTAAAGGACAGGCTGAATAATGATCTTGAGATTGAGGGCGTTGTGTTTACTATGTATGATGCCCGTACAAATTTATCGCTACAGGTAGTAGAGAATGTTAAGGAAAATCTTCAGCAGAATATTTACAAGACCATTATTCCGAGAAATGTCAGACTGGCAGAAGCTCCAAGTTACGGACAGCCGATTACTCTTTATGATCCGAGATCCACAGGAGCAGAAGCTTATCGCCTTCTTGCGGAAGAAGTGATAAACAGGGAGGTTGAGTAATGGCAGTTAAGAAGAAAGGTCTTGGAAGAGGTCTGGATGCTCTTTTCCCGGAGAAGTCAGTGAAGCCAGCTGAAAAAAAACCAGAGCAAAAGCCAGTTGCCACAAATGAAAGCTTACATCAGCAGGAAGAAGGTTCTTTGAATGCTTCAGTAGTGAAGAGTGCTGCAGAAACAAAAGATACAGCACAAGCTACAGTAGTTGAAGAACCGAAGAAATCTGAAATGCTTGTGAAGATTTCAAAGGTAGAGCCA
Source organism: Ruminococcus sp. RTP21484sp1_RTP21277st1_D2_RTP21277_210401 (assembly GCF_040924225.1). Lineage (NCBI taxonomy): Bacteria > Bacillati > Bacillota > Clostridia > Eubacteriales > Oscillospiraceae > Ruminococcus > Ruminococcus sp. RTP21484sp1_RTP21277st1_D2_RTP21277_210401. The sequence continues at coordinate 32,357 of NZ_JBCOMJ010000023.1, read as the reverse complement.
AACAGAACTCAGCCACGCAAGCAGTTTGATGAGGATGCTTTACTGGAATTATCTGAATCAATTAAGCAGTTTGGCATCTTACAGCCACTTCTGGTTTCGGATAAAGGCGATTACTATGAGATTATTGCAGGCGAGAGAAGATGGAGAGCAGCCAAACTTGCCGGATTGAAAGAAGTTCCGGTAATCATTAAGGAATTTAATGATCAGCAGGTAGTTGAGATTTCCCTGATTGAAAATATTCAGCGGGAAGACTTAAATCCAATAGAGGAAGCGATGGCCTATAAGCGCCTGATCGATGAATTTAAGCTGAAACAGGATAATATTGCAGAACGCGTTTCTAAGAGCAGAACTGCAGTGACTAATTCCCTTCGCCTTTTGAAATTGGATGAAAGAGTTCAGCAGATGCTGATTGATGAGATGATTTCAGCTGGGCATGCTCGTGCAATTCTTGCAATTACAGACAAGGATAAGCAGACAAGTGTGGCAATGAAGGTTTTTGATGAGAAATTAAGCGTTCGAGAGACTGAAAAACTGGTAAAACATATTGTGGAGCCACCGAAGAAAACTCAGAAGACGGTAAATACAGCTGAAGATGCGATTTACGAGAGTCTCGAGGAGAAAATGAAGGGCATTATGGGAACCCGGGTTTTTATCCACAGAAAGAAAAATAATAAAGGTAAAATTGAAATTGAATATTATTCCAGAGATGAACTGGAAAGAATCATTGAGTTGTTTGAATCAATAAGATAAGGAGAGTGCATGAGCAGTATTTTTGACAGCCTGGGAATCGACCCGGGTATCATTATTATTTTACTGCTGATTCTGACCATCGTTCTGGCGGTGAATGTATTCAGCAGCAAAATGAGGCTTAGCCGTTTGGAACGTAAATACAAAATGTTCATGAAAGGCAGTGACGCACAATCTCTTGAGAAAGTTTTTGTACGAAAATTCGCTCAGATTGACCGCCTTTATGAAGCAAAAGAGGATCATGAGCACGACATCAGCTTTATCAAACATCATTTGGAATCTATGTTCAGCAAATATGGCGTTGAAAAGTATGATGCGTTCGATGATGTAGGCGGAAAACTTAGTTTTGCACTGGCTTTGTTGGATCAGGATAATTCCGGAGTAATTTTGAATGCAGTACACAGCAGAGATAATTGCTTCCTTTATCTGAAAGAAATTGTAAAGGGAGAGTCCTATGTAATGTTGAGCCAGGAAGAACTTGAAGCCCTTAGAAAAGCTGTAAATTTTGGCTTGGAAAATATTGAAAAAGATGAGTAAATTGATTGCTGCGAACAGTTGGTAAAAAATGAATATAAGTCATAAAAAAACAGCAAAAAATGACAAAAATGTTATAAAAAATAAATAGTAATGACAATATTGTTATAAAACGAAAACAAAACAGATACTTGCCACAAAAAGAGAAAAATAAAACAGATACTCGCTACAAAAAGAGATATGGAAAAATAAAACAGATATTTGCCATAAAAATAAAGTATCAGTACAGGAGGAAGACATGTTAGACATTAAATTTGTGAGAGAGAACCCGGAAATCGTAAAGCAGAACATCCGCAATAAATTCCAGGACAGCAAACTGGAGCTGGTTGACAAGGTTCTGGAGTTGGATAAGGAAAACCGCGAGATCAAACAGGAAGTAGAAGCTCTTCGTGCAGAGAGAAATAAAATTTCCAAACAGATTGGTGCTCTTATGGGCCAGGGAAAGAAGGATGAAGCAGAGGAAGTTAAGAAACAGGTTGCAGCTTCCGGTGAGCGTATTGAGGAACTTTCCAAGAGAGAGAAAGAAGTTGAGGAAGAGCTTCTGAAGGATATGATGGTAATCCCGAATATCATTGACCCATCTGTACCGATTGGTAAAGATGACAGCGAGAACGTTGAGATTGAGAAATTTGGTGAGCCTGTTGTTCCGGATTTCGAAGTTCCGTATCATACAGAAATCATGGAAGCTTTTGACGGAATCGACCTTGATAGCGCAAGACGTGTTGCTGGTAATGGTTTCTATTATCTGATGGGTGATATCGCAAGACTTCATTCTGCTGTTATTGCATATGCACGTGATTTCATGATTAACAGAGGATTCACATACTGTGTACCGCCGTTCATGATCAGAAGTAACGTTGTTACAGGTGTTATGAGCTTCGCTGAGATGGATGCCATGATGTACAAGATCGAAGGTGAGGATCTGTACCTGATCGGAACCAGTGAGCATTCTATGATTGGTAAATTTATTGACCAGATCATTCCGGAAGAAGAGCTTCCAAAAACTCTTACAAGTTATTCTCCATGCTTCCGTAAAGAGAAAGGTGCTCATGGACTTGAAGAGAGAGGCGTTTACCGTATCCATCAGTTCGAGAAGCAGGAGATGATCGTAGTTTGCAATCCAGAGGACAGCAAGATGTGGTTTGACAAACTGTGGCAGAACACTGTTGATCTGTTTCGTTCCCTGGATATTCCGGTTCGTACACTGGAATGCTGCTCTGGTGACCTGGCAGACCTGAAAGTAAAATCCCTGGATGTTGAAGCATGGTCTCCAAGACAGAAGAAATACTTTGAGGTAGGAAGCTGCTCCAACCTTGGTGATGCACAGGCACGTCGTCTGAAAATCCGTGTAAACGGAAAAGATGGCAAGAAATATCTTGCTCATACTCTTAATAACACAGTTGTTGCTCCGCCAAGAATGCTGATCGCGTTCCTTGAGAACAACCTGAATGCAGATGGAAGCGTAAATATTCCAGTTGCCCTTCAGCCATACATGGGTGGAATGACAAAAATCGAGAAAAAGTCCAAATAATTGGACTTAAAAAATGAAATAGCACAAAAATACCCAAAATGGGACTTTGAGCTGAAAATAGTAATATTAAAAGTAAATGATCTGAAAATAGTAATAGATCAAAAGTAAAATATCAGATGATCCGGAGAATATCTGAATATCTGAAAAATTGTTTGATTTGCAATAAGACTGCTTAACAGGGAGGTGATAATGTGCATAGTTATTTAAGAACTGTTGGCTTTTCAAAGGTAAAGTTACGTAAAGAAATGCAGGAAATCATTCAGGATGTGATAAATACTTACGATGAGAAAATTGCAGTGGAGAATCATCCGGATGGAGTTTTTGTACAATATTCCAAGAATTATGGCTGTGACTGTGGAATAACAGTCTGTGGACAGTATGATGAAGACAATGAGTTTCACGTAGAATATTCATTTCCATTTTTTCGCGGCACAGGAATCACCTCTCAGGAGAGTGTAGTCGTGGAGAGACACGCAGAAAAAGAGTCTTACGCAGGGGCGTGTGATGACATGCGCCTTGGAGTGACTTTGATCTTTTATCTTCAGAATCCTGCAGAATATATGCTGGAGAAGTATAAGGGGAATGTGCGTGAAGGACAGCCACTGACGATTACAGGACTGGCAAGAGAAGGGAAGATCCTTTTTCCGGTTCAGAAAGATAAAGAAGCTGTAAAAGTAGAGCGAGAGCTGACAAAAAACCGCAATAATCTGATCGCGGCTGCCAGAAATGGTGATGAAGAAGCCATGGAAGACCTTACAATGGAAGATATGGATATGTATTCCATGATTTCTGAGCGTATTGTTACAGATGATGTGCTGACAATTGTGGATACCTGTTTTATGCCTCATGGAATTGAATGTGACCAGTATAGTGTGATGGGCGAGATCGTGGATTTTGTGAATTTTAAGAACATTCTCACTGGTGAGAAATTGTGCCAGATGACCATCGAGTGCAATGATATCCAGTTCGATGTGTGTATAAACTGTGCGGATCTGCTAGGAGAACCGGCTGTGGGACGCAGATTTAAGGGGCTGATTTGGCTGCAGGGGCAGCTGCATTTTTAGACGAATCTTTAGATTCATATTTATAGACTAATTTAATTTAAGTTATAAAACACAATCTCAAAGTTAATAAAAAAGCTCTTGACAACTTCGAAAAAAGCTCCTATAATGCAGAACCATCAAAAAGCAAACGAAACTACAAAGGCGTAGAACACTTCAATGTGTCTGCGCCTTTTTCAGACTTAAAAACAATTTTTTTACGAGGCGGAAATTAACTATGAAAAAATTGAAAACAATTTTAATGGGACTGAGAACTAATCTTGGTGCAACACAGGTATTTGTAGATGATAAGTGAAAAATGGGACGAAAAAGTAATTGAGCTGGCCAAAAGTCTGATAAACTGTCAGAGCTATTCAGGACACGAGGATAAAGCGGCGGAAGCTTTAAAGGCGTATATGAAAGAGACCGGTGTTTTCGATGAGATAGAAACTGACTGCTACGGAAATGTGATCGGTCATATTAAAGGAAAAAATCATGGTTCGAAAGTCCTGTTTGATGGACATATAGACACGGTTCCAGTTGGAAATTTAAAGGATTGGAAACATGATCCATTTCATGCAGTTGTTGAAGATGGAAAGCTTTATGGAAGAGGAGCTGCTGATATGAAAGGTGCGGTAGCCGCATTTACAGTTGCTGCGCATAGATATGCGGTGGAAAATGGGAAAAATTTTGCCGGAGATGTATATGTGGCCGGTGTTGTGCATGAAGAATGCTTCGAAGGTGTTGCTGCGCGAAAAATAAGTGAGAAAGTGAAACCGGATTATGTGGTAATTGGTGAAGCTTCTGAAATGAATTTGAAGGTAGGCCAGCGTGGCCGTGCGGAAATTGTGGTTGAGACCTTTGGTGTCCCGGCACATTCAGCAAACCCGGAAAAGGGCGTAAATGCAGTATATAAAATGTGTGAGGCCATTCAGACTATCCGCGAGATCGAACCGCCTGTCCAGGATAAACTGGGAAAAGGAATCCTGGAGCTGACAGATGTAAAATCTTCCCCATATCCAGGAGCCTCCGTTGTTCCGGAATACTGCCGTGCAACCTATGACCGCAGACTTCTGGTAGGTGAAACCAAGGAAAGCGTGCTTCAGCCAATCATTGAAAAAATGGAAGAGCTGAAGAAAAAGGATCCGCAGTTTTCCTATAAGGTTTCTTATGCAGTGGGAAAAGAGGAATGCTACACCGGAGAAAAAATCCAGGGAGAACGCTTTTTCCCAGGCTGGCTGTTTGGCGCAGAAGAGGAGTGGGTGGAAAAAATAAAATCCGAACTGGAAAAAGAGGGATTTTCTCCAGAAGTAACTACCTATAATTTCTGTACAAATGGAAGCCATTATGCAGGAGAGGCTGGCATACGTACTATTGGAATGGGACCTGCAAGGGAAAATCTGGCGCATACCATTGATGAGTATGCGGAGGTGGAAGATCTGACAAATGTGTCGGTGTGCTATGCGGGGGTTATGAAGGCGTTGTTGGGATGAGATATGCCACAAACTATGATGTACATCGTGCAGAAGCCTTTTTACATGTACTTGGGAAAGGTCTATTGTTCATTCCGTTCACAAAAACACCTCGCGGAATGTTACAAGTGACCAGTAACTGGCAAGGCACAATATAGTGAAAATAATGTAGAGAGCATTCTCTTTTGAGTATACTATTACTTGGAAGGGAGTGCTTTTTTATGATTATAGATAACAGAAATCAGAAACGGAGGATGCAGACTGGGAATCGTGAAGAATAGACATTGACAGCCCTTATACATCAGGCATATAATATATCAGATATACACAAAAAATATATGCAAAAATGTAAAATATCTGGTAACTATTCAATATCTGCGCTGCAAGCGTTACAATTTGGAGTATAAGTACTGGGGAAAAAATGAGACGAACGAAAGCATATCGGTTGATTTTTGTGGGAGTGGCATCTGTTCTGCTGGGAGGCTGCTCGGGGAGTTCGAAGGCAAACATGGAGGAGGCAGCAGAGCAGCCCGCAGTGGTGGACTATACCTGTATTTCCAATCCGGAAAGCGATAAGCAAATCTATGTTATTCTGAAAAATTATCATGGTGCCTATTGGGAGAAAGTAATCGATGGTATAACAGAAGCTGCAAAAAAGCTGGATGAAGCGGTTTATCTTGGTGGAATTGATAACGAAACTGACATTTCCGGGCAGATTGATCTGATGAACCAGGCTATGGAGCAAGGCGCTGACGGAATCCTGCTGGCTCCGGCAGATTCCAATTCACTGACAGACAGCTGTCAAAAGGTACGGGAAAAGGATATTCCGGTAGTACTTATTGATTCTTCTATTAACAGCAGCGAATTTGACGCCTGTTACATGACAGATAATATAGATGCCGGAGAAATGGCAGCGAAAGAAATGCTGGAGCTGCTGTATGATGCAGGAAATTCACCGACAGATCCTCTGGAAGTGGGAATCCAGTTGTCATCGGATACCTCCCAGGCAATGGTAAACCGTGTTTCCGGATTCCTGAATTTCTGGGCGGGCAATGCACCGGAGCAGTGGGAAATCGTTCAGGATATAAGAGTTAATGGTGGCAGTACGAAAAAGGCACAATCGGATGCCTCAGCATTATTGAGAGAAAATGCAGATATAAAGGGCTTTTTCGGTTGCAATAACACATCTACTGTCGGCATCGTAAATACTCTTTTCGAAGAAGAAAGAACAGATGTGGTGCTGGTTGGTTTTGACCTGGCGGACGAAACGAAGCAGATGCTTCAGAATCCGGAGTATCATGCAGTGACTGTGCTGCAGAAACAGGATCAGATGGGATATCTGGGAATGCTTTCCCTGAATTCTCTTATAAAGGGAGAAAAATCAGAGCAGAAGTATTTTGATACCGGAGTCATTATGGTTGATTCTGATTACCTTATGGAGAATGCTGTCTCATGAAAGATCGAAGGAAAAATAAAAGAAAAAGAAAAGTCCTGCTGACTTTGTATCTGGCAGTCTGCCTTGTCATTATCGTGGCGGCATACTTTCACCTGAGCAGAATTGCGCGGAATTTCAATACAGAGCATTTGGAGCTGATTACAGGCCTGTACGCGGAAAAAATGAATGATTCTATGGAATATCTTCAGAACTATGTACAGGAAGATATAAAGATGATCCGGTCTATGGAAAATGCCCAGCCGGAGGAAATCCTGGAACAGCTGGAGAAAAATCTTGACAAGACGGTTTTCGACGATATTGGTTTTATTATGAAGGATGGCAAAATCTATGGCAGCAGCTGTGCTGTTTCCGATATCAAAAAGAAGAAGCTGGATGAGGCGGCGTTGGCTTCAGATACGTCTTTTAACTCGGATCCTTACCAGTCCAGCAGAACTGGAAATATGACCATGACTGTTTTTGTGCCAGTAGGGGATACTTCACTGGTTCATACACTTTATGTGTCGATTATGATCGAAAATCTCAGACAGCTGGGTGAGTATGAGCTTCTTCAGGGCAAGATCAACATTCATCTGTTAAAGGCCGATTCAGAAAATTTTATTACCTGTGTTAGTGACAATTCCGGCACGTCTGGCAGTTGGAACAATCTTTTGCTTCAGCAGAAGTATTTCCAGTATGATGCAGGTTATTCCTACAACCAGTGGATAAAGGACATGCGTTCCGGAAAGAAGGATGGGAGATTTTCCGCTATTATCAGAGGAGAGGAATCTACAATTTCCTATAGAAGTATTTCTGTTATGCCAGGCTGGTATGTGATCGTTGAATTGACAAATAAGAATATTTCTGATATCACCCAGCAGTTTTCCGTCTGGGGCGGAGTATACGGAAGTATTCTGGTAGGCTTCACGATGCTGTACATGCTGACCCTTGTGCTGTTGGAGAAAAAAGATAAGAAAATGTACATGGGATTGTCTACTACAGATCCTCTTACCGGAATTCTGAACCGCAGGGCTTTTCAGATTGCCGTGGAAGAAGAATTGCGTAAAAAAACGCCAGGCATCTTCATCTTTATTGATGTAGATAATTTTAAAATTTATAATGATACTTACGGTCATAACAATGGAGACTTCTGCCTGAAGCATTTTGCGAAAACTATGAAAAGCTGTTTCCCGGAGGATAGCATAATCGGCCGGTATGGCGGTGATGAATTTGTGGTTTACCTGAAGAATCTTACAGGGGAAATGGCGCGGACTTATATGGAAACGTTTCAGAGGATGATTTCGCAGCTTACACTGCCTACAGGAGAGGTTGTAGAGCTTTCAGCCAGCGCAGGCGGAGCTGCATTTCCGGAACAGGGAGAAGACGTTATGTCTCTTTGTAAAAGCGCAGATATGGCTTTGTATAAGGTGAAACAGAATGGGAAAGCTGATTTTAAAATGAAAGGAATGTAAATGAAAGGATCCCGGCAAGGTCGAGGCTTGTTAGCCTTCTACCTTGCGAGGGATCCTTTTTTACTTGATAAATGTATCATGTGGAAATATTAATTCACGTTTGCCGGATCAATCTCTGTAATGGCTGGTGCCGTCCAGGTGTCCAGTGCATCCACATCCTACGCGATTGGTATAGTTATTTACGAAACCTTGTTTTTCTGCATAAAAATTTTATGGCTCGATAATATTAAAATATTTATACTCTGAGGTAACCGTAACTGCATCCATTAATCGTGTCAGGCAGGTCTCATCACCCTCCTGCTGGATCAAAGCTACAACATTCTCCGCGTTTTTCTGAATAATAGACAGCAGTCCGGCACGTTTGGTAGTCCATGTCACATCAGCATCCGCATCCTGTGTATCTTTCTGATAAAGAAGTACGCCATTTTTCACGCGGAGTACATAATTACCTTCCGGCAATATAAGATTTGCTGTAAACGTCAGATCCGGAACCTTCGTTGTATCTACAAGAATTCCCAGATAATCCAAAATCATTTCAGGTGTCATATGTAAAATAACATCACCGTTACCATTGCCTCGCGTTGCATCATCGGTATTTGTACCATTTCGCAGCTCCTGTGCCGCACAAAGGTAAGCACTGCGCCATGGACCGGATTCTGCCTGATACCCCAATTGCTCTAATGCATCTGCACAAAGATAACGTGCATCCATATTTTCCGGATCAGCAAAAACCAGCGTATTGGTGATCTGGGCAACCCACTGATATTCTCCCTTTGCAAAATCTTCTTTTGCTTTTTCAAGAACCGCATCTGTGTCATCGAAATATTCTACCAGCTTTTGTGCATAATCTGATGGTGTAAGTTCAGCAAGATGGACAGGATTACCGTCATACCACCCCATGTATTTCTCATATACTGCCTTCGAATTATGAGAAACTGTGCCATAATACTGACGGGTATACCAGACTTTCTCCAACTCCTTGGGAAGCTGGATCATATTAGCAATCTCTGTCTCCGTATAACCTTCATTAATGTAAAGCAATGTCTGGTCGTTAATAAACTTATACACAGCTGCAGTATTGGTCATATATTCCTGAATAATATCCTTTCCCCAATGTGGCCAGTTATGAGACTGGAATACTACATCTGCCTGATCACCATAAAGTGCCAGAGATTCCATAATGTACTCTGCCCATGCGTTTCCGTCACGTACCTGGGCTCCGCGGAGTGTATACAGGTTGTGGAGTGTTCCTGTACAGTTTTCAGCCATCCACAAAGCATTTTTCGATCCAATCCAGAAGTTCATCTCCGCCGGTGCTTCGGTACCCGGAGTAAGCTGAAATTCAATTTCCACTCCATCAATAGTATGCTTCTCACCGGTTTCTGTGATTTCAAGTGTAGGAGAAATATAACTTGTACTGCCCCTGGACTGCCCCATTCCAATACCAATGGCAAGAGCTCCTGTTTCACTGGCCTCAAGCATGGTTCCATACTGATAGCTTGCTCTGCGCCCCATGGCAGTACCTGCATAAATATTCTCGCTGACAGCATGCTTCTCAAAGCCCTCCGGTGCAATTACCTGCACATCACCGGATTGTACATCTTCTTCTGAAATAATTCCCCTGACTCCACCGAAATGATCAACATGGGAATGGCTGTAAATCACTGCCTTTACAGGAAAAGTGCCCAGATTCTCTTCCACCAGGGAAAAAGCCGCTGCCGCACATTCCATGCTCATCAGTGGATCTACTACAATCCATCCCGTATCACCTTTTATGAAAGTGACATTTGACATATCATAGCCACGCACCTGATAGATTCCATCGGTTACTTCAAAAAGACCATAAATATGATTCAGCTGTGTATCTCTCCAAAGACTTGGATTCGCTGTATCCGGAGCATCCTGATCCAGAAAAGCATATGCCGCCTGACTCCATACAAGCTTTCCGTTCTCATCATAAATATCCAGAGTATCTGGAGACGCTATAAGACCCTTTGTAGCATTTTCAAACTCCTCAGTATCCTCGAAATCCAGCAATGCATAAACTTCCTGATTTGCATCAATGGTATACTGGGTGGCTAGTTTGCTTTCCGCTGTTAATTCTGATGCGGCAATTGCGCTGGAACTGCCACAGACAGTCATGGTAAGTGTCAATGCGGCGGTAATCAAAGTAACCACTTTTTTCTTTTTCATGATATGTTTCCCCCTTGTCCTGCAAAAAATTCAGATATTTTCTGCTGTAAATCTTAATTGCTTGCAAAAAACAATATCTAATAAAAATATAGCATGAATGTATCAGGGGAACAATCGAATTATAGAGAAATAACATTTCTATTGCGGTAAATCAACCTAATAAGCGGTAAAACGACATTTGTTATTTAGAGGAATTACTTTTCATGGAAACTTCAACCAATCTGACCAGATGATTTTCTTCACTTATAGATTTCATTTTGTCTGCATTAAACAAAATGCATCCACAGTGTCCCGGAAATGTAGGAAAACATATAATTTTCAGATTCGTATCTATTTCAGGACTATAATCCATGATTTCCAGTGTTTCACCATACAAGGTGGCACGTTCATAAACATGAAGCCATTTTGCGTCCATATTGGAAAAAAGACTGGAAAAGGAACTTCCGATCATCTTGTCTAAGGGCTGCTTTTCCAGGGCAGCTAACGCTTCATTCCCATAGCGGAAGATCCAGTCCACTGCCTTTTTTTCTTCATTGAATACCATTTCTATATCCGTGAATGCAAAAGGGAGAGCATCACATATTTTATAATATTTGCGATATTCTTCTGCTGTCAGCGGCAGCTTTTTTTTACTGATTTTTGCAATTATAAGCTCCTGATTTTTCTGCAGTTCTTCTCTGAGCACCCTTTTTTTACGTTTTGTATAGCAAATTTTCTCACCATTAGACAGCAAAATCCTGTCTCCAATATCACTGATTGCAGATACAGCTACCATACAGCCACGTTTTACCTCAATAAATTCTTCATTCAATTGTTTCTTTAATTCTTTCAGTGTCATTCGGCAACGATACACGTTTCCATCAAACATATGAATCCTGCAATGATCATCTGACATGATCACATAGAGAATGTCTGCACATCGGATCGCGATCTTCGTGCGATTGAAGGTTACTGTAATGAATTCCTGCTGCATGGCTGAGGTCTCCTTCTGGTAATTAAAAATCTATTTGAAAAATACAACTTTTACTATTCTAGCACTGTGCCAAAGCTCTTACAAGTATACAGATGCCAACCGTATAGTGCATCAATTTATATTTCAGAAGTGGTAACTGCTTCGTGATGCACATCTTGTAGAAAGCTTTTTTCAAACATGCTCTAACGAACAGTAACCATTGTAAGGGCGGAACAGAAGAAAAGTCTTGTAATTTGTGTGTAATTATAGTACAATTGAAGCTACAGATTTGTCCTGTTAGTTTAATGGATAGAACAAGTGCCTCCTAAGGTAGAACCATGGCGGAACCCTTTTGAAGAAAAAGGGTAGCGTTTGAGGGTCACTTAAGGAAGCGAAATCTGAAAAATCAGAAGAGATAAGAAAGAGATAGTTCATCACAGAAGTGATAGAATTATAGATGATGGCAGCCGGAGCCAAAGGGTCGAAAAAGCCCGGAAATACGGCATTTGTCTCCTTAGTTAAATGGATATAACGGGGTCCTCCTAAGACTCTATTGTAGGTTCGATTCCTATAGGAGACGCTCATTTTAAGCAGTAATGATTGAAAAAGTCATTGCTGCTTTTTTTGTATCTTGGGTGGAAATTTCCACCCGAAATTGAAAAAACAGAAGGATTTCATCCACCCAAAATAAGATTTTGCCACCCATTTGAAAATTATGATTTTCCACCCGGATGTGTGGCATATGGAGTAGGGAAGAAAAAGGGTTGTCAATGGATGTAAATTTGGTTTTCTTGTCTGTACGATTCAGACCTGAGAAAGATAGATGCTCAGATTAGATGTAACAAGTCTAGTCTGGGCATTTTTTGTCCAGGAGAAAAGGAGGATTACATGGAAGTACGAAAAGAAGATCAAAGAGATCCAGATGAGAAAGTCGTTGAGATAGAGATTGAACGGCTCAGGGACTTTAAAAATCATCCATTCAAGGTACAGGCAGACAGTCAGATGAAAGAGTTGCAGGAATCCATCAAGAAATATGGGATTCTCAATCCTCTGATTGTGAGACCGAGGCCGGAAGGATTTTATGAAATCATTTCAGGTCACAGAAGAAAGTATGCAGCACAGCAACTGAAGTATACGAAGGTTCCGGTCATTATCAGATACATGCTTGAAGAGGATGCCATTATTTCAATGGTAGATGCCAATTTACAGAGGGAGCGGATCTCACCGAGCGAAAAAGCATTTGCTTATAAGATGAAATATGATGTGCTCAAGAGAAAGGCCGGCAGACGAAAATGTAGCCAGGTTGACTATCTGACCGGGAAAAAGAGTGTGGAGGTCATAAGCGAAGAATGTGGGGACAGTCCCAAGCAGGTACAGAGATATTTAAAACTTACCAGACTGATTCCAGAGCTGCTTGAAAAAGTGGATGATGAGACGATGGGATTTACGATAGCTGTGGAACTGGCATCATTAACTGAAAAAAATCAGAAGACTGTGCTGGATGCAATGGAGAGTACATTGGGAACACCAAATCTGTCTCAGGCAATCAGAATTAAAAAATTACAGGAGGATGGGGATTTTAGTCAGGAGAAAATAGAGGAGCTTTTAAGCGAGATTAAGCAGAAAGATATTGACCGAGTGGTTTTCAAAAATGAGCAGTTATACAGGTATTTTCCATCCTATTACACTGCTGAACAGATGAAAAGAGAAATACTGACACTATTAAAAATCAATATGACATTTGAATAATGGGAGGAAAAACATATGTGTAGAGTAATTGCAGTATCTAATCAAAAAGGTGGAGTTGGTAAAACGGTATCATGTGTGAATCTGGGAATAGGACTGGCACAGGAAGGAAAAAAGGTGTTGCTGATCGATGCTGATCCACAGGGAAGCCTTACAATCAGCTTAGGATATGAGAAACCGGATGAGATGGAGTATTCGCTGGCTACATTGATGCTGAACGTTGTGAATGATGAAAAACTGAATATGGAAAAAACGATTCTTCATCATGGAGAGGGTGTGGATCTGATCCCGGCCAACATTGAATTATCAGCTATCGAGGTTTCTTTGGTAAATGCTATGAGCAGGGAACTGATTCTCAGATCACTGGTTGATAAGCTGCGAGAGTTTTATGATTTCATCCTTATAGACTGTATGCCGTCTCTGGGAATGATGACAATCAACGCATTGGCATGTGCAGATTCAGTGCTGATTCCGGTACAGGCAGCGTATCTTCCGGTCAAAGGATTACAGCAGCTGATCAAGACTATTGGTAGGGTGAAGAAACAGCTGAATCCAAAACTACAAATTGAGGGAATTTTACTGACTATGGTAGATTACAGGACAAATTATGCAAGGGATATTTCATTGATGGTGTACGATACATATTCTGCATCCATCAAGGTATTTGGTTCGGAAATTCCGATGTCAGTCAGAGCTGCGGAAGTCAGCGTGGAAGGAAAAAGTATCTATTCCTATGATCCAAAGGGAAAAGTAGCATGTGCTTATAAGGGGTTAACCAAAGAAGTTTTGAAGGAGGCATAGATAATGACAAACAGAGTTGCTGGAAAAATCAAATTGCAGTCAGTAGATCAATTATTGGGAGTGCCGGAGATTTCCGGTACTCAGGAAATAGAAATTGTGAGAATCCATGCGTTTCCGAATCATCCATTTAAGGTTCTGGATGATGAAAGAATGGATATGCTGGTAGACAGTATCCGGGAGAATGGCATTCTGAATCCAGTAATTGTAAGACCGGATCAGAATGGTGATTATGAAATGGTATCTGGTCACCGCAGATTACATGCGGCAGGAATTGCTGGACTTCAAAAGATACCTGCTATTGTAAAGGAAATGTCTGATGATGAAGCCATTATAAATATGGTGGATGCCAATATTCAGAGGGAGGAGATACTTCCGAGTGAGCGAGCCTTTTCCTTTAAAATGAAATTGGATGCAATAAGAAGACAGGGAGCAAGAGCAGATTTAACTTTGGGAACTGAGTTCCCGAAGTTGGATGAAAATTCCAAGAGAACAAGAAATCAAATAGGAATGGAAGCAGGAATATCAGGACGTCAAGTGACAAAATATATACGTCTTACAGAACTTATTTCCACAATACTTGATTTGGTGGATAGTAAGAAAATTACATTAACAATGGGAGTTGACATCTCTTATCTGGATGAGCAGATTCAGAAATGGGTCTATGAATATTACCGTGACAATGGATTTTTAAAGCCGGTGCAGGTGGAAGCATTACGGAATCAGCAGGATTTATCCAAGGCATCTCAGTATAGCGTTATTTCAATAATGAACGATGCACTTCCAAAGAAGAACACGGCAGCTAAAGTATCATTCTCAGAAAAGAAGCTGGATAAATATTTTCCATCTAACTATTCAGCAAAGGATCGGGAGACAGTAATCATACAATTACTGGAACAGTGGAGTGAAGCACAGAGAGAAATTCAATAAAGAGAACAGGATTCCAGAAGTGTATAAAAGGCACTTCTGGAATGAGAAGGAGAGACGAATGGAAGACAGAATAAAGCTGTCCTATTTCTATGGACGGGAAGCGGATCAGTATTCATTTTATAAAATACCGAAGTTGTTGTTTACGGAAGAGTATTTCAAAAAAGTATCTGTTGAGGCAAAAGTGCTCTATGGTCTTATGCTGGATCGTATGTCATTATCAATGAAAAATCAGTGGTTTGACACAGAAGGACGTGCCTACATATATTATTCGCTGGAGGATATCATGGATGCTATGGGATGCAGTAATAAAAAAGCCATTTCCATAATGAAAGAACTGGATATAGAATCTGGAATTGGACTCATTGAAAAGAAGCGCCAGGGACAGGGAAAACCAACCATGATCTATCTGAAACAGTTTATGATCCAGGATGCTCAGAAGTGTAATAATTACATTTCTGGAGAAAAATCAGCAATTTCAGAAGTGAAGAATTTACATGTCTTGAAGTGTAAAAATGTCATGTCCAGAAGTGAAGAAATTACACATCCAGAAGTGAAAAAATTACACACTAATAAGAATAATATAAATAATACTGAGTTAAGTAATACTGAATCTAATCATATCATATCGGGAAATGATGGGATAGGATTCGATGTGGAAGGATACACGGAAATAATCAAAGAGAATATTGAACTGGACATTCTCTTAGAGCGGTACCCTTATGACAGAGAACTGCTGACAGGTATCTTTGATCTGATTCTGGAAACGGTTCTTTGTAAGAATAAGTCCATCGTTGTTGCATCCAGTGAGTATCCGGCGGAATTGGTCAGAAGCAAATTTTTGAAACTGAATATGTTCCATGTGGAATATGCGATGGACTGCATGAGAAAGAATACCTCAAAAATACATAATATCAAAAAATATCTGCTGGCGGCATTGTTTAATGCACCGAGTACCATCAGCGGCTATTATCAGGCAGAAGTAAACCATGATCTGCCGCAGTATGCCGCAAATGATAAATAATAATTGGCTGTTCGATCAGCATCTGGGAAATAAGTCAGAAAAGAGGAGGACGCATAAAATGTTAAAAATATTTGCAAAATTGATTGTATTGCCAGTGATGGTGATTTTGATTGCTTTATCTTTTACAGTCAGTATCTTATCGAAAATACATTATCTGGCAGCGGTTCTGGTTAATGCAATTTTCATAATGTGCGCAGTGATTGCTTTGTCATTGCAACAGTGGCAAAATTTTGGAATAGCAGTGTTTGTTCTTGCTGTAAGCTGTATGATATTGAAATTGTGGGATATCATCGAATATGCCATTGGAGTAATATGTGGTCATTTATTTGAAATATTATCGGTGTAGATGATTACGCTGGTTTAAGTATAAATTTATGTATCATGAAAAAGAAAAGGAGCCTGTGAAACTTTTTCTGTAAAATAACCATCACAAGGTCCTTCTATGATAAAATAAATATCATTAGGAGGGCCTTTTATTATGGCAAGACAAAAGAAACCTGTACACAGAGTACAAATGACTGATGGAAAAAGAAATATCATTCGTCAGCTTCTCGAAGAATACGATATTGAGACTGCTGAAGATATCCAGGATGCTCTTAAAGATCTCCTTGGTGGCACCATCAAGGAAATGATGGAGGCAGAAATGGATGACCATCTCGGATATGAGAAATCCGAGCGTTCTGACAACGACGATTATCGAAACGGCTATAAACGCAAGCAGGTAAACAGTCGGTATGGTTCTATGGAAATCGAAGTACCACAAGATCGAAAGTCCACCTTTGAACCACAGGTTGTCAAAAAGCGTCAGAAGGATATTTCTGACATTGACCAGAAGATTATCTCCATGTATGCCAAAGGAATGACTACACGCCAAATTTCGGAAACGATTGAAGATATCTATGGCTTTGAAACATCTGAGAGTTTTATTTCTGATGTAACAGATAAGATACTTCCGCAGATTGAAGACTGGCAGAATCGACCGCTAGACGACGTGTATCCGATTCTTTACATTGATGCTATCCACTATTCTGTGCGGGACAACGGAGTGATTCGTAAACTTGCAGCCTATTCCACATTTTATTATTGGTGATGATATCGGGTAAATATCCTCCGTCTCCATGTTCATGAAAACATCACAATGATACGTCCAGTCATTTTCATAACCGGTAGGCCAAAGTGCATCCGCAACTTTTTTGAGACAGTCCTGGCAGAGCTGTGCAGACAATCTTTCAGGATCTAAGACAGAGTTATCTCCATACGTCAATGTGGCTGTTGCAGTATGGCGTACTGGATCGCCTGCCACCATCCAGCTGCATTCATTCTCTCCATGTGTATTGATATTTGTGCTAAAACCGTTCGGTTCTTCCACGATCTTTCCATTATCATCATATTCATATACATTGGTATCTGCAATGTTCCATGTATTCAGGCACACCAACGCAATGCATCCACTCTTTTTATAATAATCAAAAATTCCCGGACGATTGGAACCGCATAAAAAACAATTTTCCTTATCTATCGTTGAAACAAAGTCTTCCGTCTCTGCCTTTGAAACTTCTGTATACAACGTTTCCATCTCAGAACTAGAATTAACTGCCCCTGATGCACAGCCACATAACAGCAGACCGCTGATAAATATAGGTAAGAATTTTTGAATGATCATACTGCACCCCTGTTTATTCTTTTTGCCAGGGATAACTGAATAGTGAGGTACTATTCAGTGAATTACTATTTACAGCCTCATTATATATAATAGCCCTATAAAAGTAAAGGAGATGAGCCTGTGGATTACGGAAGATTAGAATTGAATATTGACCGCATTCTGAAAGAGAGAGGCATCTCCAAAAATCAGATATGCAAAGATTTAGATATACCAAGAACCAACTTTAACAGATACTGCAACAACAATTTCCATCGACTGGATGCCGGCCTGATCTGTAAATTATGCCACTACTTAGATATTGAAGTCGGTGAACTGATCACATACAAAAGGGCAGACTAAACACATCTGCCCACAATTTCGTTCTTAATCTATTGTTCTATATTATGATATCTTCATTGTCTTTGCAAGCGACGTAAACAATGCTACCATCTCTGGATTTTCCAATACCTTCGCCAACAGTTCTGCATCTATACCACCTGGTACACTGATGCTGTTATTCGGTACTGCTCCTGCCTGCCCATGCATATCCGGATTGAGGTTTTCCTTATTATAAAATGCTCTTTCCATCATCTGTGCATTCTTCTTTCGATCCTCATCCAGAATATGTCCATATACTTCCGTTACCATATCAGCCTGTGCATGTCCAGAATCTCCCTGAACAGCCTTGATATCTCCGCCGCTCAGTTTGAGCTTATAGGTTACGGATGTATGACGCAAACTATGAAAAACAACATCTGGCAAACCTTCTTTTTCTATGATCTCCTGCATTTTGTCGCGAAGATGGCTTCCACCGATCGGCATTCCAAAAGAAGTTGCCAGCACCAGATTATAATCTTTGTATTCACCCCCTAATAATTCCCTGGTCTGATCCTGTTCTTTTTTGAGCTCCACCAGACATTTTCCTACATGGCTTGGAATATATACTTTTCGGTTACTGGTCTCTGTTTTCGGTGTCTTCATAATGAGTACCGTTCTGTTATTCTTCTTTTTAGATGGAAATACGGTAATAACATCCTTATGCTCAAGTGCTTCCAGCGCCTCAACACTGACACGCTCAATTATCTTATTGATGACGATAAAGCACCGATTCTCATTGATGGCTTCCTCTGATATTTCTACGCAATCCCAGGTCAATGCCAGAATTTCTCCCAGTCGAAGAGTTGCAGTAAATGCCAGGTGAAATGCTGCCTCCAGCCATTTTTCATCACACGCTTCGATTGCCTGCATTAAAGTTTCGGCATCCCAGATCTCACGTTTTTTCTTTGTCCGCTTCGGAAGTGTCGCATCTACGGCTGGATTTTTTTCCATGATCCCCCATTTTACCGCCTGCCGAAAACAGCTCCGAAGTATCTTATGTATCTCAAATACAGTATTCGGAGTAACATTTCCCTCGTTTTTCTTATTATTAGCGCCCTGAACCGCCTTCATTTTTCCTAGGTCTCGATAATATTTCTCTACGAAATGATTATTTACATCACTTACCTTTGCCTGCCCAATGACTGGCAGAATATAATTGTTTATCAGCCCCACATTCGCACTGTATGTAGAGACTGCCCACTTTTCCCTTCCATATAATTTCACATACTCCGCCAGCAGTTCCTCGATGGTGGTACATTTTTCAACTTTAAATGTACCAGTATCCATCTGGTATTCTATTTCATGTTTGCGCTTTTCTGCATCTTTCTTCTTTCTGAAAGTTTCTGATTTCTGGTGCACCCTGCCTTTATCATCTTTAACTTTATATACTACGCTGAATTTTCCATCCCGTTCCCTGATAAATGCCATAAATCACACCACCTTTCTATTTTCATCCACCCATTCGAGAAATGGTATTCTCTCAATCCGCATAACATATCCTGCCGCCCTGCATGGGAACATACCCTGCAAAGCCCATTTTGCAACCGTACTTTTCGATACTCCTGCAATTCTTGCTGCTTCTTCCTTCGATATATACTGCTTCTGACTAAGGAATTTTCTGATTCCACTGCCAGATTCATTTTTCGCCTGTCTGATTTTATACTGGTCATGCAGATTCAGAAAATCCTGAAACCCTCTTCTGGAAATCCATCTTTTATTATCAAACATCCTCATTTCCAACAGATCTTTATATTTCCCCTTTCGGATAAGTGTAAGCAGTTCCTCGTTGCTCATTTTAAGCATTGCCGCCGCTTCCCTGAAAAGAATGAATTTTTCTTCGATCTCTTCAATCGTAGCCGGACCGTCCACCTTATGGTATTCGTTCTGGTTCTCATACCATCTGTCAAAAATTTCTCTGGGGATTCGTTTCCTATAATTTACCGTGACTGTTGGAAGACCTTTTCTGTTCCACAGATCATAGATCGTCCCATCATATTCACCAAGCTGGTTGATGTTCACACCAATCTTGTGCATTTCCTGATACATTGCTTTCAAATAAGTGGTATCTGTATTGACAATCATGCCATCAATCGCCATCTTACGCAGATACACGCTCATGTTAGAGGTCTTGGATAGAATCATCCTCTTGCGGATCATCTTCTTTTCCTCCGGAGTAACCCAGAGCAGTATCTGTACATCTCTTTTTCTGTTTGCCATATAAAAATCTCCTTTATGTTTTCATAAAATCGAGCGAAGCGAAGATTCCAAAAGTGGGGAGGGTCCCGCTTTTGAGGCGAATGCCCGGCAGTGTATATACACTGCCTGTCCCTGCTATTCTTAGCTCTCAGATATTAAATACAAAAAATCAAAGAAATGTTTATCTTCAGAAAAAAATTATGATCCGTATGATGCCGAAGAATATGATAATGCAGATGATTTCGCAGAAGAATTTGGGGATGGAGATTACGATGAGGGGTATGACGATGCTTATGATTACTGGGAAGAAAGAGATTAGGTGAAAATGGAGAACGAACAGATAGTAATAGAATTAAAAGAACTTTTGTATATGGAATTCAGGCGATATTTATATCGAAGGAAAACAAATGTAACCGCCCAGAGTATCTTGCTGGCGATCGGGTATAACATAAACAAGCTTCATCATAAGATTCAGGCAGGAAGGACAGGGCGGCATTTATTTCCACTCAAACAAACCGCCTGATTTTGACAGGTCAAAAGTAAATCCTGAAAACGAACCTTTTTCCAGAAAAGGTTTATTAAAGTTCGCCTTCTTGTAGAAACAGAATGAAAGGGAGAATATTTCGCCTTAAAAAAGGCAAAAAGATGCTGCCGCACCTATGATTTCCTAATCATTGATGCGACAGCCCCGACTATAAGGAGATTTCCTTAACCTTCAATGGCAATATAACCATCTTTTTCTATTTTCTCAGGTGCTTTCTTTGGCACGGACAGTTTCAGAATACCATCTTCATATTTTGCATGAATGTCTTCTTCGCTTACTGCATCGCCTACATAAAAGCTTCGGCACATGCTGCCCGCATAGCGTTCACGCCTGATATAATTACTTTCTTTATCTTTTTCATCTTTATCCAGTCCCTTTGCAGCAGAAAGTACCAGATAACCATCTTTCAGCTGTACCTGAATCTCGTCTTTCTTAAATCCCGGAAGATCGACATCCAGTTCATAGCTACCGTCTGTTTCACGGATATCCGTTTTCATCATGTTCTGCGCATGTTTACCATAAAGCGGATTCTTCTTGCCCCAAAACTCATCGTTAAACGGGAAATTCATCCAATCATCATCAAATAAGTTTTCTCCAAAAATACTAGGCATTAACATAAGTCATCTCTCCTTTTCATGACAAACAAATCTATATTCAAGTCTTTCGACTGTTACTTACAATTATATTTAAAGGGTACTGCCCGAAATCTTCGGGCAACACCACGAGCTTTTTATCAATCAGATGTTATCATTATCATTCAATGGTTATATATTTCGGATCATTGGAAACTGGTTTTGCTTCTTTCTTCGGAACAAACAGTTTCAGGATACCATGTTTGTATTCACCTTTAATGTCTTCCTGAGTCACTTCTTCGCCTACATAAAAGCTTCGCTCGCAGGCTCCTGCGTAACGTTCACGTCTGATGTAGTGTCCCTTCTTATCTTCATCGTCTTCATCCAGACCTTTTGCTGCACTGACAGTTAAGTAACCATCTTTCAATGCAACTTTGACTTCATCTTTCTTGAAGCCAGGAACATCAACAATCAGTTCATAACCTTCCGGTTTTTCCTTAATATCTGTCTTCAGGAGATTCTGTGCTCTTCTTCCGTACAGCTTCTTTTCCGCTTTCTTCTCATCTTTGTCATCATAATAGAATGGTGTAAAGAAATCATCAAATAAGTTTTCTCCAAAAATACTAGGCATTAACATAAGTCATATCTCCTTTCAAAAGCTCCCTAGATCTTCACGATCCAGTCTGCTGTATTATCATTTCTAGTTCTTCGAACATCTGGAATACCTTTTCTTTTATCTCTCTTCCTTTGTTCTATTTGTAATATAACACGCATTATTAGCACTGTCAAGAGGTGAGTGCTAATTTTTGCGAAGATTTTGTGAATGTGTTTTGTGAACGCTATAAGCCATGCAAAATGGTGAAAAAAGACGCCCTGCAAGTTTACTGTTAATGCATCAGCCTTTTAAAATTAGCCAACTACTTTTCCAAAAGTTTTTAAGGTGGAGCCGGAAGTGACTTGGATAGGAGCATATTTTTTATTTAGAGAAATAAGTTGGATACCGGAATCAGATTGATGATATTTCTTTACATAAGCATCACCATCGAGGAAAAAGACACCGATTTCTCCTTCTTCAAGAGTTTCTTGTTTATGAATCCAGATGATCTGTCCATCCAGATAGAGAGGCTCCATACTGTCACCACATATGATGTTGTTCCGAAAGAAGAAATTGCTGAATTTGAAGAGCTTATGCGCAAAACCATAGCTGACATTGTATCAGAAGCCAGTAGCCTTGCCTGTTGGGTGTATGTGCAGAAATATGTGAAGCACAAAACCCTAAACGAAATGCTGCAAGAATTGCCAGACGTAGGTCAATTCATCCTAGCTATGGATACTTGGTTTGAAAAACTGATGGAGAAATAATCCAGGAAAATAGTTTAAAGTTTACATGTTATGATCATGTATGAAGTTGGAACAAAATAAAAGATTGTGCTATACTATTGTTCAAGAAAAAAACTCATTGACATATTTCAATCTATTTAGGAGGATAAACGATCATGTGTACAGCAGCAACTTATAAGACAAAAGATTTTTACTTTGGACGAACCCTCGATTATGAATTCTCTTATGGTGATCAGATAGTAATTACACCACGTAATTATGCGTTTAATTTTCGCCATGTTGGCGATATGAAAAATCATTATGCAATTATTGGAATGGCTCATGTTGCAGAGGATTATCCTTTGTATTATGATGCTATGAATGAAAAAGGAGTGGCAATGGCAGGACTGAATTTTGTCGGAAATGCTGTTTATGCCGCGATTAAGCCAGATGTGGAAAATATTGCACAGTTTGAATTTATTCCGTGGATTTTAAGTCAGTGTTCTTCTTTAGTTGAAGTTCGCGAGCTTCTTGAACGAATTAATATTGTTAATACTCCTTTCAGCGAGCAATTGCCATTAGCACAATTACACTGGATCATTTCTGATGAGAATGAGTCAATTACGGTAGAATCTATGTCAGATGGTTTGCATATTTATGATAATCCAGTAGGAGTGCTTACGAATAATCCGCCATTTCCACAGCAGATGTTTCAACTAAATAATTATATGCATTTATCTCCTAAACAGCCCAGAAATACTTTCTGCGAAAATTTGGCTCTTGATGCATATAGTAGAGGTATGGGAGGATTAGGTCTTCCGGGAGATCTCTCATCTTCCTCACGCTTTGTACGTGTAGCTTTTACAAAGGTAAATGCAATTTCAGGTGAATCAGAGGAAGAAAGCGTTAGCCAATTCTTCCACATTCTCGGATCTGTGGATCAGCAACGAGGATGTTGCGAAGTAGCGGATGGAAAATATGAAATCACATTGTATACGTCGTGTTGTAATGTTACAAAAGGTATTTATTATTACAATACTTATGAAAACCATCAGATCAGTGCAGTAGATATGCATGTAGAAAATCTGGATAGTGATAAAATGATTTGTTATCCAGTAATTCAAGGAGAACGAATCAACTATCAAAATAAATAATGTTTTGAAATCAGGGATGAGGTAGAAAGGAAAGTTCCATGACAAAAGATGAAGTAAAAAAACTCAGGATGAACAGTCCGGAATCACTACAGTTTTTAAATAATGCTACAAAATTTTATAATTTAATGATGATGTATCGTTGTGCTATTCGGGAGATACAAACTAAACTTGAGGTTTTGGATGATGAATTTTCAGTTGAGAACAATCGAAATCCTATTTCTTTTATAAAAACAAGAATTAAGAAGCCCAATAGTATTTACGATAAACTGCAGAAGATGGGATATGAATTTACAACAGAAAATATACAGACATATCTCAATGATGTAGCAGGCGTTCGAATAGTTTGTGCGTTTATTGACGATATTTATATGATATCAGATTTGATTACCCAACAGGATGATATTAAAGTTATTGAAATAAAAGATTATATAAAAAATCCAAAATCGAATGGTTATCGAAGCTATCATATGATTGTTGAAATACCAGTATTTTTTGCTAAGGGTAAAACACCTATGCGTGTAGAATTACAGATTCGAACCAATGGTATGGATTTCTGGGCAACATTGGAACATCAACTTCGCTATAAAAAAGGAATTGAAGAAATGCCTGGCTATGATGAGATAAGTGAAGAATTACTTCATTCTGCAAGAGCTATCATTGAAGCAGATAATGAAATGCAGAGAATAAAAGACAAAATTGGTATGTTCCACGAAATTTAGGGAGAAAACTGAGCAAGTAGGAAGGTAGAATATATATGAAACAAGATACTTTAGAGGGCAAAGCAAAAACAAAAAATGGGATAAAACGGCTGTGTTTTTCCATAATCTGCATTCTTTTGGAAGTGATTTTTATTATTACTATCGTAACACGCTTGAATGAATATGCAGAAATCATAAATTTATTTACAAGGATTTTGAGTGGGATCTTGGTTTTGGGATTGTACGCATCAAATAAGACATCCTCTATGAAAATGCCTTGGGTCATCTTAATTCTAATTTTCCCAATTATGGGTGTAGGCCTGTATTTGTTGATTGGTTTGAATGGTGGCACACATAAAATGCGTGAGCGATATGCAGAAATTGATAGCAAATTGTTACCAATGCTTCCGGACAGTCAAGAGTGTTTGAGCAGAATAAAAGAAACAATTCCGAAAGCAGGAAATATAGCAAGTTACATACAAAGAAATTCGCAGTATCCAATCTATCAGAATACGGATATTGTGTATTTTGATGAAGCAGTGAAAGGATTAGAGGCACAGCTTAAGGATTTGGAGAAAGCACAGAAGTTTATCTTTATGGAATATCATGCGATAGAAGACGCTGAAGCATGGCATAAGATTCAAGATGTTCTGGAAGAGCGAGTAAAAGCAGGTGTGGAAGTTAGAGTATTCTACGATGATATGGGTTCTATAGGCTTTATTAACACAGATTTTGTGAAAAAGATGGAGGCAATAGGAATTCATTGCCGTGTATTCAATCCGTTTGTGCCAGGTTTAAATCTGTTTTTGAACAATCGTGATCATAGAAAAATAACAGTTATTGATGGAAAAGTCGGATTTACAGGTGGATATAATCTAGCAAACGAATATTTTAATTACACACACCCGTATGGACAGTGGAAAGATACAGGTATTCGTTTAGAAGGAGATGCTGTTCAGTCGCTTACGGTGACATTTTTGGAAATGTGGAATGCAGTAAGTGATAAGGCTGCTAATGATTCTGATTTTAGTAAATACCTTTTCCACTATGATTATGCGGCACAGCAAACTGGGTTTGTTCAACCTTATGCAGACAGCCCTATGGATAATGAACAAGTAGGAGAAGAAGTTTATATCAGTATGATAAATAAAGCTGAAAAATATTGTTGGTTTATGACTCCATATCTAATCATAACAGATGAAATGACGCATGCGTTATGTCTGGCTGCTAAGCGAGGGGTAGACGTAAGAATTATCACGCCTGGTATCCCTGATAAAAAATTCATTTATAATATAACTCGTTCTTTTTATCATGGATTAGTTAAACATGGTGTTCGTGTTTATGAGTGGACTCCTGGTTTCTGTCATGCAAAAATGAGTGTGGCAGATGACTGTATGGCAACTTGTGGAACAATTAATCTGGATTATCGAAGTTTATATCACCATTTTGAAAACGGCTGTTTTATGGCAGATTGTCAGGCAGTTGTGGAAATAAAAAATGATCTGATAAGAACGATGGGAGAATGTCGTGATGTGACAGACCAATATCAAACCGGACGAAGTGCATATTTGCGACTGGGACAATTATTTATGAGATTATTTGCTGGATTGCTATAAGAATCTGATGAAACGACCTTTCAAAAAACAGTTGATTTAGAAGTTAACTGTTTTTGAAAGGCCGTTTTTGCTATATCTAACAGTCTGTTGTACAAAGAAGATTTTGCATGGATGAAAAAAACAAACCTTGTTGAGGTTAAATTGAGATTCACTTTGTATTATATAAGTATGAAATAAAAAGGAATCAGGTGATGTACAATGAAAAAGCATAAAATATGTAAAATCCTTCTTGTTATACTGGCATTTTTTTTATGTGTGGCTTTTTATGAATTGCTCGGAATCTGCGTTGCATATAAAAAGCAGCCGGAAGTGTCCAATACAACCAAAAAAGAAACAAAAAATGGGTCATGGAACGAATGCAGTGAAAATACAGAACGGGCAGTAATCATAGAAAAGAATCCAGAAGCGCTTTTACAAAGAGTGCGTTTGATCAAGAATGCAAAAAAGGAAATTATTCTTTCTACTTTTGCATTTCAATCCGATGAAAGTGGAAAATTGATTTTAGGAGCACTGCATGATGCGGCAGACAGAGGGGTACATATTCGTCTGTTAGTAGATGGAATGGAGAGCTGGATTGATATGGAAGGAAATCCGTATTTCTATGGATTATCTTCCCATGAGAATGTTGAAATTAAACTGTATAATAAGGCCAATCCGTTGAAACCATGGAAGATGATGGGTAGAATGCATGATAAATATTTGATTGCAGATGGAAAGAGATATATTCTTGGGGGAAGAAATACATACAATTATTTCCTGGGTGATTTTCCGGGACATAAGAACTATGACAGAGACGTGTTAGTGGTTTGCGATGAACCTGAGAAAGAAAATTCAGTTAACCAGTTGTTAGAGTATTTTGAAACGATATGGGAACAAGAAGACAGTGGCTATTTTCATGACAATAAAAAACTGGCAAATAGAAAATCTGTAAAGAACGCAGTTTTAGAGCTGCAGAATGGCTATCAGAAATATTTTGAAGAGAATAAGGAAAGAATCTGCGATACCGATTACACGGACGAAACTTTTGAGACAGAAAAGATTGCATTAGTGTCAAATCCTATTCACACAGGTTCCAAAGAACCAGTAGTGTGGTATCAGTTGGGAGAATTGATGAAAAATGCAAAAAATCGTGTGAAGATCCACACGCCATATATTATCTGTAATGATATGATGTATAATACATGGGAGGAGATTGCAGAGAACGTTTCAGATTTTTCTATCATGACAAATTCAGTTGCGAATAATGGGAATCCATTTGGGGCTGCCGATTATGCGAAAAACAGAAATAGAATCTTAAGTACAGGAATTAATATCTGGGAATATGAAGGCGGTTATTCATACCACGGAAAAAGTATTCTGATTGACGATGATCTGTCTGTAATCGGTTCCTTTAATATGGACATGAGAAGTGCATATCTGGATACGGAACTGATGCTTGTAATTCGCAGTAAAGATATTAATAAACAGTTGGAAGAGGGCATGATGGAATATGAAAGAGTGTCCCGCCAGGTATTGGAAGATGGAACCTATCGTGATCCATATCATGTAGAGCCAATCGAATTAACAAAGAAACGTCAGAGAAAAATATTTTTGGTACAGCATCTGCTTGGATGGGCAAGGTATCTGTTTTAATAAGGAGGAAGGAAAACGTGTTTCAAATATTGATTGTAGAAGATGATAAAGAATTAAGCCAGCTATTCCAAAAAGTGCTTGAGAAGAATGGATATCAAGTCAAAAGTGCATCGGATGGAGCACAGGCATTAGAAGTATTGGATAAGGAATATATTGATCTGATCATTTCTGATATTATGATGCCGGTTATGGATGGTTATGAACTGGTGTCGGAACTCCGTTCAGCAGGATATCAGATACCGGTACTTATGATCACTGCGAAAGGTTCCTTTGATGATATGCGCCAGGGATTTCTTTCGGGAAGTGACGATTATATGGTAAAACCGGTAAATGTGAATGAAATGGTTTTAAGAGTCGGAGCACTGCTTCGCCGTGCACAGATACTGAATGAACACAAAATTGTGATCGGTTCAACAGAGTTTGATTATGATGCAATGACGGTTACAACTGATAAGGAAAGTCTTGTTTTGCCTAAAAAAGAATTCCTGCTTTTATATAAGCTTGCAGCTTCGCCAGGCAGAATATTTACAAAACAACAGTTGATGGATGAAGTATGGGGATACGAGACGGAGGCAGACCCACATACGATAGAGGTACATATAGGAAGAATCAGGGAGCGTTTGAAAGATAACCCTGATTTTGAAATCGTAACAATGCGTGGAATTGGATACAAGGTGGTGAAAAAATAATGGAACAAAAGAAAGAAAAAGGATTGCGGATCCGATCCTGTCTGACTGGTGCAATCTGGCTGGCACTCGTATTTTCAACAGTCATATCTGCGTTATTATTTGCTTTTTTGAATCATTTTTTTAATCTGCCTGGTAGCATACCTGTGCTTGGCTGGCTTTTGATTTTCAATACATTGATTGCAGGGCTGATCACTTCCTTTATCAATGCAAAGTTACTGGAACCAATTACCAGACTTAGTAAAGCAATGAAGGAAGTTTCCCAGGGAGATTTTGAACAGCATTTGGAAACGAACAGCCGTATAGCAGAAGTTGGAGAATCTTATCAAAGTTTTAACGTTATGACAAAAGAACTTCGTGCAACAGAGGTGCTGCAGATGGATTTTGTATCTAATGTTTCTCATGAGTTTAAGACCCCGATTAATGCCATTGAAGGGTATACAATGCTGCTTCAGGGAGAAGAACTGTCTCCGGATCAAGAGGAATATGTAGAAAAAATCTTATTTAACACCCAAAGACTTTCCGGATTGGTTGGTAATATTTTGCTGTTATCCAAGTTAGAGAATCAGAATATACCAATGAAAAAAACAGAATATCGTCTGGATGAACAGATCCGCCAGGCATTTCTTTCATTGGAAACAAAATGGACAGAAAAAGAAATTGGTTTTCAGGTAGAATTGGAGGAAGTTAAATATACTGGGAATGAAGGACTTTTTATGCATATCTGGATAAATCTTTTGGATAATGCGATTAAGTTCAGCCCTTCAAAGGGGACAATTACGATGTTTCTGAAACAAGAACAGGATTCTGTTAAGTTCATTCTGGAAGATGAAGGACCAGGAATAGAGGATGATGTAAAATCCAGAATATTTGACAAGTTCTATCAGGTAGATGGATCTCATAAAGCAGAAGGAAATGGCCTAGGTCTTGCACTTGTAAAACGGATTGTAGATAGTGCCGGAGGAACAATCAAAGCAGAAAACCGTGAATATGGTGGATGCAGATTTGTTATAGAGCTGCCAAAGCAGAAAGATGAGATTATATAGTTTTAAGATAAATTAGAAGATGGGAGGATTTATATGACATTTTATCAGGAGTTGCAGTTAAATCAGGCAGGTTCTAAAAACCTGTTGAAAAAGAGTGAAACACTAAAAGAAAAATTATATCATATGTGGGTATATCTGGTGAAGATAGCTGTTACATTGGCATTTTGTTTTTTCTTTGTTAGTATTTTCAGCATCCTATTTGGAAATGAGAACAGCATTGTAGGTGTAGTAGTCTTATTATGTCTCATGGTGTTTAGAAATGCGGATCTGGGGATCCACACCGGACAATCTACGATGCTTTTGGCTTTGTTCTTTGTAATTATGACTGTATGTCCGCATTTAGCAAATCAGTTTTCACCGGTATTGGGAATGCTGTTAAATATTGCGGCACTGGCTGTGTTGATTCTGTTCGGATGCCATAATCCATTCATGTTTAATCAATCTACATTGGTTCTTGGGTATCTGCTGCTATATGGTTATGATGTTACGGGAAAAAGCTATCAGATGCGATTAGTCGGAATGGCTTTAGGTGCAGCACTTACCTGCTTTGTATTTTATCGAAATCATAAAAACAGAACTTATAAAAGAAATCTGAAAGATCTGATACAAGAATTTGATATCACTTCTTCCAGAACAAAATGGCAGATATGTCAGATTTTATGCGTACCGATTGTCCTTTGCATTGCAGAACTTTGTAATATGCCACGTGCAATGTGGGCTGGTATTGCGGCCATGTCCGCGATTTTGCCGTTTATGGAAGATATGCACTACAGAGTCCGTAAAAGGATTGTCGGAAATATTGCAGGTGTTATATGTTTTACAGTATTATATTTTCTGCTTCCTTCATCAATCTATGCATATATAGGAATTCTTGGTGGAATCGGTGTAGGATTATCAGCACAATATGGCTGGCAGGCAGTATTTAACACATTTGGTGCTTTAGCCATTGCTGCAGAGACTTATGGACTACAAGGAGCGGTTAGTCTTAGAGTGATTCAAAATGTTTTTGGTGTTGTGTTTGCTTTAGCATTTTGTGTTATATTTTATTGGTTTATGTCTAAAAAAAAGGAAAGTGAGATGACCGTACATGCAGAGTGAAGTGAATCAGGAAGAAAATTTGAATAGAATTATTACGGTTCCTAATCTTCTTTCTTTTTTTCGGCTTTGTCTGATTCCGGTAATTATATGGAGTTATTGTGTAAAGAAAAATCCTCTGTTAGCTGGTGAAATCTTATTGCTGTCTGGTCTTACGGATCTTGCTGATGGATATATCGCAAGAAGATTCCATAGGATTAGTAATTTAGGAAAAATACTTGATCCGGTGGCTGATAAGCTGACACAGGCAGCGATGTTAATCTGTCTGTTTACTCGTTTTCCGCATGTGCTTCTTTTAATCGTAATAATGGCAGGTAAGGAGCTGTATATGGTAGTCAGTGGATGTCTTGTGATACGAAAGACAGGAAAAGTACATGGTGCAGACTGGCATGGAAAGATAGTAACTTTTTTACTATATGGAACTGCAGCGGTGCATATTATATGGTTCCACATTACACCGATGGTATCAGATCTGTTGATTGGTTTGTGCGCTATAATGATGGTCATATCGGTCGCTCTGTATATTATCCAAAATACCAGGACTCTTAAGGGAGAGACTGTATAAGCAATTTTATATTGCAATGACTAGAAAAATATTTAGGAGAAGATAGATATAAACAGTAAGTCAAACACACAAACTATGGAGTCTTTAGCCGGTTTAATAAAATTTTAGATAGAAAATAAATCATTATAAAAAGATCCTGTTCATACTATGATATATAGAACAGGATCTTTATTTACTTTATTTCGCCAGGAAATTGCTCTGAATCTCCATCGGCATATGATAAGCCTGGCCTCGTTTTGTCAGGCTGTATAATTTAAAGCTCATTAGTTCCGGAGTCGCATTCAATGAACTGCAGAGTCCGAAATAATCCAGGTCCTCGTTCTGAACCATCAGCCTTTTAAAATTAGCCAACTACTTTTCCAAAAGTTTTTAAGATGGATCCGGAAGTGACTTGGATAGGGGCATATTTTTTATTTAGAGAAATAAGCTGAATACCGGAATCGGATTGATGATATTTCTTTACATAAGCATCACCATCAAGGAAGAAGACACCGATTTCTTCTTCTTCAAGTGTTTCTTGTTTATGAATCCAGATGATCTGTCCATCCAGATAGAGAGGCTCCATGCTGTCACCACATACCCGGACACCGAAGTCAGCACTGGAAGATACTTCATCACCAACTTCAATTTCGGAAAAACGGTCGGAATCAAGGAATTGTCCTGTTCCAGCTGAAACCGGGAGATCATAGAGACTGAGAGTTCTTCGTGGAAATTGATAAATGATTGGTTCTTCTCGAATGTATTCCCCACTTTTCATTAATAGGTTCATGTAGTCAAGAACTTTGGCTTGTCCTTCGTCATTTAATTTGGAGAAAAGTTTCTCATCCGTTCCAATCTGGAATGTTCTATTTATATCGGAAATCTCAAGAATCTCACAGAGGGCAAAAAATTGTAAAACATTTGGCAGGTTTACATTTTTTTCCCATTTACTGATAGAATGAGCTTTTACATCTAAGCCTCTTTCACACAGAAGAGCTGCCAGTTGTGGTTGAGACAGTTTTCGGTCTTTTCTTTTATTAGCAATAATGGATCCAAAATCTTTCTTTATCATCATACACCTCCATATGCAGGTATTTATTCCCTATATATACTATAACCCATAACAGATAAAAAATCAACAATAATAGCGTTAAAATCCATAAAAACGACATATCTGCTACTTTACAAAGATTTAAAAGCGATATATAATGCCTATATAGAAAAGAACACACGTTCTAAAAAGGAAAGGTGAAAATGTGGAAAGAACAATATTGCACAGCGATGCTAATTGTTTTGTGTGACTTGAAAGTCACTACATTTATTGTCTTACCGTAAGGTGTAAGACCTGCTGTTCCGTCAGTTGAGT
>NZ_JBCOMJ010000022.1:0-84853 GCF_040924225.1 Ruminococcus sp. RTP21484sp1_RTP21277st1_D2_RTP21277_210401 | reverse complement strand
AAAGATTCTCTTGCTAATGGTGAAATTGGAATCTTCTATCTCAACGGCAATACTTACATCAAGGAATTACACGATGAGCCAGATGGTGTTTATCTGATCTCTTTAAATCAAAAATATCGTCCTATCCAAGTTTTGGAATCTGACTCTTTTAAGATTTTTGGAAAAGTAATCGGGAAATGCAAAGGTGCAGAAATTCCAGGATTTCATTAGATTTCAACAGCAGGTTCATGATCCTACTGATAACAATAAGCAAAGGAAGTGATTGAATGGCAATCAATAATACATTAAAAGATATTCGTGAAGAACGGAATCTCATTCAAGCAGATTTGGCTGAAGCCATAGGTTCCTGCAGCCAGACGATAGGCCGCATCGAACGTGGAGAACGAAATCCCTCTCTTGAGATTGCAATCCGGCTGGCACATTACCTGAAAGTGCCTGTAGAAGATATTTTTCAAGTTGAAGACTGAAGCACAACAGCCAGAAAACCGAGGAGTAAAATCCCCGGTTTTCCTTTTGCTCAAAAATCACTGTAATCCACTTACATTTTCTTCTTTTCTGCCTGCTCCGTCAATCAGGTCATAGCTCATATCCAAAAAGTCCAGTGTCTTAGCCTCACTGACAGAACCATCCAGTAAAATCGTGATCCAGTGCTGCTTATTCATATGGTATCCAGGTAAAAATCCATAAGTCTGAATAATCATATTCGTCATGTCCGGATCACACTTTACGTCCATGATATCAACCGGATCTTTTCCTTCTAATCCCAGTTTCGATTTTTCAACCGTCATGACCACAGCATACCATTTTCCGTTCTTATGTCGTAGCACAGCATTATCTGGTGATTGTGCCCATAAATACTCCGGCACCGTACCATACTGTTTCTTCACATATTCAAAAATTTCTTCTTTCTTCACAGTTTATTCAACTCCTGATTCTTCTGATATCCTGCCCATAATCATACCATATTTTCAGTTCCCGTACTACCTGCCAAATTCTTTTGCATCTTCCCGGTTCTCCTGACTTTAACTAATAGAGGGGTAAAACAGCAAGGACAGGAAGTGAGGATACACTTCCGGAAAATCCCAATTTAGGGTACCCTGCCCTGAATTGAAAAACGCTGAAAGCAACGATACTACTGCCCTCTCAGAAAGGAGAAACTGCTAATGGCTGAAAGAAAAAGAAACAAAGAAATTCATTTTTATGTCACAGAAGAAGAACGAAAGCTAATCCGCAGGAAGATGATAGAATCAAAAACCAAGAACATGGGAGCTTATCTGCGTAAGATGGCAATCGACGGCTACATCGTCAACACAGATACAACTCCTCTGAAGAAACAGTATGAGGAAATGCACAAGATTGGCATAAATATCAACCAGATTGCAAAAAAGGTAAATACCACCGGAGATCTATATCCGGAAGAAATGCAAGAATTGAAAGAGATGGTGAAAGAACTATGGCATATATTAAGATCTTCCCCATTAAAGTAACAGACAAGAAAGCTCTGGACTATATCACGAATCCAGACAAGACTGATGAAAAACTGCTGGTTTCCAGTTTTGGCTGTTCCCCGGAAACTGCTGATCTCGAATTTTCCATGACTAGAGAAATGGCAAAAAAGAATGGAATGGACAAAGGTAATAACCTGGCATTTCATCTGATCCAGTCATTTAAACCTGGAGAAGTTGATGCCGAAACTGCCCATCGCTTAGGACAGCAATTTGCAGCCGAAGTACTGAAAGGAAAATATGAATACGTGATCAGTACCCATGTTGATAAAAAGCACATTCATAACCATATCATCTTCAACGCTGCAAGCTTTGTTGATCATCACAAGTATGTTTCCAATAAGCGGAGCTACCATAAACTCTGCAGAATCAGTAATCGTATCTGCCTGGAAAATGGACTTGTCACCAGTATGCCAACCGGAGAAAAAGGAAAAAGCTATAAAGAGAACATGGAATATCATCGTGGCACCAGTTGGAAAGCCAAGCTACGTGTTGCAGTTGATAAAGCAATCTGGACTTCCATCAACTATGAGGAATTTCTACAAAAAATGCAGTTAGCTGGATATGAAGTCCGGCAGGGAAAGCATCTTTCTTTCCGTGCACCGGAACAAAAAAATTTCACTTATATGAAATCTCTGGGAAGTTATTATACGGAAGAAAACGTCCGCATCCACTTAGCTAAAAATCGTAGCAAAGTGAAAACTCCAAAACATCTGTCCAGAGAAGCTCGCCTGTATATCAATATCTCCACGTATGTAACGACTGGCAATCGAGAAGGATTTGAACATTGGGCAAAACTCAATAATCTAAAAGAGGCAGCCCGCACCTTCAACTATCTTTCAGAAAATAACCTACTGAATTATGAGGATTTCAGGCAGCATGTTTCTGATGTTGATGCTTCTGTTAAAGCGGCTGATCAGAGAATAGCACACATCACCAGTGAGCTAAGCACGCAGAAAGTCATTCAGAAACACTGTGATTCTTACCGGCTCTGCCGTAAAGTGATAGAAGATTGCAAATCTGCAAAAAATCCAAAAGAATACCGTTCCAAGCATCTGGCAGAATACCAACTCCACGATTCACTAAAAAAAGAGCTTCAGGATCTCGGTGTTACCAAAATCCCTAGCTCTGAAAAAATCCAGAAGCGGATTGAAAATCTTGAATCTGAACAAGCTGCTACCGTCCGGGAAAAACAGAAATTACAGAAAAAGCAGAAAACACTGGATATCATTCAGCAAAATTTCTCTGTGCTGCTCGATGCTCCTGAAATCAATTCAGACTTACTTCCGGCAAAACGGGAACCTGTTTCTGTCACAAGAGATAAATAAGATTGCACTGACAACTCAATTATTCTCTTCCAAATCTTCCCAAGGTTTCAGACCCATTTCCTCCCAGGTGACACCATACGGTGCACCTCCGGAGGTATAACCGGCAATAACGAAAAATCTGTCATCTTGCAAGATTTCTTCTTTAGCCAGATTATCTCTTGTTTCTTGTTTCCGTCTTGCTCGCCTCTGCTGCTTCTTTTGTTTCGCAACAGCTGCTTTTTCTTCCGGCGTTTTCTTATGTTTTTTTGCCATAAGTGTTTCTATTATAATTCCATTCTGAATGTCTCTCAGGATACGTTCTTCATAACTCTTTTCACGCTTTTCAACAATTTTATAAAATTCTTCATATTCCGTTTTAGGAGCAAGCGATTGAACTGCCGTAAACAAACTTTTGCATATATCATTCATTTCAGTAGCATCCGGCATTCGCTGATTCTCAAGATAAAACTTCAAGTGCATTTTGTATGTTTTATCTGCTATTGCACTCTTCTGTTTTTGTTTTAAGTCTTTATAGCTTCTGTCGTTCCTCTGCATCTACAATTCCTCATCTGCCTTCTTTCTCCCGTGCCATCAAAAGCATTTTTTCAAAAGACTGAGCGAATCTTTCATCATCTTCCTCCGTCCGCTTCTTCGGTCCCTTGACATGACATTTACGGGAACTTCTTCTGGCTTTTTTACTCAGGTGACGTTCCATTAGCATCTGATCAATATTATCATCCGTGTACCATTTACCTGATTGATGAATAGCATAAGCACCTTTTCCCAATGCCATTGCAGCCACACCATAGTCCTGTGATACGACAATATCTCCTTTATGGCAGATACTAATCAGTTTATAATCTACTGCATCTGCTCCTGCACCGACAACAACAACTTTACTATAAGTCGATGACAGAACATGGTTTGTATCACACAACAACATTACCGGAACACTATTATCTTTTGCAATCTTTTCAATGATCGCAACCACTGGGCAGGCATCTGCATCAACAAATATTTGCATCTTTCTATTTCTCCTCTGAACCATTATAAGAATAAGCTCTGCTGTTCGTATTCTGCCTCTCGTTTTAGCTGAACCGGTACCTGATGCAGAATTTGCTCCATTTTCCTGTCATCGAACCAATCTTTCAGCTGTCCTTTTTCCAATATCAGCGGCATACGATCATGTACTTTTATCATAGATTCATTGGCTGCTGTAGTCATAATCACAAATCGTCGTTCATTCTCAAACCAATCACAGAAGCCAGCCATATACAATACTGGTGCATCATATCTGGAAAATGTATTTTTCTCTTTTAACCGATTCCATTCATAGAACCCACTTGCCGGTATCAAAATGCGGTGATAGAGGATTCCATTTCGAAAAGAAGGTTTATCCATAACAGATTCTGCTCTTGCATTTATAACCAGATTCTTTCCTTGTGACAATGGATATCCCCACTTGCAAACATCCAGTTTCAATCCATGTTCTGATTTTTCAATGATCGGTGCTACATTGGTTGGAAAGATATCTCCTGCAAAATGTTCCTGCCGGATCCGTTGGTCTATATCATGCACTACTTTTTCGATTTCATCTGCCATATCAGAATCAATATAATATCTACCACACATAATACTTCCTTCACTTATAGATTCTATTTCATCAAATATACATCATTTATTTCTAGGCACTTTAAACTCAGTTAATTTATAATTTTGAATCCACCCCATACATTCTTCACCATCTTCATTCTCCCAAATTATCTGTCGCCACTTTTTATATTTATCTATAATTCTAACAACTTTCCCTTCCTCAAGCTTTTCAATTACAATCGAATGGCAGTCATGCTTCAGTCGTACAATAGATTCTCTATTAACGATTCTATATTTAGTCGTATTTAGCTCCTTCGCATCATATCCCATTCCAACGATGTAATAATTATTGACTTGTTGTGTATAATTGTAATTATTTATCGTTGTTGCTGAAGAATTCGTAACTCCCAAAACAACTGATATAATCGTAATAATAAAGTTCAGCCATTCTCGTATTTCTTTAACATCTATCGTTCGTTTTTCTTCTATTGGCAAATTCTGCTTCTCTTTATTTATCGAAAGATTCGTTGCTCTTTCATATTCCGATGCAATAGTTTCTGACACCGTATCAATATCCCATTCTTCGGATTCTGAGAAAACTTGATCGGTAACTCTTCCCAATAAATTTATATGAGGCTTCTGGCATAATGGTGGAAGCCTAACACCATAAATTAACAACACCATATTGAAAAAACACTTGTGTCCTTTAATGTATTAACTGCGAAGAAAAACACAAAAGGAGTATTCACAAGTGGCTTCAGTTAATACATTATGCAAAAGTGTCCTTAATGTCAAGAACACAGTTATAAAAAATTGTAATCTTTACTCTGATAAGAATGGAGTTAAACATATTCGTATCCAAGCAAGACCTAATAAATGGCACGAGAACGACTGCCCATTCTGCCATAAATCATGCCCTGTTTATGATAAACATTCCAGTAGTATAATGCCGAGATATTACGAAGATAACTCGTAGAAAATGCAAAGTCCAGTCGCAAGTTTAGACACGATATTGCTCTTAACAGTCGTATAAAATCAACATTTGCAGGGATTTATCAAATTCCGACATACCGTCTTAGAAAATGAATAATCCCTCGCAATTCATTATGAACTACGAGGGACTGCTTACTGACTGTTAAAGCGGTAGCCGATCTCACGAACACTATCTATGGAAAAGTGAGAGTTTGTATCACAAAGTTTTTTACGAAGATTCCGAATGTGAAAGCCTACGGTATCCTTTTCATTGCCTGCTGATATTTCGCCCCACACCTTATCATAAATCTGCTCGTATGTAAGAACACGACCTTTATTGGCTGCGAGCAAGCAGAGTATATCGTACTCTTTGACGGTCAGTTCAATTTCCTGACCGTTATTGATAACTCTGCGCCGGCTCAAATTGATTTCTAAGCCGGAAAGGGATAATGTCGGCTCATATGAAATCTCTAATTTTTCAAAATCAGGGTGCTGTTTTACAAAAGCCAGCATATCGTCAAAGGCTGTTGAGTCTTGTGCTTTGAACTCCATTATTACGATTCGTCCGATATTATCACCCCCCTTGGTTAGTTTTTTTGTCTTGGACAACATAAGATTTATTGCGTGAGATAATACGATTCATCAATCGTTTTCAGAATAAAATTCACATCGTCATAACGAGAGGAATCGGACTGAGAGCCTAAACTGCATATCAAAAACTCTTTTCCGTGCTGCTGATAAAGCACAATCAAGTTATAGTCGTCAGACAGAGAGCCAGTCTTAATTCCGCATACATTTTCGTTGTAATATTCGGATGTCGGATCAAGGAAGGCGTTTGTATTCTGCCATATTTGTGTACTGCCATCAGGCAGTGTTGCCGTATAAGTGTTTTGAGATACAATTTCTCTAAACCACGAGTATTCCAACAACCGATATACTACTTCTTTCAAATCTAAAGTGGTGGTAAGTGCCTCCATATCAAAACCACTCGGATCATATAAAACTGTGTCTAAGTACCCCTGCTGTTGCAAATGCAGGTTTAAGTTCTCCATGAAAATCCTCACACGCTCTTGACAGCTTTCTGCTTGCGGCGAAAGTAATCCTCCACAATAATCAGCAACCACATAAGCTGCGTCATTCCCTGACGGTACTAACATTGCCGCAAATAGATTGTGTAAAAAGTATTCTTTTTCCTTGATTTGAGCAACAGACGAGCCAGGTTTCGTGAGTGAAATAGCACCATAGTCTGCAACAACGATACTATCAAGGTCTGCTAAAGTTGACGCATACTCAATAACAAACAGCTTGGCTAAACTTGCAGGAATTTGTGGCTCGTTCTCGTTTTTTGAAACAAATATTTCATCATCAGAACAATCCACCAAAATCAGCGATTTTGCATTATAAGAGTCAGGAAAATCTTCTTTGTAGAGAAAACCATTTATTTTATTCTTTACCTCTCTGAAATTTTCCGGCTGCATTGCCCACGGCACAAACATTATACCTATGCCGATACAAACTACAAGCAAAAACAAAAATACTCCAAATCGTTTTTTCTTACGGCGTTTTCTCTGCATATATGTGCTCACCTCCCAACACCAAAACTCCTATGTGCCATTTTTAATCGGCATAATTTGCCTGAATACACTCTGTAAATCCAGACGGATCTCCCAACTTAGCTTTATCAATATTATCACGAAGATATTTGCGTGTGGCGTCATCACAGCGATCTGTTCCCATATAAGGCATATCAAAGGCTTTTTCGAGTTCAGCTAAGGCTTTTGCCGCCCTTTCCGAATCCGTATTGTAAGTATCAAGCCATTCCTGCATCCAAGAATATTCCCAAAGGTTAGATGCTCTTGTATCGCCATATCCTATCTGAAAAGACGCTCCCGTATCTTCGCCTTCCAAAGCATCAGGCGGCGTAAAGCCCTCCGGCCAATTCAAACTCTCAATGGTCGTTAGGTATTCTTCTTCAATGGTAGCAAAGTCCGTGAAACCTCTTGTGTTTGTGTCGGAGTCCGAAGAAGTGGAGCAGCCTGCCAGCATAATCACCAGCAAAGAAATCATAACACACAATAACAGTCTGTACGGTCTTTCGGATTTTGAGATTGTTCGTTTCATTTTGTTTCCTCCTTGAATTGAGTTTTATTATCTAAGAGCCAATGCAGGCTCTAATTTTGCTGCTTTCAATGCTGGTAATAATCCGCCCAATAATGCTGTAAGCACAGACACAGCAACTGCAACAACAGCAACGCTGATTGGATAACTCGGTGTTCCCACCGGGGAATCCACAGGGAGCAACGCTCCAATACAATGCACCAAAATCAGCGAAATCAAAATAGCTGCAAGGCAAACGAATATTGATAAAATCAACTGTGAGCCTAAAACCAATGCCACAATATTTGTTCGTGAAGCACCTATCGCTCTGCGGATCAGCAACTCATGTGTGCGCTGTTCCAATGAAGATAGTCCGATATTGATCTGCCCTAATACGGAAACAAACAGCAACAAAAGCGAAGTAACCAAAAGCCCTAATTGCAGTATGGACAATACCGAATCATAGGTATCTCCAATATCACTCCGCCCAGCACTTTCCCAGTAACCGCCAATGGTATCAGTCAAAATGTCGCCAAGGGCAGAATGTATCTGTTCGATTGTCAGTCCTGTTGTGGGATGCCAATACACATTTGCATTTTGTACTTGCCACATTGCTGGTGCGAAATTGAGGATCGCCGCAGAATCCGCATAGATAGTCGGAAAATCCCTGCCATCGTTTACTACTCCGACAATATTGAATGGGGTTAACGAAAGTGTGCTTTTTACATTTCCTGCAGCATAGGGCGAATCATTAAAATAGTTTTTAGCTTCTTTGTTTATGACCACTTCAAGCGAGCCGCCCTCACTCGAAGGCTCTAACCATCTACCGGATGTCATTGGAAGATTATAGACTTGACTATATGCCTCCGTGGTGCAAACTAAATCAAAAGCCATCAGGTTTTGGTAAACATCATTCGGCGGTATTGGCGTTAAATCTTTCATTGGTGCAAATCGAATATCTTCTCCCATAGAAAAAGTAACAGCGGCTACATCATCAATGGCTTCAAATCTCTGGAATAATTGTTCCATTTTATTTCTATCGTGAAAATCGGATTCCGTTATCACGAATGAGTAAGTAGGTGACCAGCCATATACCTGTGCGTTTACGGAAATCAAATACTCCCGTCCAAGCGTACCAACTAATACCGATCCAAGCATTGCGATAATGCCTACAAGCATTGAAACACTCGTCAGAATACTTCTAAGTGGAGACAGACGAAGGTCTTTAAGTATCATTTTTAGCACAAGTTATCCTCCCTCCATCCATTTCAAAAATCGTATCACAGGTATCTGCAATATCAGGATCGTGCGTAACCAACAGCAGCATAATTCCATTTTCTTTTACGACGCTGTGCAACAGTTCCATAATCTGCGTTCCCGTCTTTTTATCCAACGCTCCCGTAGGCTCATCACATAAAATGGCTTCCGGAGATACTGCAAGCGCCCTTGCGATTGCAACTCTTTGTTGTTCACCGCCGGACAAATTGATTGGGTAATCATTTTCCTTGCTTTCTAAGCCGACACTTTTTAGCAAGCCTGTAATTATCTCGTGACGCTGTTTGGCGGTAAACGACTTTTTGGCATAGAGTAGGGGTAATTCGATATTTTCCCATACCCGCAAGTGCTTAATCAGAGAGTAGTTCTGAAATACAAATCCGATATTATTGGCTCGCAGTATAGACAGATCACGGTCTTTCAAAGCAGAAATAGATATACCATCATAAAGGTACTCGCCCTCATATTCCCGATTTAACAAGCCAATAATGGATATAAGGCTTGTTTTGCCTGAGCCGGACTTTCCGACAATGGCATAACTGCGCCCTCGTTGCAATTCCATATTAGCGTTGGTTACTGTTGTCAGCATATCGCCATTATTCAATTTGACGCTTGCTTTCAAATTCTTTATTTTGATTAAAGTCTTTTCGGAAATTCCTTTCATTTTATCAAATCCCCCTCGGATCAAGGTTTGGCGGAGTAGCAGAAACTACATCGCCCTCCTCTAAGCCGGACAGTATTTCTATATTGGCTCCGTCTGTCACACCCAATGTCACTTTTGTTTCCACTCTTTCTCCATTCGGAGTAATTACAGTAACCAATCCCGTCCCTTGTCTACCCGCTATTACCGACAGCGGCAATATAAGGACATCATTTCTCGTTGTCGCCGTTATGACTACCGTTGCACTTTGCCCCGATTTCACATCGACTGTTTGACTGATCAAGCATTGCAGAATGCCCTCTTGCGGCACGATTCCCGTAAACGCATTTTCATCTGCGGCAGGCGACACCACGGCAATCATATCGGTTGGTCCTACACCATCATATACTTGAAATTTTGCTTTCAACTCTGCATACTCCGGTAAGGTACTCAAAAAATTATCTGCCTCTACATTGAGGGCAAATCCTGTATAATGCACTATCGCTACGGGATAATTACTCGGTACGCTTTCATTGGATGGGGCAATAGAGGTAATTGTACCATCCACCGGAGATTTCAATTCTTTGCCGTTCACAGTTCCAATAATTTGCCCGGCAGTGATTTTTTCTTCTAATTCTACCGCTGTATTAAATATGCCATTTTCGGGTGAGGAAATAATAAACGGTACTGCCGGAACAATAGTCGTTTGCGTTGAAACGGTTGGAGTAATTGTCCCTCGTACAACTGATACCGTTTTTTCTGCGGATGTTGCGCTATCTGTAAGATTGTTTTCGTCTGTCTGCCCAATTGCAGAGCAGGCAGATAGCGTAAATACAAGAAACAAAATAGAACATAGCAGCATTTGTTTTCTTAGCAACTTCATCATTCCTCCTTATGCTGTATCACAAAAAATACGAGCCTCTATCTTGATACTTTTATTGTACCAAAACAGAAGCCCGTATTTTCTTGATTGCTCGTAAGGTATTCCTCTTTTTTTCTATGCAAATTCTTACAATTTTCCTACGCCAACGGCAAAGTAATTGAAAACTTGTTTTGATCCTCTTGGCTCTCTGCAACGATTGTACCATTGTGTAGTTCAACAATCTGCTTTGCAATCGCCAAACCTAATCCAGCTCCTCCACTGCTTGTACTTCTCGCTGCGTCAAGCCGATAAAACTGCTCGAAAATCCTGTTTAACTTTTCTTCCGGCAGAGTATCGCCGTGGTTACAAAAAATAATGCTGACCGTATCTTCCTGACATTGTGCGCTGATCGTGATATCCGTATTTTCAAAACTGTAGATAACCGCATTTCTCAAAAGGTTATCAAAAACACGCTGAATTTTGTCTGCGTCACATCGAAGCATTATATCATCATCAACACAAAGATTACATTGCAAATTCTTTGATTTGAGCATAGGCTTAAATTCATATACAAGTTGCTCCAGCAGGCGAGTTAAATTGATTTTCGTGTATTGTAATGTAATATCGTATA
Organism: Ruminococcus sp. RTP21484sp1_RTP21277st1_D2_RTP21277_210401; assembly: GCF_040924225.1. Classification (NCBI taxonomy): domain Bacteria; kingdom Bacillati; phylum Bacillota; class Clostridia; order Eubacteriales; family Oscillospiraceae; genus Ruminococcus; species Ruminococcus sp. RTP21484sp1_RTP21277st1_D2_RTP21277_210401. Next base: position 73,971 of record NZ_JBCOMJ010000022.1, on the reverse strand, counting down.
TATTGAATCGTGTTATCTCGAAAAACTCGTTAATCAGATCCTCTAACCGTTCTGCCTTACCAAGAGTGATTGAAAGGTACTTTTCTCGAAGTTCCTTTGAGATTTGCGACTCATCACGCAGTAAAGTAAGATACCCGATTACAGAAGAAAGCGGTGTTTTCAAATCGTGTGCAAGATACATAATCAGGTCATTTTTTCGCTGCTCATTTTCTTTTGCAAGCCTTGCATTACTTTCAGCCTCTTGTTTTAACTGATTGATGTTAGCGGCGATTTCACTCAACTCCGGGGACATTTCAATGTAACTGACATTCTGATCGAACATTTTTCCTGTCGCAGCCTGTACCTCGTACACATAGGCGACTACTTTTTTCAAAAGTAGGTATGTCATGTATATAATACAGCCACCCCACACGATTACAGCCACTATATAAAGATATACTGTTCTGTAATACAAGTAATAATACAAAACATACTTGCGGAGAATTTCCTCTGCCATAATTCCTAAAAGAAAAGTACCGCCAAAAATAAGCACAGAGCAAATCGCACATTGAATTACATACCCTTTGAACAAGGTAGAGAGCAGATAGTTTTTTTCTTTTTTATTCAATTTCATACCCTACCCCCCAAACAGTTTTAATGAACTTCGGATTTTTTGAAGGTTCATTCAATTTTTCCCGAAGCCGCCCAATGTGCGCCATTACCGTATTGTTACTGTTGCGAAGATACTTTTCTTTCCACACGGCTTCAAATAATTCCTCCGAGGCGACAACTTTACCCTGATGTTCGCACAGATACCACAGAATAGAAAACTCCAACGGAGTCAAGGCTATTTCTTTGCCATACAAGTAGCACTTGTGGCTGACTCTGTTTATCAGTAGACCTCTGATGTCATACTCGTCTTTTTCTTCGGATTGGCTCAAATTAGGACTGTTATAGCTCTGATAACGCCTTAATTGCGTCTTTACTCTTGCCACAACCTCTAAAGGATTAAACGGTTTCGTTATATAATCATCCGCACCAATCGTAAGCCCCATAATCTTGTCGCTATCCTCAATTTTGGCGGTAAGCATAATAATAGGGAAGTAAAACTTTTCCCGAATTTTTTGGCAAAGTCGAAAACCATCAATATCCGGCAGCATAATATCAAGTATCGCTAAATCAATCTGCGACTGTTTGATACATTTCATCGCCTCTAACCCATTATAACATTTATATACTGAATAACCATCGTTACTCAAATACACTTCAAGCAGATCAACGATTTCTTTTTCGTCATCCACAATTAAAATCTTCTTGTTCATTGATCCTACACCTCATTTTCGGGTACGGCTTCCATTATGTCGCCAAAATCACACTCTAAGTATTCGCATATATTCAACAGCACGGGAAGGGTAACATTTTCATTTTTTCCGAGTTTCGCAAATGTACTTTTGCTTGCCCCGACCGCTTCTCGTAATTGACTCTTTTTCATTCCCTTGTCAATCAGAAGTTTCCAAAGTTTGTTGTACCGTACTTTCATTTCCGCACCTCCACCCAAATATAGTTTGTATTATAGCACTTTGAGAGTGAAATCGCAATTATTAAGTCTGTATTTTGAGACTTTTAGTTTTCAAACCGGCACAATATCTTTCTGATATGTAATCCAACCGCCTGCAAAATGCAGGCGGCTTGTGTATTTTAATAGGCAGGTGCGCCGTAGCCAAGAATCTCGTAATAACCGATAGAATACTCATTGACTCGGCAACTGTCGCCGGAGTTGCCCTCGACCGTATAAACCTTGCCGTTTTCGACCTTTTGAACAATACCCGTATGGTCGGATAATCCATCCTGACCACTTTCGTCTGCCCAATCGAAGAAAATAATCATTCCGGGGGCAGGCTCGGCGCTGCCATCCAGCCATTGTCCACGATCCTTAAACCATTGTACTCCGTTGACACAGCCTGCATATTTTGGGATAACTCCAGCGTCGATATAGCCGCACTCGTTGGCACACCAAGATACAAAGCAAGCACACCATTCTACACGGGAGTTAAAACCGTACCACGACCAATACGGCTGACCGCCCACATTGCCAACCAGAGAGAGTGCAACGGTCACGATCTGTCCGTCGCCGCCTGTAATGCCGTAAAGCACCTGTGACCAAAGGTAATTGTTTTCATCTGCAAGCAGTTCAGCGAGGTAGCCTTTCTGTTCTTCGTTAAAACCATATTGCGCCGCCATTTCCTCGGCAGTCTTGTGGCTGACGGTAATATACAGATAGGTTTGTGTGACCGTGCTTTCAGTTTCCACGATATTACCGTGTCCGTCATCGGTTTCGGTAATAACTGTTTCGGTCTTGCTCTCTGTTCGGGAAGATATTTGATTCATCTCCCAAAAGATGTCTTTTAAGAGTTGCTTTTTGCCATCGTCCATTGTGGCAACCTCTTGGGGGTTATCTTGATCCGTATTCGTTTTTACAGAGTAAACGGCAAGCACCTCTTTCCAAACGGCTCTGCTGCCACTCATTTCAAGAACATCATAGGATACCGAGTTCTTTTCCTCTTGCAGCTTGGTATCGTATTCGGTATTGATTTCCTGCACAACGGTCTGCATACTCATTCCAGTGCCGGAATCTTCGTCTGAGAAGAAAATGCCAAATACTGAGCCGAGGATCATACCAATCAGGCAAATCACGATAATAACCAAAACCGCCACCCAGCCGCCTGCGGCGATAGCGGCAATCAAGGCTTTCGTTCCGGAAATAATCGCTTTAATGGCAAGTGCGGTCGCTTTGGCAATCGCCTTTACCGTAACCACGGCGGCTTTTGCCGCAGCCCTTGCCGCTTGTGCTGCTCTCTGTGCAGTTTTAACCGTAATGATTGAATCCACCTAAAAATCCTGGATTGCTATGCCCCCGCTTATGCCCCTTGTCATCATAATGGTTTAAACCGCCAAAGAATCCTGGTCGACTCTCACCTACTTTATGCCCGTTATTGTCATAATGATTCATACCACCAAAAAAGGAAGGCGAACTATGTCCGATTTTCTTTCCATTTGCATCATAGTCGTTCATACCACCAAAGAATCCTGGTCAGCTCTCGCCTACTTTTTTCCGTTTGCATCATAATGGTTTATGGATCCAAAGAATCCTGGTCTGCTATATCCTTTTTTACTCATAATGTCACCCTCCTGACTCTATTAGCCTCTTGTTTGATCTCAGAATAACACACTTTTCTCATTTGGAAGTCGCATAACAGGCGACATTCTTTTATCGCATTTACATTCATTATACCATTTATAATTCTTCCGACAATACGCAATAAAGCCGGAAGCCACGTTATCATCCATGACCTCCGACTCGTTCTGCTTATTCTACACTGTCCTTACACCCAAATCAACTCCTCTCTCCGTTTTATCTTTTCCCTGCTTTTCTTGAATAATCCTCTTATTGATCTCAAGCCGTTCATGAATGGATAATTTCTTATCTTTTCCATCTACCGCCTGCTTCTGCTGTGCCGGTTTTCTATCTGTTTTTCCTACATCCTTAACAACTTCATTCGCTTCGGTACTTGTTACCCTCTCATCTGCTCTTCCTTCATATCTTTCTGCTATCTGCTGTTCTCGTCTCTCCTTCACACCTTTTTCCTCCAGATTGCAAAAACTCTGCAGATACGGAAGCACATGATTCTGCATGTCTGTCAGATCTTCCATATACTTTTGGAACTCTTCACTTCCTTTGCCTTTCTGGTAATTGATCCAATACTCATCTGTAAGCTTCATTTCATTATCATACTTCAACTGACTCACAATACCGCCATGTCCATTTCCAATATCCATTGACTTCTTAAAATGATGCAGCATCTGTTCACCTTTTTCCGCATAATATACAGTCACATATATCTTTGCAATTTTTGTAGGTTCCTCTGTCTTCGGATCACGTTTTGCATACCATTCTTTATCCATTTCTGCTGTTTTTGCATCCAGCTCAGACAGCTTCTGACATCTTGGATTCATGAGATCACTTTCTTCACAATAGTTTACATACACCATTGGTTCCATATCCTTTGGAAGTTCAGGTTCATAGGCTTTCAGTCTTTCAATCAATACTCCTGCACGAACAGACAGATCGCATTCTTCGTCTACAATATCCTTCAGATATGAAATATAGGAATGAATATTTCCACTTCTCAAATCCAGCATTACTTCCTGCACCGTATTTTCTCCCCTCTCCACATTATCTCGATACTCATACGGATCAAAAGCTTCTGCAATCTCATCCAGTGCCTCTGCCAGCTGTTCTGTGGTCATTTTCTCAGGATACATTGCTTCTCGAACATCCCTCATCGGTACATACTTGTAGTCCGGCAATGCTTCATGAATTTTCTCGATCCCTTCCCGTACCAGTGCAAGTTCTCCATAAAATCGAACATCATCCATCAGATTTCCGAATACGGTATTCCCTTTAACGATCGCAAATTCGGCTTCATCATAGTAACTGTCTTCCGGATCACGATAAATAATTCCCATTGAGCATCCCAGATACGCAGTTTTAGGATTCTCCCTATATTTTTCATAGACCGCAGCAATCTGATTAACATCGGTACTTTTTTCATAAGCTCCCATATCATGGAACTCATCACATTCTGTGGCGAAATATTCCAGATAAGGCTCTTTCTTCGGTGGCATATTATTAAGGACGTTATCAATCATGTTATAATTCGCCTCTTCCAGTTCCTCCACCTTTGCCAAAGGCTTATATTCGCCCTGGCTTTTCTGAATCTCTGCCATTACAACTTCATCCATTTCTTCTACTTTTTCCATCAACTGATCATAATCTCCACGGATGCGTTCTCCAGTCCAGCCTTCGTCTTCCAGAAGTTCCTCTGCCGCTTCTTCAATAGAAATTTGATCATTTTCATAGACGCCACCATCCATCAGACGAAAATCTTCATCGTAAAACGAATAATCATATCCTTCTTCTGTTCTCTGAATAGCAAAGTAACGTTCTCCTACCTCATATGCCAGTTCACTAAGAACCTGTTCTTCCAGATTCAGGAAAGAATCCAGCTGTTCAAAACTGATACTGTCTACAAAATGAGCGGTTACTTTTTCCCCGTCATTCAGAACTATGATATCACTGACAGACAGGGAATGCCCACGGAAATCTTCCGGTCTATCAATGTTGAACCTTTCAAAAATATCATCCAGTGACATATTTCCCGATAATTCCCCAACATAGACCAGCTTATAATCTTCTTTTTTTATCTGCATACCATGACTTTCAATAAAGCGCATATTCATAAATGCATAGTTTTCGCCCGGTGAATCGTCCTTGATCTGATAAATACCAAAGGTTCGCCTTGTTCCTAACAACAGGTTTGCCTCTTTCAAAGACTGAATCTGCGGATATTTCTGCATTTCCCATTCCAGGTTACGGAAACGCTCCAGTTCTGTCATAGACATCTGATAATGCTCCGGTCCTCGTTCAATTTCCATGCGTTCCGTGACATACATTGGTGATGAAAAATTAGTGATCAGATAAATATCTGCTCCGGCATCGTATAATTTCAGTGCTTCTTCCTGCTCAATGACACTCATAGGCTCCTGAAATGCTCCAAAATCTTCATCGGCATAATCCAGGTCATTCTCCTCTATCCGTTCCCACATCTGCGATTCCATGCCAAACAGACCTTCATGCGCCTGTATCATTTCTTTACTTGCATACTCTCCCTTGCTGCCATCGCTGCCCAGGCAATAAATCTTAGAACCCATTCTGTGATAATCCAAAGCTGCTTCTTTTCTAAGCGGCACCATGTCTTCTGCTGTATATCCATAATCACGTAATTCCAGCTTACCTATGGTTGGATCTGGTAGATCCTGAATATCCATTCTTGCATCATCCAGTAGATCCTCTACCCCTTCTTCATCTGCCTGGATCACTGCATCTGCTAGATTTCTTACCAGAGTCCTAACTTTCTCTTCCTCACCGATCAGATTCGCATATTCAAAAAGCTGTTCTTTTACATCTGTTGGAAATTCTATGCCTCTACGCTCTGCCTGACTGATCTGTCCCTGCGTGTATTCCTGCATTTTCTGTGTTTCTCTACCCGTTATCCTGTTTCTTGCCATATAAATTCCTCCTGTGTTCTAAAAAATGGCATAACCGACAGAACCTTCTTCTACCAAATTATGCCATCTTTCCTCTTTATTCCAGACCGAAGTCCCGTTTTCTGGTTTCCTTGCCAGTTTCACTTTCCCGCTGACTCTTTTCCTTATAAATCTGCAGTTTCTCATGGATAGAACCTCGTGCCGGTCTTTCTTCTTTCTCTTTTGATTCCGACTGCTCTGTTTCTGTATCTTCCCGTTCATCCATATTGAGAAGTGCATTTAACTCTGACAGTCGCTCCAGTTTTTGGTTCAGTTCCTCTTCTTTTGGAAATGGCTTCCCGACTTCCTCTTTGGCGTTTGTCATCTGCTCCTGTACCGTTTCCAGCCGTTGTTCTGCTTCTGCCAGTTTCTCCGGATAACTTTCTAAAAGATTATTGATACGAGTGATATTTCCTAGAGCATCGGCTCCCAATCGAACTTTAGCTACCGATTCATGCTTTACAGACAGGATAAACTCTTTGCTCCAACTGTCGAATTGGATTCTCATGTTAAATCCCTGATAGCTTCCAATATCCATAGCTGCATCCACAGACTTAATTTCTTTGCAGACCGCCAGAAGAGCCGCTCCTGCCTCTTTCTTTTCTGTGAACACTTTGCCACTGATTTCCATAGAAAACTGCTCTGGATCTGTGATTTTGTACTCAGAAAAATGAGCGATGTCTGCCTTGTAGCTGTCAATGATCTCTGTCAGTTTTGCAATCTGTTGTGGAAAATTCCTTGCAATATCATCTTCCAGTCGATACTGGTTATTCATGTGGTTGGCTTTTAAAAGTTTTAATTTTGCCACATCAACATCCAATGCCATCTTCTCTTTTACTGCCGGATTTCCGGTTGCAAGAGCTTTGACCTCTGCATAGGAAAGTGCCGCTTCGTCTACATCTTCACAGCTTCGCACAGGTGCTTTGCTGGTCATAATCTGAGAAATGAATTTCTGCTTGTTCTCAATCAACTGCCACATGTAGCTGTCAAATGTGGATTCAGTTACATACCGGAAGATATGAACCTTTTTATTATGGTTTCCCTGACGGATAATACGTCCTTCCCTCTGTTCCAAGTCAGATGGTTTCCAGCCAATATCCAGATGATGCAACGCAATCAGACGATCCTGCACATTGGTTCCTGCACCCATCTTTGCTGTAGAACCAATCAAAAAACGAACCTGTCCGGATTTCACTTTTCCAAACAGCTCCGTCTTCTTTGCTTCTGTATTTGCATCATGAATAAAAGCAATCTCTTTTTCCGGCACTCCTTTTTCCAGCAGTTTCCGTTTCAGGTCGTCGTAGACATTAAAACTGCCATCGCCTTTCGGTGTACTCAAATCACAGAAAATCAATTGTGCTGATTTCTGTGCTGCTGTGTCTTTCCAGATTTCATAGCTTTTCTCTGCACAGACTGATATCTTGCTTTCCGGATTGTCTGGCAATAATTCGTTCACTAAACGCTGATCCAATGCTAACTTTCTTCCATCATTGGTGATTTTCAGCATATTATCAACCGCGGCATCTACTCCGCCATTTCTGACAACTTCCGCACGTTCTCCAAGGCTTTCTACGATTTCTTTCTGCTGTTCCGTTGGTTTCAGCACCACTGTTTCATATTCTGCTTCCGGCACAGGAAGCTTTAACTGATCGGAAGTCTTGATATCTGCAATCTCCTTGAACATATTCATCAGTTCCGGGATATTATAAAACCGTGCAAATCTGGACTTTGCACGATATCCTGTTCCTTCGGGAGCAAGTTCGATGCTCGTGACAACTTCTCCAAAGGTGGAAGCCCAGGAATCAAACAGTCCAAGTCCCATATTTTGTAATTTACTGTTCTGCAGATATCGCTGCATAACATATAATTCCGTCATACTATTGCTGATTGGTGTGCCCGTGGCAAAAGTAATGCCTTTTCCTCCAGTAATCTCATCCAGATACTGACATTTATTGAACATATCTGCCGACTTCTGTGCTTCGTTCTGTGCAATCCCGGCTACATTCCTCATTTTTGTATAGAGAAACGCATTTTTATAGCTGTGTGCTTCATCTACATACAAGTGATCTACTCCCAGTTCTTCAAACGTAACTACCTGATCTTTTTTTTCTTTCTGATTCAGCTTTTCCAGCCTTGTCTGCAGTGTCTTTCTGGTTTTTTCAATCTGTTTGACGGTATAACGTCCGCCATCCTGTTCATACCTTGCACTCTGAATCGCCATTTCCAGATCATCAATCTGCTTCCGCAGCATAGCTTCCTGCCTCTCATCAGAGATTGGTATACGCTCAAACTGGGAATGACCAATAATAATAGCATCGTAATTTCCCATAGCGATTCTGGCACAGAACTTTTTCCGGTTCGCCGGTTCAAAATCTTTCTTGGTTGCTACCAGGATATTGGCTCCCGGATATAACTGCAGGAATTCTGCTCCCCACTGCTCTGTCAGATGATTCGGCACGACAAATAAATTCTTCTGTGATAATCCCAGACGTTTGCTCTCCATTGCAGCCGCTACCATCTCGTAAGTCTTCCCAGCTCCTACTACATGAGCCAGAAGCACATTCTCTCCGTAAAGCTGATGTGCAACAGCATTTTTCTGATGCGGGCGAAGCTCTATTTCCGGATTCATTCCTGGGAAAGTCAAATGACTGCCATCATATTCACGGGGACGGATACTGTTAAATCGTTCATTGTAAACTTTTACCAGTCTTTCACGCCTCTGCTGATCTTTAAAAATCCAATCCTTAAATGCTGCTTTCATGGCATCCTGCTTCTGTGATGCCAGCATGGTTTCTTTCTTATTGAGGACACGGATTTCATCACCATTCTCATTGACACTCTTATCATAAATGCGGACATCTTTCAGGTTCAGGGTATCTTCCAGAATCTTATAGGCATTTGCTCTCTCAGTTCCATACGTTGCATAGGCAAACGCATTCCTTGGACTATCTGCATTTTTTCCAGTAATACGCCATTCACCATTGACCTCAGAGTATTTTACCTGTATTTCCTTCTGTGCAAGATACCACGGGGTATGAAGCAGTTCCACCATAAAAGCCTGATAATCCGAAGGCTCAATCCATGTAGCTCCAACACGCACCTCAATCTCAGACGCTTCCAGATTTCTCGGCTGAACTGCCTCTAATGCACGGACATTCGGTGTAAATTCCGGACGATTCTCTGCAAAGGTTCTCGCAGTATTTAATTTATCCCTGACATTTCCGGACAGATATTCATCTCCGCTTTCCCACTGGTCTGTCAGTGGATTCTTAAAGATAACTCCAACCAGTTCTTCTGTGATTTTCTCTTCGGTCTTTCCAGTCAGCTTTGCCATATAAGGAAGGTCTACCTTTGCCCTTTCGTTAAGAGACAATGCAAGTGCTTCTGTGGCTGTCTCAACGCTTGTCACAGCGACCGCCTTTTTAATGGTTCGCTTAGTAAACATGTCCGCTTTTCGTTTCAGCGTTCCATCTTCATTCAAGTCTTCCAGTGAACACAGCAGACAATAAGAAGAGTCATCAGAAAATGCACGTTTGTTAGCATTACTTCCAATGACTCCATACTTTGCTGTGTAGGTATCATATACCTGATTCAGTTTCTCCTGCTGTTTCTGGATTTCTTCGTCTGCTACAAATTCCTCCATCTGCATGGCGATCAATTCACGAACAGTATCACGGATTGCAACCATGCCTTTCACACGTTCTGCAGTGGCGGCAGGCATTTTCACCTGATTCATCAAAGAGTTGACACGGTAATATACCTGATCATCTACCACCGTATAGCTGTAATTTCTGACATTCGGATCTGCCGGAATACTCTCTGGCATCTCATCCAGTTCTGTTTCCACATCTACTGCCGATACCATGCTTCCATGAATGTTCTTGACCGCTTCTGCAAGCTGGAGTTCAAGGTCAGCACCTTCTATCGGCATACAGGTTGTTTCCATACCATATGGACCCGATACTTCTTTCATCTCACCCAGAATCATTTCAGGATGGTCTGCAAAATACTGGTTGACTGTAATTCCATTGGTATCACTTCCAAGATTCACCCACTCCGGCATCTCTTTTGTCATGCTGTCACGCTTCTGGAAAAACAAAATATCAGCACTGACTTCTGTTCCTGCATTTGCCTTAAAAGCTGTGTTGGGCAGTCGGATTGCTCCCAACAGATCTGCCCTCTCTGCCAGATATTTTCGAACTTCTGGTGATGCCTTGTCCATAGTTCCCTTTGTTGTGATCAGAGCAGCCACACCACCTGGACGTAACTGATCTATCGTTTTGGCAAGAAAGTAATCATGAATCATGAAATTGAAGCGATCATACTGACGGTCATTGACCTTGTATGCACCAAATGGCACATTTCCGATTGTCACGTCAAAGAAATCATTGGGATAATCTGTCTTCTCAAAACCTTTGATCTGAATATTGGCATCAGGATAGAGCAGCTTTGCAATTCTGCCGCTGATGCTGTCCAATTCCACACCATAAAGTTTGGACTGGTTTAGATTCTCCGGAAGCATTCCAAAAAAGTTCCCGACTCCCATAGATGGCTCCAGGATATTTCCCTTTGTAAATCCCAGATTCTCCAACACCTGATACATACTGTCAATCACAATCGGCTGTGTATAATGAGCATTTAAGGTGGAAGCTCTGGCTGCCGCATATTCCTCTGGTGTAAGAACCGTCTTTAATTCCAGATATTCTGTCTCCCATGCAGCTTTTGTTTCATCAAATGCATCTGCAAGACCTCCCCAGCCAACGTATCGGGATAAGATTTCCTGTTCCTCTGGTGTCGCATTACGGTTCTCATCCTCACATTTCTTTAACAGCTGGATAGCCATGATATTGGCACGGAACTTTTCTTTTGCTGTCCCCTGCCCAAGCTCATCATCTGTGATGCGGAAGTTCGTTGCTGGAATCGGTTCTGATATTCCGTTAATCTCTTCCAAAGATTCTTTTTCTTCCGATACCTCAACTTCTCCAGATAATTCTTTTTCTTTTTTATCATAATCTGTCCACACACGATTAGAAATAGCAGTGAAATACGAGGACTCTTCCTCCATTATTTCTTCCCTGATTTCCCGTAATTTATCTAGGGTATCCGCATTTACTGTTTTGTTGTGATAATGATAATAAAGTACTTCTTGTCCAAGTTTTACATCCAGACGTTCCAATTCTTGTGTTGACATTCGATTCCAAATATCATCTTTTTCCGTATGAATCGTGAAACCTTCTCCATCATCATGATATTCTAATGTGTATTGAAGTTGATTCTCTTCTCCCTTAACTTTGCAATCAAAATCATGAATTGTTGTTCTGGTACCAGACATATATTCTGAATCAACTAATTGCAAATCAGTTATATCTTCAGCGGTTAAAGTATCCTGCTCCTGTTGTTCTCCTAACATCTGCTGTGCTTCTTCCAAGTCTGCCAGTTTTTGTGCTTCCTGTCGCTCTTCGTACTTTTCCATTTCCTCCGATGACAAATAATCATCTGTGCGGATTAACTGGCGGACACGTTCTGCAACCTTATTCCACTTTAATAGAACTTCTACTTCTGGATTGCCAATTTTTCCTTTTGCAAGTTTTAATCCTTTTGCATCATGTGATGCGTCGGAAGCACCTGCTCCTGGTATTCCGGGTGAAGAACCACCTGTTCCATATTCATTTTTCAGGAACTCAGCTGCATCTTTCATATCATAATGTTCCATGAAATATTCGTAAATCCGGTTACGTCCTCCGGCAGTAATGCCACCTCTTCTTAACACTGCATCAATTTCATCCTGTGTGATAAAGGAAAGCCCTAGACGTTCTACTTTAAATTGTTGATCCACCCAGGAGAAATCTCTCTGAAGGTCACGAAAACGCTGAGAATATACTGGATTGTGCTGAATTTCCCAACGATGATAATTACTCGGATTTTCATTCATATCCGCTTGTAACCATTCAAACTGCTGATAGATTTCTTTTTTTCCTTCTGGATCTGTCCAAGCGTTCCGAATGGTATCCTGCCAATCCGTATAAGACCGGTATTCTTCCGTATTTCTATTTGTATCTCGGAAATGAAGTGCCAGAAGATCTGTCATTTCTTTCTGTTCCTGCTCGATAGCATTATTGGAGATAAGATTATCAACGTAATTTCCCTCCTCATACATATCCCGGATCCTGTCAGCAGCTTCTTCCCACGTAACGATACGGTCAAAGTTTCTTCTTGCAGAGTCACCTCGCCGGATACGGATACCATCGTTGTCGTACCAGATACTGATTTTCTGATTATCTATGGTAAATCCTTTTCCTCCGGTGCCATATTCATCTTTCAGGAAGCTTTGCATTTCTTCATTGTCCAGACCTTCGATCAATCTTGCAGTAATATGAAACAGTGTATTTTTCTGCCCACTACCTGTGCGAAGGATATGATCGACTACTTCATCGGAAATAAGAAAAGCGGCCGGCTGTTCTAATGCAGCTGTCGCTTTCCTTATTTCTCCAAACTGTTCCTCTTCTGTTGGGAACAGGCTTAACTGTAAATAATCTCCTGGATCACCAGTTCCTCTGCCTGTGCTTTGATCTGGTTCATGTGTCTGGTCCATGCCATTGTGTCTGCCATCTTGTCTGGTGCCGGATCTTTCTCTAGAAGTTCGTTCATCAGGTTGTCTACTCTCTGTCTTGCCTGACTGTCGATCTCCATCAGATGACTGTCCAGACGGTTCTGCAGTGTCAGAATGTTGAACCTGGCTACCTTGTAATTTCTCAGATACTCTTTCCTCATCATTCCGTACTTCCCGATTGTTCCTCTTGTCTCTTCCAGGCTGATATCTGGAATCTGATACTCTCCGTTCTGGCTGTAAGTGATCTCTCTCATGCTCTGTTTCCTCCTTATTTTTTTCTCTATCTTCTGTGTTCTTTGTTTCACTTTCACGAATTAACGTGTTAAATTTATTATAAGCTACTTTCTTTTCTTTTGCAACCGTTTTCAGATCTTTTTCCAGATCATCCAATACATATCGTCCAATCTGCATCAATACCGGTCTGCTGATCTCATTCACAGAACTTCCAAGATGTCCCATAACCTTTAACTGGTTAAAATCCGTAATATGCCGAAAATCCTCTGCATCCAGATATTCCTGTACATCCAGTCCACATCGGTTCAGTAATACATACCAGACACTGTTTGTCATCAATTCCCGGAACTCCACTTTCTGATTCTGCTCGTCCAAATCTTCCAGAAAAGTACCTGATACATCCATTTGCAATTCATCGAAAGCATCCGGTAGCCAGGCCTGCACACTTTCTTCTGCCGCCTGGTGAAGAACCTCTGGCAAGCCTCCCTCTGTTGTTTCCAGTGCAAGCTGTTCCTGCAGATAATCTGCCACCAGTTGTTCTCCTTCCGGATTAAGGTTCCATAACTGTGGATCTCTGCCAAGATTTTTTACCTTATAAGTATCCTGCACATCAAAAACATATCGTAACTTCGTTTTTGGTCCGGATGTGTTATCTATCAGGGCAATTCCTTTGGAACCCTTTTTAATCCATCGGTACATCTTCTGGTTCCAGATTTCCATGGAAGCCACCGCTGTTGCTCCCGGACGCTGTGCATAGATCAAGAGCTGTTCCGGAAAAGTGTACCGGTACAGCCTGGATGCAGTATTTAGAAAACGTATCCACTCCTGCGGATTAGCGGAAACGTCCTTTGCCACTTCCTCCGTCAGCTGCTCCATTGCATATAATTTATTTGCCATCTGTTACTCCCTTTCTTCTTCCCACTTTTCTTCTACAACATCGGCAATCCGTTCCATTGCCCTTGTCACGGAAGGAAAGCTACTGCTATTATTTGCTTTTCCAATCTGATCAACAAGAAATTCCGGCATATCTGCAAGTGCTCCGGCAATCATAGCCTTTACCCTGATATCCTCCAGCATAAGAAGTTCTTTCACACCAAACTCTTCGCCAAATACATCCTGATATCTCCGTAAATCATCCAAAAGATATTCCGGTTTTAAATCTCTATCAATTTCCCTCCTTTTGTCTTCACCATATAAACACCAATCCATATTCTTTTCTCCTCCAACTTCAAAAAATTGGGGACTGCTCTGCACAGTCCCCATAAGCCATCGTTTTCTTTTCACTTTATAATGCTGTAGCAAGATCTCTCGCCTTACTCTTTGGGATTGTATCCGTCCCTTTTGCCTTGATTTCTGCCTTAGCTTTCTCCAATCTTCCATGGATTCCACCTTTTACTTCCGCTTTTTCGGCTACTTTTTCTTTCTCCAGACGTGCTTCCCTGCGCTCAGCATTTTCCAATACTGCGGTCTTTTTGTCACAGAACTGAACCTTATCAGAAAGCTGTTCCTGTCTTTCCACTTGTGTCTCATTGACTTCCTGTACCATCGCATTTAATTCTGGAACCTGTAAAATACCGTTATCCGGGAGAATCAGCACTTCATGAACGGAAGATGGGATGACAAAGTAATCACTTCCCAGGCATTCCCCAATCTGTTTTCGAATATCTTCCTGCAGTAACAGGGAAGCTCCATTCATCTTAGATTCATTGGTAAGGCAGAACATTGGATTCTCCACAGTTTCCATATCCAGTTTTTCATTCAAAAGATTCTTCGGTGTTCCTCCAAAAATCATAGATTCGATAATCTGTGTCATATCCACCAGTTGCACGCCTCTGTTCTTATCTGCCATCATCGCATCTGCCTGAATCTGTTCGACAGATACTCCCCATTCGTTCATCAGAGAAACAGTTACTGGAATACTGCTGATTCCCTCTCCATTTTCCTCCAGATTTACTGCATAATAAGCTGCAAAATCTCCGTGTTCTGTGACTACTTTGTCTGCCAAACGATCGGTATTCCATTCTTTGTCACAAATTCTCATCTGTAATTTGTCCTTCATCTTTTCATAATCAAGAATATCCGGAACTCCCATATCAAAAAATTCTGCTTTACCCTGTGCTTCAATACGCATATCAGCTACATCCCCAACACAAGAATCTACATCTTTCCCATTGATATATTCCTGGTAGAGGGAATCCAGATAGACTGTCGGTACGATTCTCTGATTCCCATTTGGAATTGTAATGCCAGTAAGCTTCAGTCCATTGTTTTTTTCTACTTCCTGAAGTTTAATTTCTGCGTCCCTGTAAGACTCTGGCAGATACTCCTTTACATTGTCTTTGACATATTCATAAAATTCTTTTCTGTTCATCATACGCTTTTACCCCTTTCTGATCATGTGATGGTTCATTCTTTTTCTGTTGACCATCTGCTCAGCTTTCTTCTGATAAGCCATCATTCTCTTTACTGTTTTCTCCTGGTTTTTTCGTGCTTCCTGTCTTTTTTCCATTGCTTTCATCATAGTTTTCTGTTCCTTTCTGTGATTTTTTGTATGAAAAAGGGAGCCTCACATAGAGGCTCCCAATCATAACCGTTGGTTTTAGTTTCCTTATTTGGTTTTCCTTTTTCTACTGATATAAAGTCCTGCCATACCTCCTGTGGAGATCACAAGAAGCAGGATCGGCAGCCAGATATTCGTGCTGTCACCTGTTTTCGGTGCATTTGATACCTTCGTCTCTTCATGGGACTGTGGTGTATCCGGTGTGTTCGGTGTTTCCGGAACTTCCGGTTTCTCATTTGTCAGATTAAAGGTAACTTCTACAACCGGTGTACTGTCATCTGCATAAGCAAATGTCACTTCATGCTTGGTCTGATCCAGCGTGTATCCGTCCAGTGTCTTTGTTTCCACCAGATAATACTTGATAGCGGTATCATATTTGCCGTTCTTAAATGTGGCAATCTCATACAGCTTACTTTCTGCATGACCGGCAGCATCTGTCTTTAAGGTTTCCAGAACCTTTCCTTTGCTGTCACAGAGTTCAAATTCTACCCCTTTCAGCGGTTCTCCTGACGATTTATCTGCCTTATTGAGAATCACTTTTCCCTTGGCAGTATCATCTTTCATAGCTACTTTCTGAATTTCTCCGGTATCCTTCACCTCAAATGTTACATCAGATGTCAGAAGATATCCTTTCGGTGCCTGCTCTTCACGTAAGGTATATTTACCGATTGGAAGTTTTTCGATATAGTGTGCTTCCTCTGTGGAAGTCCAGCTCTCTACTACCTGATCGTCTTTGTCAAGAACCGTCAGTTTTGCACCTGGAATCTCCGTTTCTCCTGTGATATCCGTCTTACTGATCTGCACTTTTGTCACATCATCTTTCATCTCATGCTTCTGAACCTCTGCTGTATTCTCTACTGTGAAAGTAATACTTTCTGCAGTGACATATCCATCTGCTGGTTTTGTCTCTGTCATGGTGTACTCCTTACCAACAACCAGTTCTTTGATCACATGGGATTCTTCCGTAGAAGTCCATTCATCTACTGTATTGCCATCTGAATCCGTTACTTTCAGGTGTGCACCTGGAAGTTCTTTTCCTGTTGTCAGGTCTGTTTTGGTCAGCTCCACTGTAGTTGGCTGATTCTCAAAAATAAAGTCGTAGCTTACTTCTGCCTGGTCTTCTCCGGCATATTCAAAGGTAAATTCCTGTACTTCATCTGTTGTAATAAATCCGTCCGGCGCAAAGATTTCTTTCACATAGTATTTTCCATCTACTGGAAGATCTGCCGTAAAAGTAATCTGTCCTTTTTCATCCGTTACTCGCTGCTCAATCAGACTGTCTTTCTCAAGGAGTACCTCGCCCTTTGCATTTTTGATATTTTCACTGGTATAAAGACCGAAGACACCACCTGCAAGGACACGTTCTGTATCTTTTTCTTTCTTCAGAACCGTAACCTTTACTTTCTGACGGGCATTCTGCCATTTCTCATCATAAGTGATGACTGGTGTGTCCTGATCACGGTAGGAAAGGTCAACATATCTCGGCTCTTTGTCCAGCACATAACCATGGGCTGTTTTTACTTCCTTCACATAGTATTTTCCAGCCGGGAGATCTCCCATCTGTGCAATACCATTGGAATCTGTAGTAATGGTTCCCACTTTTTCATCGGTTTTGAAATAATCTTCACTGACACCATCTGCCGCTTTGATATCTTCCGCAGCAAATACATCGAACGTCACATCTGTAAGGCTTCCGGTTACATACTCAAAAAGATGCTCCACGGTACCTTTTACATGATCCAAAAGTGTTACCTTATCCAAAAACTCTCCATTTTTGTTGATGATCAGAAGTCCTGTCGGTACTTCATCTTTCATCTCTACTTTCTGAATCTCTGCGGTATCTTCCAGAGTGAACTTCACATCCGTTGCTTTCAGATATCCATAAGGTGCCATTTCCTCACGAAGAGTGTATTCCTCTCCAACTGTCAGGCGTTTGATCACATGTGGCTGATCTTTTACAGACGTCCACTGATCCACAACATTTCCTTCTTTATCAAGAACGGTGAGTTTTGCCCCATCCAGCTCCACACCTGTTGTTACATCAGATTTCGTGATTTCTACTGTTGTCGGCTGGTTCTTTTTCACAGTTTTCAGTTTTACTGTCTTCACATCCTGTCCCTGGTAAGAAGCATCCAGATTCAGAACTTCATCAGAGGATACAAATCCCGCCGGTGCTTTTAACTCCTTCACATAATACTGTCCAAGTGGCAGATCCAGCGTACATGCTGCAAGTCCATCGTTATCAGAAGTCATTTCCTGTAAGAGTGTGTCTGCTTTCACGATCACTTTTCCATCCGCCTTAATATCCGCTTTGTTAAAGATACCAAAGACAGCTCCAGCTACGGTTGCACCATTTTCTGCATCCTGTTTTTCTACCTGGATTGTAACTTTCTGTCGGTCATCGCCAACAGTCACTTCCTGTTCGATCACAGGTGTATCCTGATTGGCATAGACAAATGCGACTTCTGATCTGTCATGGTTCAGTACGAATCCTTCCGGTGCAGTCTTTTCTACTACATAGTAAGAACCAAGCGGCAGATTCTCTGCAACTGCTTTTCCGTTTTCTCCAGTCTTTACCGTTGTTACCAGTGCATCTTTTGCATAGATCAGCTGTCTGTTTCCGTTTTCATCTTTCTGATAATCCGGTGTATAGATATTTTCAGCTGCATAGACATTAAATTCCGCACCCTTCAGGTATCTTTCTTCATAAACAAAATCCTTTTTGAATCCGGTCAGCATTTCACCTTTTTTATAGATCGTCAGCTTTCCTTTTACCGGATGGTTCTCGTAATCTACCGTAATAATGGCATCTCCGCTCTCAGAATCCATCTGGTATGCTGTGTTTGCATCCACCGCAATCTCTACATAGTTCTTGTTGATTGTGTACCCTTCCGGTGCGTTGACTTCCTCAATGCGGTAATGTCCGATCTTCAGATTCTTCGGCATGATCAGATATCCCTGGCTGTCCGTAAAATAGGACTTATGGGTTGTTGTCACTGGGTAAGTTGTTACCTGTTCCACATACTTCTTGTTGTCCAAGTCGTACACTTTAAATTCTGTTCCTGCAATCAGGACGGATTTCTTTGTTTCATCGTCTTTTTTCACGATTTTCAGTTTTGCCTTAAACTCTTCATCCAGAAGCACTCGCCAGATCTGTGGCTCATTTGGATGATGCTCTGTGATATTCACTTCAAAATCATCGACTGGCTTGTAGTTGTGCGGTGTTGTTGTCTCACGCACGATATAGCTTCCAAATGGTAATGGAATACTGCAGGCATACCCTTTTTCATCTGTGAAAATCTCAGTTGCTCCATTTTCTCCACTCACTACTGGTTTTGCAGAATCAAAATCATAACTTCCATCTGCTTTCTTTGTAAGGGAAGATTTCAGATAAACTGTAAATCCAGCTCCGGATAACAGATCTGCATCGGTCTTTCCATTGTTGGCTGCTTTAATGATCTGGAATGGCTGCTTGATGACCTGCTCACTGGAAGTGCACTCTCTTTTTACTTCTGATGTCATATCTCCTTCATAACTGCACGTAAGATCATGCTCTTCTGTATCTGCCAGGTATCCGGTCGGAGGTGTAATCTCTTTGATATAATATTTGCCAAGATACAAGCCATTTACAGAAGCCTGTCCTTTGTCATCTGTTGTAAGAGAAGCTACCTGTTCTCCTGCTTTATAAATAGTTCCAGTTGCTCCGTCCGGATGCACGATATCTTCACGGGCATACAGACCATAAACTGCACCTTTCAGTGTGGCATCTCCCTGCGGTACTGCTTTTCCTGTTTCTTTATCAACTTTGAATAAATTGATCTTTGCTGTCACACGGTCATTGCTGAAGGTATGGGCAAATGATACGGTTGCTTCTTTATCATTGGTGTAAGAAAACTTGAACGTATACACATCTTCTGTATTTCTTACATAGCCTTCCGGTGCCTGATCTTCTTTTACAAAATAGGAATATCCAATCGGAAGATCCGCTGTGAATTTTGCATTCCCATCTGCTCCAGTAGTTGCTTTCTCAATCAGTGTTCCTTTTTTCACAACAACGGTTCCGTCTGCATTTCTAATATCATCGGATGCATACAGAGCAAAAATACCGCCATTCAGTGGTTTCTTGATGTCTTTATCCTGTTTTACTACGGAAACATCTGCTTTCTGTCTCTCGTTGTTAAAAGTCACATCTGCAAATACAACTTCTTTATTCTGTCCGGCATAGGTCAGAGTCACTGGCTTTTCTTCGCTGCCGTTATAGAAATTGTCCGGTGCTTTTGCTTCTTTTACCACATAGGTTCCAAGATGCAGGTTTTTCAGTGTGACAGAACCATTCTCACCTGTTGTCAGATTTTCTTTTACCAAGTCACCTTTGCTGTACACTTTTGTGCCATAAGCAGTTACGATATCCGCTCCGGCATACACGTTATATACTGCATTTTTCTGTCTGCGGTTCTCATACTGGAATACGGTTCCACTCTCACTGACTTCTGCACCGATAAGAACCTGACCTTCTTTGTAAATGGTAAGCTCTGCCAGCTGCTCCTTGTTTTCCACGGTCACAGCCGAGGTCTTACTTGCTACCAGTTTCACATTTGTTGCCGTTGCATTTACTACATATCCCTGTGGCGCTGTGATCTCTTTCAGATAAACGGTATCCTGTGTCTTGATGATCGTAACAGAGGATTTTCCATTCTTATCTGTTGCCGGCATCTGAGTGATCAGCTTTGTACATGCCTCATCGCTGTATACACCGAATACTGCACCTGCAAGATTGACATCCGCTGTATCGTCTTTCTTTACGATTTCGATCGTAGCCTGTTCAATCCAAGACACTTTGAAATCAATATATTTTTCATCTGTCACACCTTCACCAAATACCAACGCAAGATCCTGCGTGTCAGATCCGGTGGTGATTTTATAAGCAGAGTAATCTTTTGTAATACTTCCCTTCATTGTAGAAGACCAGCTCTGTGCCACGTCACTCACCTGTGTCAGTGGTGCAGAAAGATAAAACTTTGTTCCTCCGCAAATTTCTACACTTGCACCAGCTTTACTTGTTGTGCCTGTGCTTAGATTATGAAGTTTCACACCAGACGGAAGCTTCATCGTAATTGTCTGTAGCTTATCTGCTTTGAATGTAATATCTTTGGTTCTCTGTGAATTGCCATCCACATA
Organism: Ruminococcus sp. RTP21484sp1_RTP21277st1_D2_RTP21277_210401; assembly: GCF_040924225.1. Classification (NCBI taxonomy): domain Bacteria; kingdom Bacillati; phylum Bacillota; class Clostridia; order Eubacteriales; family Oscillospiraceae; genus Ruminococcus; species Ruminococcus sp. RTP21484sp1_RTP21277st1_D2_RTP21277_210401. Next base: position 53,263 of record NZ_JBCOMJ010000022.1, on the reverse strand, counting down.
AGCTTTTACATCTCCATCAGAAAATGACATTGCTACATCCGGTATTTCTGGCTGTGAAACACAATAATTATACAATTTCATTGCTAAATTCTTGGCTGTACTATTCGCTCCGGAAAAAGCGTCGCCACTTCCATTAGCATAAGAAGCCGCCAGATGAACAAGAATGAATTTTGCTCCAGCACTAAGATTTCCATAACCATTCTCTTCTGTAAAGAATCCTTCATCTCCTGCTGCCTTGGTTCCGTAATAACATACCTTAGCTAATGTTTTTCCATCTCCGACTTTACTAATCGTGTAATTACCTGTTCCTGGTCCCGGTTTTGATGGCTGTACACAGTAAGCAGTCGCAGATACATTTCCAAACTGAACCGTATACTGATAGGTAAGATAAGAACCATAACCATAATCCGCATAACGATACAGAGTTCCTCTTGTAACAGATACTTTCTGTACACTTCTTGCACTTGTCTTTGCCATAAAAGTGACTGTTTCACCAGCTTCCATGGCGTATAAATCAATTCCTTCCTCTTCCGCCTGCTCCATTGCATCCGATACTGTAAGACCTGTTTCCGAATCCGTTGTATTTTCAGTATCTTCTTCCATATCCGGTAATAGTTCGCTTGCCTGAGAATCAAATTCTTCTATCTCGCTTTCCGTCACTTCCTCTGTTGGAAGCAATTCCGAGTCTGCTTCTGAATTCTCCGTTTCCTCTGTCTGCTGTTCACTGCCAGCTGTTTCTGATTCGGTTACTGCTTCACTCCCTGCAGTTTCTGTCTGCACTTCTGTTTCTTTCTCACGCACAATCAGCTTTCGGCTGATCTGGTACTTCGGATGCTCCTGATTTACCGGTTCCACATAATAGACCGCTTTGTAAGTGTCCGCATGATCTGTCGTAAAATCCTCATTCTTATCATTCTTTGCTTCCTCAAATGTGACTTTAACCTTGTTATCATCCTTGATTTCCAGTCCGGTATAATCTGATTTCACATTAAATACACTGCCTGTTTCGATTTCATAATCTTTGGCAGTCACCACCTCATCTTCATCCAGAAGGTCTTTCACTTCCTCATAAAGTGGAGGTTTCTCCTCTGGCTGGATCTCCGCTGCATATGCCGTCATCGGAGATAGCACTGTACTAAGCATTGTCATGCCTGCCAGCAAGCCAGATACTACTTTTCTAAAATTACCTTTTTTCTTCATGCTAAGGTCCTCTCTTTCATATATTTGTATTAAAACAGACAGTCCTTAGACTGCCTGCAATACACTACTTATCGTTGTGGAAAAATCAGATTGAACTGTACATTTCCCTCTCCGGGATCAACCATCTCCACAGTTGCTTCGTACTGTCTCCCTGTTTTTCTTGATACCAGATCCTTATAATGGATTTTTCCTTTAGACAGGAACTTCTTTGCTGCCGTCTTATCCATCTTTTTTCCCTGACTCGCAAGGAATTTATCATTCTTCCATAAGGTAAAAGTACAGTTCCGGTCAGAACAGTAAAAGTTTACTTTCCCTTCCTGGACATCTGCTCCACATCGGGGACATTTGCCAATGACTTCTCCTTTTGCCTTTCCCTGAAACTGATTTTTCTTTTCTTCTGAAATTCCCTGATACCTGGCAACCAGTTCCTGCATCAGTTCTGTAATCCCATTTAGGAATTCATCTGCTGTCTCTGTATTCTGGGCAATGTGATTCAATGCCATTTCCCACTCTGCGGTCATCTTCGGAGATTTAATCTCATCTGGCAGAACTGTAATCAATACATTACCATCATCTGTCGGCACCAGATTTTTCTTTTCCCTTTTCACAAAACCAGACTGAATCAGTTTTTCAATGATTGCTGCCCTTGTTGCCGGAGTACCAAGTCCTTTCTTTTCTGTATCTTCGGTCAGTTCTTCATTCCCTGCACGTTCCATCGCAGAAAGCAGGGTATCTTCCGTATAATGTTTCGGCGGTGCTGTAAAATGTTCACTAAATTTTACAACAACACTTTCAAATACCTGTCCCATTTTTATATCTGGAAAATCACTTTCCTCCTCTGGCTTTTCTGCATTTTTCCCATATGATTTAAAGAACCGTTCTTCCACTTCTTTCCATCTATATTGGAGAACATTCTTTCCAGATGCAGTAAACAGTTCTCCATGACAGGAAATTTCAGTCTTAATACTCTCATATATGTATTCCTGTTCCGATGCACACAATAACTTTGATGCAATCAGCATGAGAATTTCTTTTTCTCCACCCGGAAGTGCTTTTAAATCCGTGTTTGCAATTTCTACCGTTGGTATAATTGCATGATGATCTGATACCTTTTTGCTGTTTAAAAGTCTTTTTATCTCTGGTTCCGAACCCTTCATTGATATTTCTGGAAATACTCTATTTACCGCATCAATAACCAAAAACGCATTTTCTTCCATATCATCTGTAAGATATTGGCTATCCGTCCTTGGATACGTCACCAGTTTCTTCTCATAAAGGCTTTGGGTATAGTCCAAGGTCTGCTGTGCTGTAAATCCAAGAAGACGGTTTGCTTCCCTCTGTAATGTGGTCAGATCATATAATTTCGGCGGCTGTACCTTTTTCTTCTCTTTCTTTACTGAAAGAATCTGTGCCGTTTCATCCTTCATATCCTCCATCATCTGAACGGCAGCACTTTTCTCTTTTATCCGGCTGCTTACAGCATCCAATCCATCCATCAGAAGATGAATCAGATAATACTTCTCTTTCCGGAAGTTCTCGATGTTCTTTTCCCGTTCCACCAGCATTGCAAGTGTAGGTGTCTGCACTCGTCCTACAATTAACCGATGGTGGTACAGCACCGTAAACAGTCTGGTGGCATTAATTCCCACCAGCCAGTCTGCTTCACTTCTCGCCACCGCAGAATAATAAAGATCATCATATTCATGTCCATCTTTCATCTGCTGAAATCCTTCCAGAATTGCTTTTTCCTCCATGGAAGAAATCCACAGTCTTTTAAAGGGAAGTTTACATTCTGCCTGGTTATATACCAGACGGAAAATCAACTCCCCTTCTCTTCCTGCATCTGTTGCACATATAATTTCTGTGACATCTGCTCTGTGAAACAATTCCTTTAAAATCCGAAACTGCCCTTTGGTACTTTCTTTAATCTGATATTTCCAATTCTCCGGGATCATGGGAAGTGTCTCATATCTCCATGCTTTCCAGTCATCCCGGTACTGATCTGCACTGGCCAGTTCAATCAAATGCCCAATACACCAGGAAACCAGATACTCTTTTCCTTCCAGGTAACCATCTTTTGCGTTTGTGGCATGAAGCACCTTTGCAATGTTTCTGGCTACGCTGGGTTTTTCCGCAATTACAAGCTGCAATTTTCTATCTCCTTTCTGCACCTGTCGCTGTAATTAAGTGAAACAAAGTTATTCCTCTGATTCTTCGTCTTCTACTTCACCTTCCATTTCATATTCTTCTAATTCTTCATCATCCTCACGAATTGTATCTTTCTCCTCATCGTCGTCCTCGTCCTCTTCATAATCAAAAGAAGTATTTCTTCCTTTCATAAATTTCCAATAATAGTAAGCACCACAAACTCCTGCCAGAACCAGCAACATTAATAAAATCGTGCCGGAATTATTACTTTTCTTCTCAGGTTCTTCCTTTTCTTCCGGTATGATCGTAACTTCTGGTTCCGGTGTCTCTGTGATCTTCTCTGTTTCAAGTGGCAGTGCAGATTCTGCAATAGCCTGGTTTTGCGGAAGTGTGACCATGTTGGTATCCGTAAAGTTCAACAGATCATTTTCGCCTACCTCTGTAAGAAGATAAACATTTTCATCCGTTTTATCCTTATCTACGATCAGATAAAAAACCTTATCACTTTTTGTCTTAATCGTATAAAATTCCTTTCCCCCTTTGTCCTGAACTGTTCCTGTTGTCATGCCGGAAGCAGAACTTTCTCCCTGCACCCGTCCGGTATCTGCTTCTGTATCCGTTTCATTTCCTGTGTTTTCTGGTTCTGTTGGTGCAGTAGCAGTCTCGTTCGTTGTCTGATGTTCCGTTACGGTTGCCGTAGCACTGGTGGGCTTACTTGCAGTTCCATCGGCTGGCAAAGAAGCTGCATTCTGCTCCGTTCCGGAAACCTCAGTATTCTCTTTTACTGCATCTGGATTTTCATAATAAGGGTTTCCTACTTTATAAATCTCTGACATATTTCCTGCTTTGTCTTTTGCCTGCAGGGTAAAGTATTCATAGGAAGTATCCGCTTTTTGCAGACGGACATTTAATGTATTATTCGTCAGTTCTGTGAATTCATTTCCATTAACATACAAAGCGGCAATTCCCGATTCCGCATCAACTCCCTGCACGATCAGTATCCCATTCTTCGCAGCCGCAATAATAGTTGGTTTGGTTTTATCAAAACACTCTATGTAACGATTCTGCTCATAAGTATTTCCATTCTGATCGGTAACTCTCACATAAACACTACAATTAGAAGAGATGGATACTTCCATATTTCCGGTTATGTCTGACCATCCTCCATTTTCTGAAAGTCTTACTTCTACTTTTGCAATAGAAAAAGCACCTGTATTCTTTGTATCTTCCACTTGAATTTTTACGGTTGCCGTATCTGTCTGCCAGCCTTCGGGTTCTGTAAAGGTAATCCCTACTTCCGGTGTTTCCGTCACATCATTTCCTGCATCTCCCTGTGCCTGTTCCACTGGATCTGCAAGAATTTCAGCTTCTGATCCATCTGAAAAATCAACATCTTCCGGGCTGCTTTCTTCTGATGGTTCCACTTCTACATTATCTGCCCATACAGTCAGACTTCCGGGCGAACTATAAAAGAAAGCTCCTGCCGGAAGTCCTGCTAACGTAGCTGCGGTTAAAAATACAGCTGCTCTTTTATGAAATTTCTTCATTTTCTGTCTGCTCCTTTTCTCTGGTTTCCAATATCTTTTTTTGTTCCTCCTTGCTGATATCAATCATCAACTGAAGTTCCTCTGCGGAAACTCCATTGCTTCGGATAATTTTCAGATACTCCATATCCTCTGCCTGTTTCTTCTGTTCTTCCAGATCCCTTGCTTTTTTCTGTAGTTTTTCAATCTTAGCGTAGGTTCTGACAAGTTCTTCTTTTATTCGTTCAATGTTCAAATACGCCCCTCCTTATGGTCTGCCAAAAGCATAAAAATGAGACTGCCAGTATGCAGAATTAATGGACGTATACTGAATTGGATTTCCACAATGGATCATCTGTCCATCTCCGGCATAAATTCCTACGTGGGTAACCGGCTCTCCCGCATCATACGTCCCAGTGAAAAAGATAATATCTCCTGGCCTTGCTTCTTCTGGTGATACAGGCATACAAATGTCATAAATTCCCTGTGCAGTAAGTCTTCCCATATTGCAGACACCCGAATTGGTAAACACATAGCTTACAAAACCAGAACAGTCAAAAGAAGTCTCCGGGCTGGAACCGCCCCATACATACGGCATACCAAGATATTTGTCTGCTTCCGCAAATAATCTCCGCACAGTCTCATCATCATAACTGCCGCCTCCACCATACAGCCCGCTATCTCCGGTACTGATATAAAAAACAGGATTATAATATTCCCCATCTTTGACCAGTTCCAAATATAACTGGCTTCCGGTTGCACTTCCTGTACTTCCCGTTGTACCAATTACAGTATCTGTTGTTACTTCCTGACCATTTGCTACCGAAATGCTCTGCAGATAAGCGTATTTAATCTGCACACCTTTTTTATCCTGCGTAACTACATAATTTCCAAAAGTTCCGCTATATCCTACATCTACAACAAAACCATTCATCGCTGACTTCACTTCTGTTCCCTGTCGTACATTAACCGTCACACCTCTGTGAAGTTGTGTCTGCCCGGTTCCATTGTTTACAGAATACCCATAATAGGTACCGATATAGGCATACCAGTTTAACTCAACCGGAGTTTTATATGTCTGTAAATTTCCTCTGTTGGAATAGACCTCTTCATAAATTTCCTGCTCATCCTCTTCCATTCTGGACAGAATAACACTTCTAAGCGGTTTTGCCTGAACAGAAACATTCAGTACATCTGCAGTTACTGTACGGGTAACTTCCACAGAGTTCTGATTGCCCTCTGCCAGAAAACATTCCCAAGTCTGATGACCATGTGCCTCAGCTACTGCGTGATTATCATAATAAACATCAAACTGGACACCATACTGGGCAAAGTTTCCAGTATCTTCTACGGTGTACTCAATCCCATTCATCACTACTTTCGTCCCTATTGGAAGAAATGGGTTTGCAGCATCAACCGCAAGCGTATGATTAGCCTGTGGCATTGCCCCTGAAGCAGTCGGTCCTCCACTCCACACGCCACAGCAGATGGGACAGTTACAATATCCACTGGTCACCACATTTCCCAATGACTGCCCTACCTGTATCGTAGATGTTTCCTGCCGGGTTTCACTTTTTTCCTCTACGGTGATTCCGTACTGTAAAGAAAAAATTGTTTCCAGTTCTCCTTTTATCTCTTCAAACTTAAAATCCCCATACCTGGCAGTCAGATAACTGATCAATGTATGGGGATCATGGCCGATTTCACCAATGTTATATCTGTATTCATCTTTTCCTGGATACCGGGCTTCCATCTGGTTTATTTTCTGTTGAAGACTGGCTTCCAACTGCGTATAATACAACTCTGCTTTTTCAATTTCGTCCGGATCCGTAATGTAACTGGAAGCGATTACCGTAGAAATTCCATTAGAAAACATAGCCGAACAGGAAGCAACTCCTGTCATTACGGAAAGAAGCAAAATCAATAACAACCCCATTGAGATCAGAGTAGTTACATTTCTTACAAATACTTCCTGTGCCTTTCTTGCAATTTTAGTAGCAAGATTTACTGACCGGATTGAGGTGTCTTTTGTTTCTTTTGCAATCTTCCCAGCCCGGTATGCCATCTGATACTCTCGCTTAATCCTCTGCTTCTGTATTAATTTTCTGATCAGCTTTTTCTGCATCTCTGGATGTTCTTCCAGATATTTCTGATATTGATACCTTGCTGCACTCTTCCAGGCTCTTTGCTCTAAACGGTTTTTTTTATGTATCTGACTGCGGTTCTTCTGGATATTTCGGCTGCTATGTTCCTGTAATATCCACTCACTCGAACGCACCAGCTTATGCGCTGCATCTACAGCACTGTTTTCCTCCTCTTCCTCGCCTGCTTTCTGATAGACTGCATTTTTTAATGCTTTCTTTGGAACAGAAGACAATGTTTTCTTTTTACCATCCGTTTTCCCTGTTTTTTTGTCGAAATATAAATGGTACTTTACCTTTGCTTTCTGTTCCTCATTTGTTTTCTTGGTATAAACAGAATCTTTTGGAATTTTGTTCTGTCTCTCAGCTTCCTGTTTTCTTGCAGCCTTATCCACTTCCTGATAAGTTTTTATTGTTTTTCGGCTATATTTCTGCGTTCTTTTTTTTCGGTTTGTAGAAACATCATTCTTCTCTGCCTGAAAATGTCCTCCATCTGTTTCAGACGAATTTTTCTTTTCTTTCTTCAGACTTCCATCTGTCTCCAGTTTTCCAAACTGCAGTCTCTGCTGTTTCTTTTTCTGTCGCTGATACTGGCTCCTGTGTTTTTCTTTGCGCTCACGTATTTCTACTGCTGAATCCACAGATGCACCTGCAGGCTTGTCCCGGTATCTGTACCGTCCCTGTGTTTTTCGTTTTCCGGGAGGACTATTTGCAGCCTCTTCTTTTTTCGCAGGATTTCCCTCCTGAATTTTTTCGGAAAATTGTTTCTTTTCAGCTTTTTTATGAGAGTTTTTCTTCTTTTCAGAAGTAATAAATGCCTGTTCTACATCCTTCTGTTTATAAGACCACTCCTGATCGCTGTTTGTAACTTTTCTGGTCTCCTTTGTTGCAAGATTTTCCTCAACCAGACCATTTCTGGTCATACGGCTGATTTTCTTCTCTTTCGCCGTATATTTTTGTTTTCCCAATGTACCTCACCTCTGCTTTTTTTCCGTTAAGTCTGAATCTCATCCGGTTTAGTACTCATCAAAGCATAGGTTCTGGTATCCTGCGGATATCTGTCTGCAAAAGGTATGATTACATTTCCGTAAAAAAGCAGCCCTTCTCCTGCATTACTGTTATTTACAAAAGAAATCTGATGCTTGGAAATATTCAATTTCTCTGCAAGGATCTTCTGATCCCCGCTGTGCTGATTTAACATCAGGATAAAATCACTGTTTCCAACAATACTTTCTACTGCCAGAGAGCCAAGAAAATCTGTTACATTCTGGCTGATTCCTGTAATGATTCCACCCCACTTACGAAATCTCTTCCACATTTCAATAGAATAATTAGCAGTCTGTGGCTGGTTCAGCAAAAGGTGAAATTCATCCACATAATAACGGGTTGATTTCCTGCGGCTGCGGTTCTGTGATACTCTTGTCCAAACCATATGCTGGACAATCAACATTCCGGCTTTTCGTAATGTGGTTCCAAGTTCCCGGATATCAAAGCATACCACTCTGTTCTGCATATCGACATTACTTCGATGGTTAAATACATTCTGCGATCCTGTTACATACAACTGCAGACTGTTGGCAATGTTCTGTGCTGCTGGTTTATCTGGTGCATAAAAGTTCAGACGTTCATAGAAATCCTGCAAAGTCGGCATATTTTCCGGTTTTGGATCATTGTAAAGATATTTTTTATAAATGTCTTTTACACACAGGTCAATCATGGAAACCTCATCACCATTTAATTCTGCATTTTGAGGTTTCTTCATAATGACCTCGCAGAAAGATGTGATAAACTCTGCTTTATCAGCAATAATGGTATCAATATCCTCCACATCGCCATTAATCCTGTATTTCTCCGGATGATAAATAACATCCAGGTTCACTTCCATAGGATTGATGTAATCATTACTTTTTGCACTGATTTTAATAACTTCACCATTTAAGGCATTTACCAGCGGAAAATATTCTCCCTCCGGGTCACAGATAATAATGTCATCGTCTGTAATCAGGAAAACATTGAGAATTTCCCTTTTCGTTGCAAAACTCTTACCGGAACCAGGAGTACCCAAAATCAGGCCGTTAGGTGTTTTCAATCGTTTCCGATCCACCATAATGAGATTGTTTGACAGTGCATTTAAGCCATAGTAAAGAGCTTCACCGCCTTGGAAAAGTTCCTGTGTGGTAAACGGAACAAAGATTGCTGTAGAAGTCGTAGTCATAATTCTCTGTATTCCAGTCTGGTTCATTCCCAGTGGCAGTGATGCCACAAGTCCCTGTTCCTGCTGATATTGAAGTCTCCGTATATTGCAATTATATTTCTGGGCGATTCCTGCCGTCTGATACACAATATTGTCCAGTTTTCTCTTATTGTCCGCTGTATTCATCAGCAAAAAAGTAAGTTCAAAAAGTTTCTCATTCCTGGACTGGATTTCATTGAGCAATCCCTCCACATCCTCTCCGTATGTAGAAATGTCCGTTGGAATAATATCCATATCATATCCGCTTCTGACCGCTTTCTTCTGTTCTTCAATTTTCATTTTCTGAATATTTGACAGCGTGCTTTTCAGGCTTTTAATAGCTGCCTTGGGATCAATGGGACGCAGGTGCATATTGATGATAAGATTCTCTTCCAGATCCAGCAGATCTGCCAACAGTTTATCCGTAAGTTCTGGTGATGTAATCTGTAAATATGACACGCATCCAAAAGTCTGTCCCATCCGAAAATAGCTGTCATTGCGAAAATCAAATCCGGTAGGTGCAATAAAGTCTTTTGTCTGCAGACCTGTTTTTGCAACCATCCCATAATGGAAATGGAAAGATTCTTTTGTGTCCATATTCATCACATCATGCAGAATTTTCAGACGTTCTACTCCATTTAAAGGCTCTGCCATGGCTCCCATCACCTTAAAATTATTCAACACACTGGCTTCAATTCTCTCCAGCCTGGATTTTGCATTTCGCAGATTATCCGCTTTAATGGAAAATGTGATATATTTTGTTTTTACAAGCCCGTTATTTCCTTTGGAAAGCTGCATTTTCAACATATCCGAATATTCTTTCCGAATATCATTGAAACAGTCATCCTGCTCTGGAATATCAATATTTTTTGCATACTCATCAAAATTCACCTGTTGATTAAGAAATGTAATTTGTACCTCAACAGAGCTGTCAAATGAATTCAGGAACTCACAATAGTTCTCAAAAATAGCCGCTTTATCATCATTCTGCGCTAACTGGTAATTTATATCGTAGAACTGCACCATTTTTGAATAATAGTTATCATCCGTTCTGCAGATACCATCCTTATATATTTCCTTATATGGAATCGTATCCTGCGCTGTAAAAGGCTTCCTCTTCTTCTGATTCTCCGCTTTTATCATCCGAAGTTCTTTCAGACGCTTTTTTTCCTCTTTCGTAAGTCCGGTTTTCTGTTTCTTATTTTTTTCGGTCTGCTTTTTTAAGGAAATGGAACGGATTTCTCGCTTCCCTGGCTTCTTTTGCCTTTTTCTCAAGCCATGCACCCTCTTTCTCTAATTTATCGTACTCTATAATCCGGTCATATAAGTTTTGGGAACGATAGACCCTGATTCCAGGTCTTAAAAATTTCTGCCGGATAATGTGAAGCAATATTTTCTCTGCTGGAAATCCATCCTTTTCATACATTGCAAAAAAGAAAAATGGCAGCATCACTATGATCATAAGCGTTGCTGCCACATCTGTTCCCAGTCCTGCTTTTGTCAGCAAATAGACCGGAACACCACAAATTCCTGCCAGAGAAAAACATATAATTTGTCTTTTAGTTAAATTCAATGCTAATTTTGTCTTTATTTTTGAAAAATCTTTCGGCACTGGAACATATGCCATATTCTTGTTTCCTCCTAATGTGCATTGAAGATTGATTTTGCCAGGGAACTGGTCTTAAACAGGCTGAAACATAAAATAACTGTATATGCTGCAACTGACCAGATAGCTGTATGAAGATTATCCGCAACTGTAATAGCATTTACCAGAACTGCATAAATCGCAACACATACCATCATAAAAAATCCCTGGAATCCCAACGCTAATAATGCCTTCACGTAATTATTTCCAATACTTCCCCATTCCCTGTTCGTAAATGTTGAAAACGGAATAGGTGCCACAGAGACATAAAGATATATTTCTATCATTCGTCCATATAAAATGACGGTAATCAGGACTGATATGATTTTTAGACATAAACTGACCAGCATCGTTTCCAGACCAAGCCCCAGTAATTCTCCGATTCCCATATCTTCAATCTGCGTTTCAAGAAGCGTTTTCAATGCTTCTGTAACATCAATAGATGCGGAACCGGTTATCATACCGCCAGCATTGGATACCACATGATTCGCTACATCAAAAATTGCCATCGCAATATCAAAAGTATGAGTAACCAGATATACCGCTACCCACATCTTAAAAATGTATTTGAAAAACATAAACGTATCCGTATCGTGCATATTGTTTTTTTCCATAATCATGGAAATCAGCTCATAACACAGTACAAATGTAATAATCATCCCCGCAATGGGGACAATGACATTATCCGACAGATTTTTTATCATGGAAAAAATGCCACTGTTCCAATTTTGGGGTGTTTTCCCAACCTCTGTAGCAATCGTTTCTACTTTGGTATTTACATCGGTGAACATGGTATCCAGGTTTGATGTGATCCAGCCTGTTAGCAGATCCTTTATGAACTCTGTTATTTTTTCGGTTATTCCACCCATTTATTTATCCAAACAAAGTTGCAAGCTGTGGAATCAGGTTTATTCCAATCAGTACGATGCCACCGCCCGCCATCAACTGTTTTATCCCCAATTAGGTGTAAAACTCTGCTCGATGGCGGGCGGCGGCGCACAAAAAATCTATATGGTATTTTTAAGAGAACCGTCCCGGCGGGACAGGTCAGGCAGTGACCTGTTCCACCTCCGGGATGGGTTTGAGATTAAAATGAATTTCGATAGAAATGTGTCTTGTTTTATCTTCGTCAATGCGCTCATGCACGACGATTTCTTTGATTAAGCGGTTAAGGGTGGCTGCGTCCAGCTCTGTGATGTTGGCGTATTCCTGAATGGCTTCCACCCATTGTTTTGCGTCATTGGCAAGCTGGACTTCATCGGACAGCCGCTTTCTGCTCTCGGACACTTTTGTTTTAAGCTCCGTCTGCTCGGTCTGTGTCTTTTCCAGCATGGTGTTGAAATTCTGTTCACTGATACGCCCTGCAATCATATCCTCATAAAGCCGCATTACCATTTTGTCCAGAACCTCAATCCGTTCCTCGTCCCTTGTAAGGGAGCGTTCCATTGCTTCCCGCTGTTCCCGCTGCTCGGCTTCACAGGTATTGGTCAGGCGGTCGGCAACCGCTTCCCCATCCATCAGGGCAGCTTTGGCACATTCCCGGATTTTCCGCAGCACATGGCTGTAAAGGGTGTCATAGTCAATCCGATGCTGGGTGCAGTGGTTCTTTCCAAAGGCATTGTAGGTCTTGCAGGAATAAATCCGCTGAGGATGTTTTGCGTTTGTGTAGCGTACCGTCAGCGACTTCCCACACTCGCCGCATTTTATCAGTCCGGCAAACAGGCTGATTTCATTGGTCTGCCCCGGACGCTGGCGGGATTTCAGCTTATTCTGCACAATGTCAAAGCTCATGCGGTCAATCAGCGGTTCATGCTGCCCCTCCACCACAATCCAGTCCTCCGGCTTCTTTTCCCCAATCGTGCCGATTTTGAAACGGTAGTCCTTTTTCTGGGAAGCAATCGCCCCGGTGTAGACGGGATTCATCAAAAGGTCTTTGATAACGGAGAAGTCCCACATATACCGTCCTTTTTCTGGGTCTTTCTTTTCCCATTTGGTGCGGGTATTGCGAAGCCCCCGTTCCCGGTTCCACCATGTGGGGCAGGGGATTTTTTCTTCCTCCAGCCGTCTGCGAATATAGTTCGGACCATGACCGTTCAGGGCATATCCGAAAATCAGTCGCACAATCGGGGCGGTTTCCTCGTCAATGAGCAGATGGTTTTTGTCCTCCGGGTCTTTCCGATACCCAAACGGGGCAAGACACCCGGTAAACTGTCCTTTCTGCGCTTTCAGAAGATAAGAGGAATGGACTTTCTTGGAAATATCCTTGCTGTACATCTCGTTCAGGATATTCTTGAACGGGGCAATATCGTTGTTATCCCGCAGGGTGTCGATACCGTCATTCATGGCGATATAGCGGACACCGTTTCTTGGGAAAAAGTCCTCAATCAAATGCCCGGTTTGCAGATAGTTCCGCCCCAGTCGGCTGAGGTCTTTCGTGATGACAAGGTTGATTTGCCTGCGCTCAATGGCTCTCAACATTCTCTGTAAATCAGGACGCTCCATATTAAGACCTGTGAAGCCATCGTCCTGATAGACTGCCACAACCTCCCATCCCTGCTTTTCGCAGTATTTTTCCAGCATATCCCGCTGGTTGGCGATACTGGCACTTTCGCCTTGCAGGTCATCGTCCTTTGACAGCCTGCAATAGACCGCCGCACGATAGCCCCCGGCAAGTGCCGAACCGATTGTTCTGTATTCCATTTCGTTCATCATAGCCATTTACCCACACAATCCAGACGGTATCTGGCTCTTTTGAACCTCATCTTCATTATAGCCTATATCTTTCTTTTTAGCAAGATATTCTTTTGTATTTGTTTTACCGTATTTCTGGGAAATCAGACTGACGAACACATCGGTTGCGTCCAGTTCCCCGTCAAATACAGTGGTCACATGAATCTCTGTTTTGTTTTTTGCCATAGGCAGTTATCCTCCATACATGAAAATAGCCAGACAGAGGGTGTCGGCAACGAAGTCCGGCAACGGGCTTCAAAAGACCTTGCAAACAATCTCAATCTGGCGATGGTTACTATTTATACTTTTCTTTTATTTTTCTGTTGTTTTGGTTGTTATAAGGGAGAAAAGCCCGGAAATAAGGGGTTTTCCCCGGCAACCGGCTCGGCAACGGGATAGCAACAGGGGGTGCAACGGGCGGTCATTTTCAGAATGGAAGCTCCATCTGTTCTGTGACCTCCACAAAACCATCCATCGTTTTTTCAGACGGGTTGCCGGAGTCCGTTGCCGGGTTTTCACGCTCCCAGCCCTTTTGTCTGCCATATTCTGAAAACATTCTTGGGTTCGGGAAGTACCGCCAGCGGTCAATGCACTGGTTCATAATCTCGTTGATTTCCCGGATTTCCCATTGCTTCGGCTCGTCAAAGGCATGGTTTAAGGCTTCCTTGTAGAGCTGCTTGGAACAGACCATGCTCCCGGTGTACTTATCAAGATACGCCTGTATCATCCCGGCTTTGGTGTCCTCCGGCATAAAATCCCGCTGGTGTTCTTTGAGATACCGCTGCATGGCGGGGCTGAAAGCCAGCTTGAACCTGCCGCTTCGGTAAATCTCCATCGCTTCTGCCCACATTTGTTCGATATAGGCTCTGGAAGCGGCTTCGTCCTCCAAAATGTGAACCTCAGCTTGCTCCGGGTACACCATGACCGGGATAAAGCGGCGGTTGCCGGAACGGTCAAGGGGCAGGAAGTCAAGGGCATTGGAAGTGCCGCCAAACACGCACTGACGGGGGCGGTCTGCCGGGTGGGTTTCATAGGGTATCTTGTAGACCTCTTTCTGCCGGCTTAAAAACGACTTGATTTCCTCAATGCTCTTGGCGTTGGCGGTTGCCATCATTTCCGACATTTCGATAATCCAGTGACCTTGCAGCTTGCGGTACACATTTTCATCGTCCAGCTTCCGCAAATCATCGGAGAACCACTCGTCCCGGACTGCCAGCAGACGGAAGAAAGTGGACTTGCCAGCCCCCTGACCGCCTACCAGACAGAGCATGATTTCAAACTTGCACCCCGGCTGAAAGGCTCGTGAGATTGCACCCAGCAGGAACAGCTTCAACGCTTCATAGGTGTAATCGTCTGCGTCAGCCCCCAGAAAGTGCCGCAGACAGAAACGGATTCGTTCTGTCCCGTCCCACACAAGGGCACTTAGGTAGTCCCGGATGGGATGGTACTTGTTTTCATTCGCCACAATCCCGATGGCATTATCAATCTTTTTCTCATTGGTAAGCCCATAGGTTTCTTCCAGATAGAGAAGCAGATACTTCATATCCGTATCGTTCAGGGCGGTGCTTTCTCTGTGGAAGCCGATGGGCTTTATGATGTCCTTGCGGTCGGTCAGGATGTTGTATGCGATAGCCCCGGAAAGCAGCGGGTCACGCTGGAATACGGTCAGGCAGTTCCGTATGCTCTGACGGACACCGCCTTTCTCGGTAGTTTCCAGTCCCGCTTTGATTTCCTCAATGCTCTGGGGTGGCTGCATGGCGTTCATGGTGTTTTTTAATTCTTGCTGCGTCTGCGGCTGCAAGCTCTGCCATTCGCTGTTCAAGCTGTATCACATCCTTTCCGTAGTCCGTAATCAAAGCCGCTTTTTCCTCTGTCTCCCCGAACAGCAATATATCCAGCAGATATTCCACTTGGGCTTGCTTCTGTAAGGCTTCCACGAACCGGGGATGAAAGGCTTCCTCCGGGGAGTGCGGGGCGTAGTCCGTTCTCCATGCCATAAGCAAGTGAAGATAATCGGCAAGAATACGGAAGCAGCGGTTCTTTGCTTCCTGAAACTGTTCCTCCGGGGATTTCTGCCGGGGCTTGGGCTTTTTTGCCTTTCCCGGCGGTTTCCAGTCCTCATAGGAAAGCCCGAAGTCCTGTGCCAGTTGTACGGCAGCTTCTTTCTTTCCCAGCCCATACAGGGCGGCGGTAAAATCAATCACATCCCCATCCGCACCGCAGCCGAAGCAGTGGTAACGCCGATCCAGCTTCATACTTGGGGTTTTATCGTTATGGAACGGGCAGCAAGCCATCCCGTTCCGACCTACATGGATTCCATAATGCTCCGCAGCCTGTCTTGTTGTGACGGACTGCTTCACAGCTTCAAATACATTCAAATCTATCCCTCCTTGAAAATAAGAAAAGCACCTGACATTCTCTGATTGAAAATGGCAAGTGCCTGTTAAAGTTCCATATCCTGTTGTCTGTGTTTCGCCTGTGCCGGGGCGGTTCTTTGAGCCTTTTTCTCGTCCGCCTTATCCTGCAAGACTTCCTTGATGGGCTGCTTCTTAGGCGGCTCTTTACTTTCCTCTGTGCCGGGTGTGGCTTTCCGTACCCAGTAGCGGATGTCCCGCAGCTTCTTCAAATCCTCCTGTACCTCGGTCAGCGGTACTTTCAGCTCTGCGATTTCGCTGAGAAGTTTTTCCTGCTCCTCTTGCAGCTCCTTTTGGGTACTGTCCTTATCGTCCGGGTGCTTGGCAAGGTAGGCAGCGGCTTTCTCATACCGGGCAACATCCGGGTGTTCCTGTTTGAATTTCTCCTTTGTTTTCTTGAAAAATATCTTCTGGTACTTCTCATAGAAAGGCTTACATTCCTTGCAGTCTGTTCGGCTGGCAAGAATCCCGTCAATCACTTTGCTGCGGACTTCCTTTGGCTTCATCTGATTGCGGTAATCTGCGGCTGATTTCCCGGAAGATTCCAGAAATGCTTCTAAGTCCTCCACAGTGGAAAGCCCCTTTTGCCGGAGATAGGACAGAGCTTCGCTGACTGCCTTTAAGTCCTGTGAAGTCCCCCGGTTCTGTCCAGCCCTTGTCCAGTCCTTCCGTTCTTCCTTTCGTATCTCCATATACTTCATCAGCAGATTGGGAAGAAGTGTCGCTTCCTCCGCCGCCTTTTGTGCAAGCAGTTCTTTTCGTTTTTCTCCCAGCTCGGTAATCCAGCCTTTGAGGTTTTGAATGAGCTGCCGGATAGACTTCATCAGGCGGTTGGCGGCTCTGATGTCCCGGTTCAGGTTGCCGATGTTCGTCTGGATACCCCGCTTTTCCATCTGCCGGACAGCAGCTCCCTCATGGACAGTAGGGATAATATCAAGCCCCTGTCTGGCATAAGAACGCAAGTCCACACGCTCTGGGCGGTCATTGGCTTCCAGATAGCGGTTCTGGATGACCTCCCATTCATGCCGCCAGATTTCGCAATACTTCTGGTCGTTCCAATCCACCGTATCCTCCTTGTGGCTTTTCCATCTGCCGGACGGAAGTTTTATCCGTTCCCCGTTTTCGTCAAGGTCATAAACCTTGCGGCTCTTGGGAAGCCATTTTCCATGTTCGTCCATTGCCCTCATAGTGAGCATGACATGGGCGTGGGGATTGTGTCCCGGCGGATGGGGGTCATGGATTGCAAAATCAGCAATCATGCCTTTGGAAACAAACTGCTTCTGGCAAAACTCCCGGACAAGGACAGCATACTGGTCGGGTGGTATCTCTCTTGGGATGGTAAGCACCCACCGCCTTGCAAGCTGGGAGTTCCATTGCTTTTCCACCGCTTCGGCGGCGTTCCATAAGGTATTGCGGTCTGCATACGACCGTGGGGCGTTTGCCGGGAGCAGAATTTCATTGTGGACAATACCACGCTTTTCCGGGTAGTGCTTCACTTGCTGGTCGTATTCACAGAACAGCTTTTCGCCGCTTTGGTAAGCAGCGGCGGCAACCGCAGACTGTCGCTGGCTGCGCTGAACAATCGTGATTTCGTTGTGTGGGCAGGGCATTTCGTGTCCCTCCTTTCGGTAATTGGTGGATGGGGTGGCGTTTTACCACCTCATTTTGGCAGAAAAAAAGCAGGAGACCTTTTTCAGATTTCCTGCTCGGTGTGCCGCTGTGAAGGCGGCGGATATTTAGCTGTAAAAGTTCGGGACAAGTTGACCCGATGTGTGGGTGGCAAACTTGAATTTTACGATTTTTTGTTTTTCAAAAAGTCAATAGTTCTTTTCACGATAAATACGATACATATCAAACCTACAATCCCACAAACAATAGAGTCCTTTAAGTCTGCAAATCCTCCTGTGTACTGCATTGCATAATAATAAACCGTCCATATCAGTATCAATACGAACACACTAATACTTAACCAATAAGACTTTTTCTTCATCTAATTTTCCTCACATTGAACTTCCGATTAGTCGTTGACTTCATTATACTTTATTCGACCGTCAAAGTATAGAGAGATTTTGTAAAACTTGTCGGCTGGGAACAACTTGCAACGCAAGGTGTCCCCAGATGGCAAGTCCACAAAAGGGTAGCTGGCGGCAGCCAGCGCAGGGGAAGCGTAGCGTCCCCTGTTTGATTTGGAGCAGACCATGACTGCGGAAAATCACAGCCCTCCGGTGAGGAGCCTTCGGAGAACGCAATGCACCAACCTCTGGGTGGTGTATAATTGCGCCCTTAGTAAACTAAGGGGTTTCCGGTTTCTCCCGTTCCAGCAGTTTTTTCAATAGTTCCTGCGTGTCCTGCCTGTGAAAAATGAGTTTCAACAACAGCATGACATCATCATCTGTCAGGCGTTCCGGCTCTTGCAGAAAACTTTCCAGCATACCGCCACGAGTACAGAGCCGGTGCGTCCGTTCCTTTCGGGTAAGCTGCTTTAACTGGTGCTGCAATGCCTTTTCATCATTGATGGCTTTCCGCAGTTTCTTTTCGCTTTTCTCCAACTCCCGATTGAGTTTTTCCAGCTTTGAGGTATCAGGCAAGGGCAGCGTCCTCCTTTCCCGGTATCAGCACATAAATCCTGTTTGGTTCTCCAACGCCCTGACGCACCCGCATGATAAGTCCGGCGTTTTCCAGTTCATTCAAAGAACGCTTGACCGTCATAGGACTGCGGGACAGGACTGCGGCAATGGCTGTGACAGGGAAGCAGACAAACAGGATTCCGTTCTCGTCCTCCTGCCCATTGGAGAGCATAGCGTCCAACATCCGGCAGTACATGACCTTTGCGGTGCTGCTGACTGGAAACCCTGTCAACGCTCTTGGAAAAGCCATACAGGGCGGCAATGGTGTGTCTATCGTCATAAATTCAAAATTCATTCGGTGTGTTCCTCCTTTTTCTTTGCTCGTTTGGATAAATAACGGGGGCAGTCAATCACAACCGCCCGGAAGCTCTGCTTGCACCCATGCTGGCATTTCCGGCATAATTCGTTGTAAGTGACACGCCCCCGGTCATTGAGGTAAAAAGAAAGCTCATGCTTCCTCTTTTTGCTCATTCTCGGCATATTGCGCTTCCTCCCGTTTTCGTGTATGGTTTCGGGGCGATTTTCTGCAAAATTACAGCCATAGAGCCGCCTAAAATCTCCCGAAGTATCAGCGATAGGGTAGACTATCCCCCTATCAGATTGTCGTGTTTCGGTATCATTTCGGTGTCAGTTCGCCAGTTCTCCCCGGTGTCGTTCCTCCCCTGAATCTCACAGCGGCGTATCGCTCCCTTTGGTATGCTCGTTTTGGTAAGGGTTCCTCCATATCCCTGCCAAAAGTCATGGCACTACATCGCCGGGGAAGCATATCCCACACAGGCTGGTCATTCGATTGGAATAATCCATCGATGAACTACCTGTATCATAGAACATTTTTGTGCCCTGTGCCGTATGTCCACAAAGTAGGAATTAGGGGTAAAAATCAGAAATTTCCACGATTGCGGAATTGATATGGTATAATCAATTCAACGGTTATAAATGTCGTTAGAAAGGGGGAACTGCTTCAATGAACGGAGCTACTACAATACAGGAACGGCTAAAAGATTTACGATTAAACAAAGGATTAAAACTGGAAGAAC
Source organism: Ruminococcus sp. RTP21484sp1_RTP21277st1_D2_RTP21277_210401 (assembly GCF_040924225.1). Taxonomy (NCBI): domain Bacteria; kingdom Bacillati; phylum Bacillota; class Clostridia; order Eubacteriales; family Oscillospiraceae; genus Ruminococcus; species Ruminococcus sp. RTP21484sp1_RTP21277st1_D2_RTP21277_210401. Next base: position 33,565 of record NZ_JBCOMJ010000022.1, on the reverse strand, counting down.
TGGCAGAGCAAACAGGTATTTCAAAATCGGCTCTTGGCAGTTATGAAAAAGATGACTATAAGGAAATCAATCATGGCAACCTTATCCTGCTGGCAGATTTTTATGGGGTGTCCCTCGATTATCTCTTTTGCCGGACAGAGAACCGGGCGGAGATCAACACGCCATTAAGGGAGCTGCATTTGAGTGATGAGATGGTAGCACTTCTGAAAAGCGGTCGGATTAACAACCGTCTGCTCTGCGAACTTGCCACCCATAAGGACTTTATCAAGTTTCTTGCGGACATTGAGATTTATGTGGATGGAATTGCCACCATGCAGATTCAGAACCTCAACGCCCTTGTCGATACCGTCCGGCATGAAATCATTGAACGGTATCGCCCCGGCGAAGACGACCCCCATTTGAAAGTGTTGCAAGCCGCCCATATCAGTGATGATGAATATTTCAGCCACATGGTTCTGGATGACCTAAACCTGATTATCCGGGATATTCGGGAAACCCATAAAAAGGATAGTGAGAGTGCGCCCCAGACCACTGTTGCCAATGAACTGAAAGAAAATCTGGAAGCGGTCGAAAATTTCAAGGGCAGCCGTTTGGAAAAACTGGCAGTGCTTTACTGCAAGCAGCTCGGTATCAACTATAAAAATCTGTCAGATGAAGAATTTCGCTGGCTTATTCGGATTCTCCAAAAATCAAAGAAAACGGGAACGCCTATCAACCAGAGGAAAAAACGGTAAAGGAAAACCGCTGTTGCATGGTTTGTTGGATTCCATGTAGCAGCGGTTTGTGCTGTGGTTATTACTTCATTCGTTTTCTTAATATTCGGCGATAATTTGTTTCTCCCTTTGGTGCGTCCTGTATAATTTCCAACACACCATCTTCAAGCATTTTATCAATGCGATTGGAAATCCATACATCACTAATTCCAAGTTGATATTTTCCTAAAACATTACCTATGACAATAGCCATTTTGAATTGCTCTGGCTGTTCCGCAATTTCACGAAGAATGAAACTATCATATATATCTTCTGAAACGCTTTGCAATTTACCATTTAACATTGCACGCAAAGGTGCATTTTCATTTTGAAGTTGATTCCATTTCATAGCACAAGCTGAAAGAAATACAGGATTAGCTTTCTCTTGTAGAGTTATATAGTTTCCCCATTCGCCAGGAGAGACCTCGCCCCATGCTATTTTGGATGTCATAGTATTTTCTTTTCCATATTCCCATGTAGGTAACTTAACCAAATAAATTGTTGTCTGGCAGTTTAAGGGTTGAAGTTGTTTCATAAGCCAATACATACCACAAAGCTCATCTGGATTATAGCTATACCAAATGCGAATTTCTTCCCCAGCTACATATCGTTCAATCACTGAGGTCAATGTAGTTTTAATTTTCTGTATTTTTTCTTCAACCTGATAATCTAAATCCTCTACAAAGCAGACAGACAGCATTTTCTTGAAAACATTTTTCCGCTGTTCGCCAATTCCATTATCAGAAATATCTCCCACACTAAGAGCCATATCAAAACAATAAACATCACAGCTCTTGCCTCCCAATGGAATAGCATTCTCCCAAGCAATGCGTTCTTGTTCCTGTGCTTGAAGCTGTGCTTTTTTCATTTCATCTGAAGATGGAACACTCCCGTCTTCATGCCTCATAAATATTGAAACAGCACTTCCTCTATACTTTCCCTTGCCGTAAGTTTGGGCAATTTTCAAACTTCCACAGGCACTTTCACCAAATACAATTTCAATCATCTTATATACCTCCGATTTAATTGCTCCCGTTATGAATAAATCATCTCATGCAAAACAATTTCTTCTGCCCGGTTATGAATGTTATTGCAACGCTGCACCCATTCCATTTGGTGGGTACGCTTCAATTCCTCGGTTACGCCCTCGGCAGTTTTCATCTGCTCCATGATGGTGTCTAACCGTTCCTGTGCCTGTTCGTTCAGGTCTGCAAGATATGTCCACAATTCCCCGGTCAGTATCAATGTATTCAATCTGGCTGGGTGGACTTCCCTTAAATATTCCCGGTGCATCCGTCCGTACTTTCCGATAGGGCGGTGTTCCTCCGGCAGTTTCAAGTCCGGGATGTAATAATCTCCGACAAGGATATAATCAATTCCGTTTTCCGTTATTCTTGGTTTCAATTCGCTCATGTTCCTTACCTCCTGTGGAAGCAGGCTCGTCTGGTACTAACTCAATCACATCGGTAATCTCACAATTCAGCGTTTCGCAGATACGGGCTAATGTATCCATGCTGATGTGCTTTCCCTCTTTGCTCATGTTGGCAATCATATTTGTTGTCATACCAGCGGCAAGCCTTAAATCCTCTTTTCTCATATCACGCTCTAACAGTGTGTGCCAGAGTGGCTTATAGCTGATGTGCATATTGTTTTCCTGCCTTTCTATCTATACCACCGGGGCGGCTGCCCCGGCAGGAACTTTTCTCTTATTATAGCACCAATCTTGTGAAATCACAATTTATTCTTGTAGCCTGCCGCTGATACCGTCTGGATTGTGCTTTTCCTTTCGTTTTTTGTTCCAACTAATTAGCCATGAACTGTTTTATTCCTTGTGACTTTGCACCCGGATTGTCCGTTCCATATCCTTCCAGCAGATTGATCACTCCCCAGGCTGCAAGTCCGGCTCCGATCGCACAAACCAATGTTTTTAAGGTCGTAATTGCCGTTGTAAAAAATGCCATAAGTGTACCCTTGGAAAACTTACATTTTCCAGTCCTTTCTTAGATTTTTTCCAGAAAGGGAAGAAAACACTATATAAACCCTGCCTTTTGTGCTACACTAAGCATAGGATTTTCTACTTGGAAAATACCTCACACGTACAGTCGGTATATTCATTTTCGTCGATGGATACCGACTGTTCCTTTTTTCCAAATTATTCATGATTTCCTCCCATGATCCACTTCCCGACAATTTGTCGAGAAGTTACATCTGATACAATTCCACTTCATCCTCTGGTTTCAGTATCAGATTAGTACTCAGATATTTTTCAATATCAAAGGTATTCTTTTTGTTATAATCGGACAGATATTTGTAGTTTTTATGTTTGCAAATATCGTATTTATTTGAGAAAAATGGTCTGACACCTCTCACCTGCAGAATACATTTTCCCCCGTCCATGACTGCTATTTCATCCTGGCTCATCAACTCCTTTCCTGTTTTCTGGTAGTTCATTCCATAAGACCGCTGACTGCCTCTCGTATCCGATGTGTTATAAAGATCTATGGTTTCTTTTCCCAGGATCTCCGCTATTTCCTTTAATGTCGTTTTTTCCTTTCCACCTAGGAATAAGGTCGTATCACAGTTCCCTTCGATGGTATCGGCATTATCCTTATAAATTGCCTTAAGCTGAGACTTTGACTGCAAAATAATAGAAGCTGAGATTTCCCGGCTTCTAATCGTAGCAATCAATTTTTCGAATTTTGGAATTTGTCCGATGTTCGCAAACTCGTCCAGGAGACACCTCACATGAATTGGAAGTCTGCCTCCATATACATCATCAGCTCTGTCACAGAGCAGATTAAAAAGCTGTGTGTACATAATAGAAACAATAAAATTAAAAGTATCATCGGTATCTGAAATAATAACAAACAATGCAGTTTTCCTGTCACCAACCAGATCCAATTCCAGCTCGTCATAACTCATAAGCTCCCGCAGTTCCGCAATATCAAAGGGTGCGAGTCTTGCACCACAACTGATCAGAATAGATTTTGCTGTCTTACCAGTAACAAAATGTCAATAGTTTTTTAATCATTTTTCTCAAAAAGGCAAAAAAATAGAACGTATAGTTTATTTCCATACGCTCTATCTCACATTTCATATTAAATTTTGAATTCTACAAATTTTTTATATTTCGTTGTCAATATGTTTTCTACTCTAACGCCCCTTTTACTTTTTTGTGGGAAATGCACCGCTCCTCCCGATTGGCAAGTGCCTTCACCCTGCCTTCTAACAGAAGTTCCCTTCCTTTTTCATTTCTTGTATACACACAGTCATAATTTCCGATATACGGATGCATGCATTTTGCAAAACGTTCCGCATCCTCCTTCTTTTTCGAAAAACAATTTGGAATGGCATAGAAACCATTCAGTCCTTTGTGTCCCTTCTTTTTCACAAGTATGTAACGCTGGTTGTCGATCACATCAAAAAATTCATTGACACACTGTGCGAACAACGCTTTATCCCTGCCGCTTCCACCGGACAGATAAATAATATGGTTATCCGGTCCGTTTGATTCTGTCTCAACTTTACAGTGTGTTTCTTCCAGAAGCTGTTGCTCCTCTAATGCTTTGCGGATTCCATTTCCAAATGCCTTTAATCTTTTTAGCGGACTTCCCAACATGAAAATTTTCGGGAAACGTATCATAATTCCAGCCAGTCCGGCAGCAATGAAGAAGTAACAGGTTCCGGCCAGGATACCATTTTGGGACGCTGCAGCAACAATACCTGCCCCAATTGCCCCGATCAGACACAGAATTCCTGACAGGATCATTGTAAGAATCGCATCCCAGAAAACAACACTTGTGACAAATTTGTCTTTTACTTCTGTCTCATCCACAATATCCATTTTGTCATAGACTGCAAGTGCACTGTTCCAACGTTCTTTTAACGTATCGCGCTGCCCCGACATTTTCAGCATTTGTCTGTTAATCCTGTCAATATTCGTTTTATTAAATGGCGTTTTAATAACTGACAACCGTTTCATTCCATTTTCAATCGTATTTTCTGTATAATGCAGACCGAGAAAATGTTCCATCCTTCGCTCCAGCATACTGTAATCTTCACTGATCTGATTGTCATCTGCCTTTAGCACTTCGTTCCACGGTCTTAAACAGACTAAATGCCAGATGTTACTTGTTTTTTCCGGATGTTCTTTCATCACACGGATGGCACGCCCTCTCATCTGGTTGCTTAACATAAATGAGCCTACAAAGCTTGCAAGGATCAGGGAATTGATACAAGGAGAATCCCATCCTTCCCCTAACAGCGATTTTGTACCGATCAGCACCTGCATATAGCCTTTTGAGAAAATATCTGTTACCGCCCCTGTGAGAAAATGTGCATTTCCAACCGCTGTCACTTTAAGATAATCTGTTTCAGAAAGATTTCCGATCCTGCTGAATGTAACTTTTCCGCTCATTCCGATCGCCTGCTCTAATGCTTCTCTTGCCTCTGCCGGAATGATCACAATCGTTCCACAAAGCACCCCAAAACGGATTTGTTCGTTTTTCTTTTCATTGTCACGACGGAGCATCTCAAAAAACGGAAGCACTCCAAGTGAGTTAACATCATATTCTGTATTTCCAATTGCTTTTTCATATTCTTTCCGGATGTAATCTGTCAAAACAAGCAGCCTCAAATCCTGACCGGATGCCTCATATTCATGGAACACAATATCACGGATGCTGTTACATTTTCCAAGGGAATTTGTGAGCATTTTTTCCACTGCCGCACTTTTCGTCATGACGACTTTTTTCTTTTCTATCAGACCGTCGGATTTTAAATCAGCAATTAGCAATTCACGATATGTCTTGTCACACAGGTATGAATCCACATCATCATACAAGAATCCCTGTAACAAACGCTCCATCCATTGCACATTCATGTCCGGTAATTTTTTTGCCCCCAAAAGCCTCTGTAATCTGGACGGAATTGCAATATTTTTGCTCTGTAAATAAATCAACAGTGATGCCAGATATGCCGGATTATCCAGAAGCAGATCATCTGAGAGCTGTCCACTGAACCCCTTATGGCTTCTTACGTACGTAAGGAACTGAGTATCCCGCATGATTTTTTCTGTCATTGCTTTACTGCGTTCTTCAAAACGTCTGACTTCCTTCTCTTCTTCTTTTGTTGGATAGTTGAAGTAAACATAATCCTGATGCGGACAGAGGCTTCCCTCTTTTACGAGCTCCGGTATCGTAATCTCTTCATCGATCTCTCCACACATATTCATGTACCGCGTCCACATAGCCGGTGTGGAATCATATGGTGGTGTTGCTGTCAAAGCGATGATTTTAAGGTTATTCACCTGTTTTTTGAATTCTTCTAATGCTTTCCACCATTCACTTCGCAAGTGGTGGCATTCATCCAGACAGAGTACTTCGATCCCAGCCTCTTTCATCGTCCCAACCAGATCAAAACCGCTGTAATCTACTTCCTTTGTCTCTGTTTTCGCCGGGCACTCGTCTGTGCCTGTGCCACTATCCTCACCTGCATCTTCCTGTATTCCCTGAAATCTTGTCATGGCACTGTGTAATGCCTGATAGGTTGCAACCGTGATCGCCTTTGGCTGTTTTAAATTCTGTGAAAGATAATCTTCCCCCTGTATGCCCTCACATAAAAAAGCTTCCTCAATCCTTGCGATCCACTGCTCCCGGATCGTAATGGATGGTGCCAAAATCAGTGCTTTTCCGTTCATCCTGCGGATCAGTTCAATTCCCAATGTCGTTTTCCCGGATCCGGGTGCCGCTACAATATGTATTTTTCCATCTGCCATGTACCTGTCTGCGTGTTCCAAAACCCTTGCCTGATACCTTCTCCATGTTCCTTTAAACTCTAAAATACCTTCGTAATTCATAATCATCCATTTTCCTCTGCTTATTCCACTTTTTCTGTGGTCTGTAACTATTATATACAACTGCCAATTTTCTTACAAGAAAGATTCCGTGTCCAATAAGAAGTATGCCTATGTTGGGATATTTAAATCATTCTGCATCCTCAAAGCAAATGAATTTAAATAGAATTTCAGGTGTGCCTGTGATAAAATATTAATAAGTTTAACAACTGAAATTTGACTGTATCATTTTGTTCATCAAATTTATTATTCATAAGGTGTCTATTTTGATCCTAAGAAGAAATGAATTTTAGGTCTTGTATATTCATCAAACTGATCTTCTGTCTCTGTATCAAATGAACAAGACAAACTGATAGGCGCATCCTGATCATAGAAACGGAAACTCTTATAAAATGTCCCATTTAGAAATTCATCTTTAAATTGTTGTGGAATAGCCTGATAAGATAATATCTCAGGATTAGATACGGATACATTTAAATTCTCAAAAGACTTTTGTAATGTCGCAAAATCTTTTTCTATCTGCATTAAATTCTCTTCTAAACTCTTATTAATATCCACACCTTCTACATATGAGATATTGATGATAGTACCACTATTATTGACTTGAACATGAACATAACAATCAGTAGCACCTGAATCTCTTAAATATCCCATAACAGTATAACTTGATCTACTACGTGATTCATTTGGATTGTCTGCATGTACTCTTACACATACAGGTTCTAATGCCTTTTTTACTATTTCTACTTGTTTTGCAGAAGCTGCAATTCTTTGATCCATTGCCTGCTTTCCTTTTATATATTGAGGTATATAAGTACCGACTACAATAAGTATTGGGATAACTGCAAAGGCAATGAGTTGTTTTTTTATATCAGGAATAGGGATTCTATAAGCATGTGCCATGTTCTCGGCATTACTTCCTGCTTCAGATAACATATCTATAGATGTAGAGACTGTACTTACTGCACCAGCCACCTGCATAGCACTTCCTATATTCTTTGCAGTATCATTATCACTTTCTTTAAGGAATCGACCAACAGCTTGTGACGCCAAAGCAGCAGATACCTCTTTAGAATAATCTGTTTCTGACTGTTTCACATTTAATCTACCTATAAGAGATTTCCATTTCTTACCGTTCATTCCAAACTTAGGGGCAAGTGCACAGAAACAGAATATAATAACATATATAATGACAAATCCTAATGCAGTAAACATCCCTGTAGGCTGAAAACCTTTGTTTTGGAATACTAAATCATCTATCATCTCTAATGGTACTATTAATGCACATTGTACAAATGAAAAGATGAGTGCAACCACTGCAATCTTTGGATATATACAATATCTTTGAATCATTTTTTTCTCTTTATTGTTAATCATGGATATCACCTCTGTTTCTAGTATAACTTATTTTTGAATGAAAAAAGAGCGATATTTTGCTCTTACTATATTTGTTTCTTAACTAAAAGGAAATTACGAATATTTTGATGTTTAATACCATACTCAAGTTTGATTGTATCATGGTTCATCCTTGACCCGTTAGAGGGCAACGCATTTAATCCGAACAGCTCATTTAAAATAATATTATTCCTTTATAATTCTACAAACTTGAATTTTGTCTGATTACCAATTATCTTTTGTAATTTATAGCTGCATCAAAAAGAATACCAATACACTCAAGAGTATCGTTACTATTCCCATTATGATAAACATCATGGAAGTAAAACTTTTTGAAATTGGTCTATCAACATAGCACTTTTTAGGATTGTTTGGATTATAATAAACTGTCATCTTACTGTTGATAGGCCACAACTGCTCTGCAAGTTGACGCAAATTTGCAATGGATCCAGTTTTTACATGTAGCCAGCCTTTTTCATCTTCATAGACTTCTGATTTCACCGGTACGGGTACTCCAGATATTTGCGTTGTTTTAATTCCACAAAATATTTTCTTTGTTTTATAACAAGTTCCATTCACAAAGTACTCCACGATTGGATACACCCTTCCATTTCCCGGAAACCCATATTGTTTAACAATACCGTCTGTCTGCTTTGTACACAATTGATTCTGTCTTTTTACAATGATATTGAAAGTAACTCCTAGTAAAACCAATATTACACCAAGACCTCCAACTGTCATCAATTCTAACCATGCAATTTGTATTTCTGTCATAGTTTCATCACCTCAAATTCCAGTTTTCTTGATTCTGCAAACTTGAATTTGTAATTACATTCCATACATATTGGCATTCTTTACAATCACTCTATCTCCTTTTTCTAATTGTTCCTTAGAAACTCCTCTTAACCCAAGTCCAACATGTTCTGTTTTATATCCACAACCATTTGATTTTCGTTCTTTTGTATGTATATCGATGTTAGTAATTATAGTCTCTAATACACCTCCATTTGTTTTATAAACACACGCATTTTCTCCTTCTCTACACATTCCTGTTGATATGTTTCCTGTGACAACTGTTCCAACCCCCATAATTGTAAATACATCATCAATAATCAATTCAAAGTCTTCTTTTAAACATAATGGAACATCTAATCTGTTCATATACTCTTTTTCTCGCTCTTTTTTGCTTTTACCAAATAATCCCATAGTGTTTCTCCTTTATAACTTCTAATTTGTTGCTCAAATCATATCACATTTTCAAACATATCTCAATTCCAATTGTCTCTGCCCCCATCTATTGCATTGCCTTTCGGCTTGCTTCTGTAACCAGCATCCGGTTAATCTTTTCTTGCATGGTTTCCTTTGCATCTTCATTGAAATGATAGCGGACAACATATACTGTCTGCCCGATTTTCTTTGTAAATGTGTTTCCCTCTGTTTTTTTATTCATCATTTTTTCCATAATCATCTATTTCCTTTCTTTCCTGTGCCCGACAGAGAGAGGTTTGCTTCTGTCCCTGCCGGGAGTTTATCGGCACGCTGACAACGCAAGTGTCAACATAGGGTTTGAAACTTTTTTCGGGTAGTTATTTCTGTTTTCCAAAATACTATTGAAAAGTTTTTTGAATGTTCTTGTTGACACCTGTTAAAAAGTAGCTGAAACACCGGTAAATACAAAGGATTTTGGTGTCAACAAAAATGTCAACAAGCAGTAAATTTCCGGGTAATCAGTAGCCTTTCGGCATCAAAATCAGCCTTTCTCTCTGTCGGGCAGATCAAATGGCAGCTCCAACTGTTCTGCTTTCGTCAGCTTTGTAAATCCATCTTTATCCGGTTCGTTGCCACCCTCTTCTTCTGCTCCTTCCCTGATCCAGCTTCTCTGTCTGCCATATCCTTCCTTTGAAAATCTGTGGACTCCGGCTCTCTTCCAGCCAGTGATCTGCGTATCCATAATGGAACAGATCTCATTTGTCTCGAATTTTTTCGGCTCCCGGTCAAAATGGTCAAAGGCTTCTTTCCAGATCTGGACGGAACATACATGACTACCTTTATAAGCGTCCAGCCAGCCTTGTATCATTCCTGCCATCGTATCTTCCTGTGTGAACTGTTTTCGGTATTCACTGATCTCCTGCTCCATTTCCTTTGAGAACTTCAACAGGCTGCTCTTATTCTCCGTTGACCAGTAGATTTCCATTACTTCTGCCCACAACTGGTCAAAATAGGATCTGGCTTCTTTTTCATCATCGAGGATATGCTTCTCTGCCTTACTGCTGTCTATAGCAATCGGCAGGAACCGTCTTGCCCCGGTACGGTCAAAAGGAATGAACTGCCTTGTGTTCGTTGAACCTGCAAAGATACACTGACGCTTCCGGTCTTCCTCATATTTATCATAAGGGTTCCGGTAAGTGTCTTTCTGTCTGGTCAGGAATGACTTGATTTCCTCATTGCTCTTTGCACTGATTGCAGCAATCATCTCCGACATTTCCATAATCCAGTGTCCCCGGAGATGCTCGTATATCTTACTGTCATTCAACTGCTTCAGATCATCAGAAAACCAGTCATCGTTCAATGCAAGAAAACGGAAAAATGTGGATTTTCCGGCTCCCTGCTGACCTACCAGACAAAGCATTTCATCTGCTTTACAACCGGGGCGGTAGATTCTGCTTAATGCTTCCATCAGGAAGTGCTTCACAACCTCATAGACAAAATCCGAAGCATCTGCCCCCATATACCGTTGCAGAACATAACGGATTCTCTCCTGCCCGTCCCACTCCAGTTGTTCCAGATACTCACAGATCGGGTGGTATGCCCGGCTGTTGGCTTCTATGCGAAGTGCCTTATCCATACATTTTTCACTTGTGAGTTTGTAATAGCGTTCAAAGAAATAGTAGAAATAAGTCCTGCCATCATCATCCAGCTTGCAGACTTCCTCATTCCACCAGAGTTTTTTTACAATATCAATCCTGCCTGTCAGCTTGTTGTATTTCATACTCTCACGCACAAGCGGATCATTTCTCAGCACAACCATATAATTTCCAACCGTTGCTTTCGCAGTTCCTTTCTGTGTATATTCCAGCATCTGTTTCACTTCATCGACTTTGCTTTTATCTACCATCCGGAACATTTCTTTCATGGCATCTTTCTGTTCTTTTGTGGCGATCTCCTTTATCTTCTCTTTCGCATTGCTCAATCCGCTCCACCTCCTTCCATTTTTCTTTTACAAGTGCTTCCTTATCTGCCCTGTCCCCAAAGAGCAGGATATCCAGATAATACTCAACAACTGACAACTCCCTGAGAGCAGTCATAAACTTTTCATGCCATTCTTCTGTCCGTGTTTTTGGTGCATACTGTTCTTTCCATTCCAGAAGCAGGCTCAGATAATCCAGATAGGCTCTCAGGCATCTCAGATGTTTTTTCTGCCAAAATTCTTCTGGTGTCGGCTCTGGCTTTTTTGCTGAAACGCTTCTCCTGTTCTGCGGTGATCCCCTGTCCCTGCCGGAATAAGGAATCCCAAAATCATCTGCCAGCTTCATGGCTGCATCTTTCAATCCAATGTCAAACAGTTGTGCCGTAAAATCAATGGCATCTCCTGTACAGCCACACCCGAAACAATAATATCTCCGGTCAACTTTCATGCTGGGTGATTTGTCATTATGGAAAATGCAGCGGATCAGTCCGCTCCTGTTGGGCTTTAACCCATACCTCTCCGCAGCCTGCCGGACGGTCACATTCTGTTTTACTTCATCAAATAATCCCAATTCGTTTCCTCTCTTTCTTAAATCTGCTTCCCAAATCTGGGAAGCAAGTTTTCACAAAAAACAAAAAAGCACTTTGTCCTGTCCTTACGGAATCAACAAAATGCCCTTATAGTTCCAGATCACTGGAATGTGATCTTCCTTTATTCAGTTGTTTTCTCTCTGCCTCTTCTCTTTGAATCTTTGCTACGTTCAATGCAAGTTTTTCTCTGATTGACGGCTTCACTTCTTTTTTGATTTCTTCTACAACGGCTTTTTTCTTCTCTGGCTGTTTTAACTGACGGACAACCCTCACAACAGCTTTTTCCATCGCATATTCGATTTTTTTAATCAGACCGTCCAGCCTGTTTATCGCATATTCCTTTTCTTTTCGTGATGCCTTACGTTCCGGACTCTGAATCCATCTCTTAGAATCTTCCGCAAGACGAATGTCATCTTTTCTGGTAGCCCGCATTGTTTCCTCTGCGACTTTATCCACAGCCTTGTCATAGGCTTCACTGGATACTTCGTCAAGCAAGGTTTCCACATCTTCAATACGGAGGGTAAGCTGTTGCAGTTCCTCTCTCTGTTCTTCAATCAGCTCGCCCTGACTTAGAATCCGGTCAGAATTGGAAATGAAATTTTCTTTAAATTCTTTTTCCTGCTGTTCTATTTTTTCTTTCTGTGACTGGATAACCTTTTCATTTGCCCTGACATGGTTTGACTGCCTTGCAAGTTCCAGATGATTCGCATTGACCTTATCCCTCTGCTGATTGAGCATTTCCTGCTGAACCGCAATCTCTTCTTTCTGCTTCATTCGGATATAGTCCTGTTTCTCCAGATACTGCCTTCCTCCATAGGACGGTTCTTCGTCAATTTCCAGTCCATGACGTTTACAGATATCCAGGAACATTGTCCGGCAGGCAGAATCAAAAACAACCTTACGGTTATTTGTCTTTGATCTTTTCTTTTCCGGATTCGGAAGTTCAAAGCCAAGTTCTTCCAGTGCCGCTTCCTGTTTCGGTTCAATCTCCCCATACCGGTTCGTAGCATCGAATACATGACGCTCATGAATATGCGGAGTCGCTTCGTCCATGTGCAGTGACCAGTCAATGATATGCACATTAGAACCAAACCGCTCATCGAACTCTTTCTTGAATTCATCAAAAACCAAAACCAGCGTTTCCACAGAAGCGTGTTCATCTATCGTCCCAAGCTGATAGATACTTTCTTCCGGACAGGTCTTTTTATTTTTCAGAACATCTTCCACCCCTTTACATCTGTCGGGGTGTCTTGCTTTCTCATGACGTTTATTCTGGTTAATCACATAATCGCTGTAATGATCCACATAGTATGCCATCTCAATCTGGTTAAAAGAAAAATTATCCTCTTTTCCCCGGTCTGCCATTGTGGTATATCCCTGATAGCAGTCCCAGTAAATATTCTGACGGACACGTTCATTGTCAATATGCTCACTGTGTTCCGGGTCAAATCTCCGGTCATTGTGAAGCGGATTGTAAACACCGTCTTTCCCAGATCTGCCGTTATGCCTTGTGCCTTTCAATTCACATCTCTCCTTTTTTCAAGTTGTTTCCCCGGAGGGGATTGCAGCGAAGCTTCCAAAAGTCTCTGTCCCCGTTACAGACAGTACCCAGTACCATATGGCGAAACGCCATATCACTGGGCAATGGCTGCCGCCCTTAACCTGCTAAGGGCTTTGCCCCTTAACCCCAGCAAGATGCTGCCGCTCTTTGCAATCTGGGCACAAAGGACTTCCAGCCCTCTGTACTCCCAGCAGACAAAACGTAACTCCTGCCGCTGTCCCTTCAGCAGGATCTCCGTTCCGTCTGTTTTTCAAAAATCCTCTGCATCGGATTTTGTGAAAATATAAAAATGGGTAAAACAAAGGGCACTAACTTTTTACGGTTAATGCCCTTTCCTTTACTCATTCACTTTTCAGATAATTCCTGTATGTATCATTCTGATAATTGCTTCAGAACCATTTTAACATTCTTCCTAAGTTTCATTCCGTCCCTCAGTCCCAACCGGTAGAAAAATTCTTCTGTCTCTGCTCCACTGTTAAATATCTGGTCGCAATATTTTGTAATGGCCTCTTCCTGTTTCTGTGGAAGTGTGGCAATCACTTTTTTATATTCTTCCTCAACTTCATCTGGTTCTGTCACAGACGGCTGGCTCAGTTTCCAGTCTGCATACTCTTTTCCCATATGCTCCGTTATGGTCAGGTTGATAAATTCTTCAATCTCTTTTGTAATCTTCATTTAAGAATCCTATTCCTTTCTCCAGTGGTCTACTTCATCAATCTGATTTTGATTGTTTCCAGCCACACCACTGCCCAGCCAGAAAGCACAGCAGGATATAAAGTATAAAACCTGCCACAAGCATCCTGACCGCTTCTGTGCCTGTCTCCTGTCCGAATCCATACCCTAAAACTGCTGTAATGCAGATGATCCCCGACAGGATATGAAATACCGTTGCCGACAGCCATGTGAAGAACATAACCACCAGTTGTATCATTGTCAGGCATATACGCACTGGCAGTAATACGATTTTCACAATAATTCTTACAACAACCATGACTGTCCACCCCTTTCACTGTTTCAGATAACTACGATAGCTGTCTATCACAGAATCTGTCACACCGCTTTTGTAAATCTTTCGGATATCAACGATTTTTTCATCTTTCAAAAGTTTCAGCCAGTCCAGTAAATCTTTTCTGCTGTTTGCAAAATTACAACATCTTCCGTCTGCATATTCAATCCAGTATCTCATAAGTCCCTCCTACACATACACCAGTTCATTTAAAATAATTTCATCTACCCGGCTTCTTGCATTGTTTGCCCGGCGAACCCATTCCATCTGATCTCTGCTTTTCAATTCTTCCGTAATGCCTTCCTGCTCCATAATCTGTTCCATGAGGAAATCCCTGCGTTCCAAACACTGCTCATTCAGATCTGCGAGATACGTCCAGAGCTTACCACTCAATGTCAGATAGGAATACAAGCCACTCTTGTAATCTTTCAGATAGTTTCTGTGAAGACTTCCATAAAAACCAATCTCTCTTTTCTCTTCGGGTACTGCGATCAGTGGCAGATAGATTTCCCCGACAAGGATATAATCCAGACCATTACTGTTATCGTGAATGATTCTTTCTAATTTGCTCATGCTGATGCAACTCCTTTCTTCGGTTCTGCTGGGGGAAGCAGTGATAGCGGAATGAACACACCTTTTGCAATATCTTCCTGCCGGATCTCTTCTTTTTTTGCATCCAGTTCGGCTTTCTTTTTTGCCTTTGTCCGTTCATAGTATTCCTGCTGCTTTCCATTTGCTTTTCTTCTCAGGTAATTCTGGTGAAGCCTGTCTTTTCTGGCTTCCCGTTTTTTCATTTCTTCAATTTCTTCCGGTGTCATTTTCACCTCACCGAAATGTGGCGGTAAATATCTGCCGATGAAGTTAAAATAGATTTCCACTTCCTGTGTCGTCTCAACGCTTCCTTTCCGGTCACGCTCATGCACCACAATCTTTTCTACAAATTCATTCAGCATGTAAGTGGTCAATTCCTCAAAATTTTGGTATTTATCAACCAGAGCAATAAACTTCTCCGCTGATCTGCGACCTTCTTCATAGCCTGATAATTCAGCTTCCATATCTGCAATTTCTGCCGACAAATCTTTCTGTTCTTTAGAATACTGTCCATCAAGAATCGCATAGCGTTCATCTGGCAGCTTGCCAAGAATATTGTCCTCATAAATTCTGCAGATCAGTTTTTCCAGTTCCTGCACACGCTTTTTTGCCTCTGCCAATCTGCTTTTCAATCTTGTGATCTCACTGGACTGCTGTGAAGTCTGTGCCTTTTTTACTGTCTCCAAAAATTCTTCACGATTCAACTGTGAATACTCCGCAACAGCCTTTAAAAGTTCCTTAATCAGCTCCATAACCACATCAGCATTAATTCTGTGCTGTGTCTGGCAGAGTGTTCCAACCGGAACTTTAGAATATGCAGAACAAGTATATTGTGGTACTCGCTTGCCATTATTTACTCGATGGACATACATTTTGGAACCACAGTCTGCACAATACATCAGACCTGTCAAGGGGTGGGCTTCTCCCCATCCATCTGGATATCTTCTCACATTGCTTCGGATTCTCTGTACATTGTCAAAAGTTTCCTGATCTATAATGGCTTCCTGCGTGTTCTCAAACACCGTCCAATTATCTTCAGATACGTAATGGCTTTTCTTATCCTTGAAATGTTTTCTGGTCTTGAAGTTCACTGTATGACCAAGATACTCTCTTTTCTTCAGAATGCCTGCAACAGTAGAAGAGCCCCAGCCATAAGGATCTTTGATTTCTTCTACTCTGCCTTTCCATAATCCGGCATCTTTCTTTGCCATATGAACCGCTGGTATCTCAACCTTATCCTCTTTCAGTGCCTTGGCAATCTGATATGGTCCGTACCCATCCATTGTCATGTGAAAGATTCTCCGTACAACTACAGCTGCTTCTTCATCAACAATCCATACATTCGGGTCATCCTTGTCTTTCAGATACCCATATGGTGTTGTACTTGCCACATGCTTGCCGGATTTTCCTTTCGCCTTGAAAGTGGATTTTATCTTTTTACTGGTATCCCTTGCATACCATTCATTCATGATATTTCGGAATGGAGTAAAATCATCGTCCTCCCGGAAGCTGTCTACATTCTCGTTGACTGCAATCAGGCGGACATTCTTCTGTCGCAGCAATTCCATATATTGTCCGACTTTCAGATAATCTCTTCCCATTCGGCTCATATCTTTAATCAGAATCGTTCCGACTTTCCCCGACTCTACTTCTTTCATCATGGCAAGAAAGCCTGGGCGATCAAATCTTGTACCGGAGATACCATCATCAGTAAAATGAACAAGATTGGTAAATCCATGTTCTTTTGCATATTGTTCCAGCAGTTTCTTCTGGTTTGAAATACTGTTGGATTCCCCGTTTAATTCATCATCACGACTAAGACGTTCATACAACGCTGTCATGAATCCCTGTTTCTCTGTCATAGTCAGATGTCCTCCTTCCTTTGTTTATTAATTGCCTGTTCTCATCCCATATCCGTTCCTGTACCGGGTTCTGATGTTTCCGGGACGTATTAACCAAAAAAGACACGCTGAATGCCTATTCAGTTCTGGTATCACTACGGGCAGGCTGTTTCGTTTTCAAGGTTCGTGTAAGAAGTAAAAAAGATTCTTACACTAAACGAAATGCTCAGAGGTCTTTTTACAGCCCCCTTACTGCATCTTTTTTGATTTCGTGTCATCTTTTTAAAGTTCCTTACACAATCTCTGTACTGACGAAACAAAATACGGACATGTTTTGAAATTGTTTTTTACAAAATACAATTTTGTTCTTTAAGGTAAAAAAATAAGCCTCAAGAGACTTTTTAATCATTTTGGAGCTCCAACTCTTTAAATTTGATTGATTAAGAAGTCTCTTCAAACTTACTACACCGGCAGCTAGCTTGTATTTTTTGTACTGCCTTACTGCAAAATGGTTCGGGTCTTTCTGCTCCAGTTCATCAAACATCAGATCTACTGGATTCTTGAAATTCTCATCATCTTCCCTGGCTTCTGACACATTGATCATTTCCAACAGAGTATTAAAATTCTTTTCTTCTTCCCTGCCTTCATACCAGATATAACCAATCAGGGCACAATAATAGAGTTTTTCCGCCTTTACCCAAAAATCCTCACCTGATTGCTGCCCTTCACCTTTGGTATTAGCAATAATGGTTGTTACCAGTTTTAGAATATCTTTTTCACTGCGGATATATACAAATGGATTATAGTGCATGGATTTTTTGAAGTTAATTGTATTCAAAACTTTGATTTTATACGGTTCGTATATAACTTTTCCCTCTTTGTCCCGCACGATTTTTCCATTCTCATCCGTCATCGGACTGCCTTTTGCCAGCATACCGCCAACCTCCAGAAGCACAGTTCCCTTTGGATCAGTAATCACATAGGAGCTGTGCATCTGCATAATGTTAGGCTTTACAAAAAATCTGGTTTTTCCAGAACCAGAACCGCCAATTACCAGAATGTTTTTATTCCTGGCGTATTTCGGATTCTTTGGTCTGCTTGACATAGTAAGACTCTCTGTTTCTGTGAGAATAATATTATTTTCAAATTCAGGATCAGCATATGGTCGTATATCTTTTTCTGTTCCCCATCTGGCAGAACCATACTCCACACCCAGCCGATATTTCCTGGCATTTTTCGTGCGGTAAATAATAACAAATTTTACAACCACGCCTCCTGCGATTCCCCAAAACAGATCCATATGATTCAAACTTGGCCAGAGATTCCGAAACGCCAGTTCAAAATAAGTAATAGTATTCATAAATTTATCCCAGGAAGTTGCTCCGGTGTTTACCCGATACAGCCAGGCAATCTTATTGAAAAAATAAGCAAACATCAGATAGGGGAAATTAGCTAAAAACAGCTTTTTCTGATCTGCCCTCTTCAATTCACTTGCCTTATCCGTGATCAGATTTTTCACATCCGCAAGCATTTTTCCTGGGATACTCTCTGAAGAAAAAACAGCTTTTCCAGATATTTTTCTCTTTTTCGGAGAACCTCTGATATGCTGAACTTTTCCTCTTTTTTTCTTATGCTGCTGTTTTTTCTCCGTCATAAACTCTGCCCTCTGTCTTTCTGCTGTTCTCTTGCTCGTTCTCTGTTCTTTCCTTTAGACACAGTATCCTTAAAGTGCATGAGTTTTTTCATAATAGATGGTTTATCCTTTTTGTTCATCTGGACACCTAAATATTTCTTAAATGCTAGATTCATCATTTCTGTATCCTGCCCTTTAAAAAACACATAGTAGGTCGGTGGCTTGGTTGAACTGTCTTTTTTCAAGGCAAAATCTAAGCGGTATTTCTTCGCCACACGTTCAAAAGACTTGATATTTCCATCTGTGATCTCAATATTAGATAAACCAGAACCCTGGCTTTTCAATTCTTTGTATGACTGTTTTCCAACCTTATAAGGATTCTTTCCCTTTTGCTTCTGTCCTGACAGATACTTCCGCAGCATATTTTTTAACACGTCGGCAGTCACTCTTGCAGTTTTAACCGACAATGCGATTGTTTTCTGTGTAACTTCTTCCTGCAATTTGCACGCCTCCTTTCGATTCTGATCAGCAAATTACGGTGGTACTAACAGATGGTGTAGGTATATTTTCACTCGAATTTGGCTCCTTTCCACTTCCCGACAAATTGTCGAGAAGTACTCTTTTAAATATAAAAAGCCGGCTGATTCCAATTTCTAATAAAATGGACCAACCGGCTACAAATTCTCTATTTCGTTTTTTCATTAATAAGCTGTTTTTTTATGAATACCAGCATTGAAATGAACTCAATTAACAACTCATATGCACTATGTATATCATCCGTTCCATATTCAACAATTCCATTATGCAGAATATTATTTCTAAACGGAATTCTTTTATCAATTTCCTTTTTATAAGCGTCAGTATTTGCAAACACTACATATGTAATTCCCATAACGTAAAGTTTTCCCACACTCTCAGAAGACATTCCCTCATTTTCATCTATAGACATTCGTTTTACTATTTGTTTCACTTTTGAATAAGGTTGTTTCGTGTAATTTAAAGTATTATATATTAACGGTTCTATATGTGATAACAATATTACTAATTTTTCACGTTCACTTATGGATGGATTGCTTATAATACTTTTTATATAACAATGTAATTTATTTTCTTGCTCATAATACTCCATAAGTTCTTCTTCCGCATCTTCTTTATCAATAAGCCCATAACTGTCTACCAACCACCAGACATCTTCATAATTCAAATCATAATTACTTAGTTTTTGAACGTTTGCAAAAAGTTGCGTATTCTTAACATCATCTGGTATATTTTTTAAAAATTCTGTCAAACTTCCAAATAAAGTATCTGGTATATTTTGTGAGAAACGACTTATTTTTTTTGAAAACTCAAGTAACACATCACCCAATTTATCTGTATCTATAAAATGATCTTCTTTATTCATCAGACCCTCCCTCTACTTATTTGTTCAATTTATTTTATTATAACCAATCATACTTATTCTGTCATTTATTTCTTAAACTCAGTAATAAATATACAGTACTGAATTGCATATACAACTTTCCTTCTTCCCAATCCATCTGATCCATCAGCAGACACTGGAATAATACATCTACATCCTGCAATTTATAAATCCTGTTGCACGTTTCTGACAAACCTTTCAACTCTGGAACCTCTTGCATTGCGTTTCGCCTGTGCATAAGGCATTGCAGATATAATGCTTCCAGATGTTTCTGACTGAAAATAAGTGCTGTGATATCCTGTTCATTAACAGTACATTTACGTTTTTCTAACTCTTCCTGGGAAATATCCAGAAAACACCGGATATTTTCGACATATACATCTCCATCAAATGTTGGATGCTTTTTCTTAATCCATCGTTTCGCCGCTACCTCCATATTCTTTCTGTCTCGAGCAGATCTAGCACTACGGAAATTCAGCCTTTTGCCCATTTCTGCATAGATATTACTTTTCACCTGCCGATCTGCCAAAGCTGCGTATTCTTCATTGCGAAAAAAATAATCTAAAAGTTGGTTCATCTTAGCCTGACTATCTACCAAATGATAACATTCCTCAGAAAACCCCAAACCCGCAAATGCAACTGGCGCACTTCCTTTTTTGATTTCTTTTTCAATTACTCTCAAAATGTCTCTCTTTGATTCCATTTCTTGCTTTCCTTTCTCTTCTTCACTTTTCTGATTCTGTTCACAGATCATCAATAAGTTTTCATCTGCTCTTTTCGCTGTCAGTGTTAATGAATAACAAACCAAAACCAGAAACAGTGATATCAATGCACTTCCTACACCAATCATAAAAACTTTTCCCCCTCCAATACATGAAGCAATCCGTCCCACTTAAAAAACGGACTGATTTTTTTCAGCATAGCAATCAAGTCCGCTTCATTTTCTATTTCAATATCCAAAAATTCTATTACACTAATTTCAAGTCCATCCGCAATTTTCTTTAATTGTTCTACTTTCGGCTTTCGTATGCCTATTTCATACTTCCGAATTGTATTCACATTAATTCCTGTTCGTTCTGCAAGCAGTTCCTGCGATAGCCCTCTCTGTTTCCGAAAATAACGAATCTTTTCATTTATCTCCATGTCTTTCATCTGTTGAACTTCTCGACAATTTGTCGGGAAGTTGTTCCCTTTCCCAGTTTTCTTTTCCTTCATATCCATACATAGATATTTCCTCATCCAACAGCCTTGCAACCATAAAGCAACAAGACAGCAAAAACAAAAGCACTATTCCTGCTATAATAATTATTATCAAATCAATCACATCTCATTCTCCTATGTAAGCGGTACAGAAAAAGCAGCCTTGACAGACTGCTTTTTCAATCACTATATTCTATTTTTGTTCTCATGTAAAAAGGCTTCCGAAATTGTGCGAATTCCAAACGCTAATCCATCTATGTAAGCGTCTCTCTGTTCTGTTTGTTTAAGATTTAAAGTATATTCCTTGTAATCCTCAAACATTGCCTGCAGATCCGGACTCATTAGACTTATCATTTCCTTTTCTAATGTTTCACACAGTTCCTTTGTCTCTTCATAACTTTTACTTTGTGTTTCACATTGATTCATTGGATAAATGCTATAATACAATTTTTCCAGTTGCTTTTCGCTCATTTTTGATCACCATTTCTTTCAGTCTTTTTATGATCCATATAATTCCAGAAATGCCGTTTTTTAGCAAAATGCCTGCTACAGCTAATAATCTCCAGGCAAGAACCCCTATTCCAATCAAACTTCCTACCATCAGTTTAAGTACCACCAAACCAAGCATTTCCCCTGTCCCCACATTTCTTGGAACGACCAACAAAAACATTTTCTGGATTCCGAAAGGTATTCCCACAAAAAGCAATAATTTTCTCCAGTCTAATATTTCACCATTCATGCACATAGGGTGAACAATTAAGCAGATAATCATAGCTATTGCACCAGGAATTATCAATTTTGTTATAATTTCTTTTCCTCTCATATGCCACCTCCGTACATATCATGATTTACTTTTGCCTGGTAATAATTGCCTATTGTCGTTATTGAATTCATAAGACAGGTAAGCAAGTACGCTTTTATGTTCTTTACTTCCCTGGTATTCTCATGTAGACAGTCAAGTACATACTCTATGTGGCTTTCTTCCAGCAACAATAATCTGCTTTTTACGAACTGATATGGGTATTTCACTCCACTGATCGTAATATTCTCACGTTCTATGCTGATTGTTTCCACAATTAGTGCCACAATTTCATCCAACTGTTGCTGTTCCCCTAATCTGCATCGTTGTACAAGACAGTCATATTCAATATTTCTTTTTACAAGCGCAGTATTCATCTGGAATAGTTCCATCTCTTCCATCAAATCCATTGACTGCTGTTCGGAAGAATCTGAAAGATTGATAAGATCAGTATTACTTCTGTCAGTATTACTAATATCAGTATAATTATAATTAGTATTATTAGGGTCGGTTTTTCCGACTTCTGTACTTCGGTTTTTCCGAACTCCAGACTTCGATTTTTCCGACTTCCAGACTTCGGTTTTTCCGAACTCTTGACTTCGACTTTCCAGAACTCCAGACTTCGGTTTTTCCGAACTCTTGACTTCGGCTTTTCCGACTTCTTGACTTCGGTTATCATTCTCTGCCGAATCTAATACTTTTTCTTTTCTATATACAAAGCTCTTTACATAAATAATTGTTGGTTTTCCCAATCCTCTCTTTACTCTTTCAATCAAACCAATTCCTTTATCAGTATCTAATTCTGCAAGAATTTTCACACCTTTGTCTTTTCCGCAGTTCATATATTCCATCACTTGTTCCAATGTAAATATGATATAAACTTTCCCCTCATTGTCCACCCAATTATTTCTGATAGACAAAGCCATTCTGTCCAGCATCAGCCCATAAAGAACCTTTGCATCGCTGGACAGATTACGGAAATATTCATCTGTGAATAATACTTTGGGAATACGGTAAAAAGCAAACTGTTCCGATTCATAATCGTGAAAATAACCAAACTCTATTTTTGTGCTTTCGGATTTTGCCATTTTGCTTTCTCTCCTTCCCTCGTTATTGGCTTTTCTTCCAGTTATCAAGCAGTTCATAGATAACCTGTTCAATCTGTTCTCTGTTATATTCCTTTGGGAAATACTTTCGTATTTTCTTTTCAGTTAAAGTAACTTTTCCTGTCTCTGTTTTCTTTTCATTCAGAATAAGCTGTACCGCTAATTCTGTCAGTTTACCTTCACCGCTGTATTGCTTCAGTTTTGTTGCCATTGAACCTGTAACAGAGCTTGCTCCAGACACTATGCAGTCTTTCACCCAAATCTGCTCCGTTTCTGATAAATAGGTTAATGAAACACCTACTGTAAAATTAATCTTTCCTTCATCCAACAATTTCAGCAATTCCGGAATAAGACAGGTCAAGCGTATGTAACGCTGAACGGTTCTTCCACTGTCACCGGCAGCCTGTCCAACCAGATCTGCACTGTCAACAGAAGCTGCGTTTTCGTCTTTTATGCCCTGATGTTTTATTGCATCCATCTTCATTTTATAAGCATATGCCTTTTCGCTTGGAAGCAAATTTTCTCTCTGTATATTAGAATCCACCATAACGATTACGGCTTCATCATCGGTATAGTTCCGTATGAGTACTGGCATTTTACTTTTTCCAGCCAGTTCGCAACCACGTTTTCTCCTGTGACCAGCAATCAGTTCATATCCTCCCTCTGCGCGAGGACGTACCAATGCAGGATTTAAGATGCCATAATTCTTGATACTTTCTACTGTTTCAGCCATTTTTTCATCATCACTTACATGAAATGGATGATTTCTAAAAGGATGTAACTCATTTAATGGCACTTCAACAATCTGATTAAGAGTATTCTGTTCGGCTTCATTGATTCCAAGCAATTCATCATAAGAAGTAAGCTGAATTTCTTTCTTAGGTTTACGCATGATTCAGCACCTCCTGGACAAGTGCTTGATAACTGTACGCACCTTTTCCTTTTGCATCGTAAGAAAAAATACTGACACCTTCTGATGCAGTTTCGGCAAGAGCTTCTGTTCTTGGAATCGTCTGATCAAAAATTATAATCTCTGCTCCATAAGCATCTCGTACTGCCTGCTTATTTCTCTTTGAATTATTATAATGACTGCTGTCCATTGTAAACAGAATCCCTTCAATCTGTAAATCAGGATTAAATCTCTGATGAATGCCTTTCACAACTTTCAGTAATTCCATGAGGCCATCTGCCGCATAGTATTGAGGCTGCACCGGAATCAAAACGCTATCAGCTGCACTTAACGCATTAATTGTCATCATTCCCAACGAGGGCATACAATCAATCAGGATATAGTCATAATCATTTTCCAAAAGTTCCAGATATTCTTTTAAGACCTTTTCTCTGTCCTCTACCGTAAATAATGACATGTCCATTCCCGAAAGAAGTTTATTAGATGGAATTACATCTATTCCTTCCTCATGGTGTAAAATTGCTTCCCTGGGATCAAATTCTAATCCCATAATGATATTTTCCATCATTGTTTTCAATGTTACCCTTAAGTTCTTTGGAAAACCTAGTCCCATTGTCAAATGTCCCTGTGGATCAGCATCTATCAGCATTACACGTTTTCCAACCTTAGACAGTCCTACTCCAAGATTAATAGTGGTTGTAGTCTTTGCTACTCCACCTTTTTGATTTGCGATTGCGATTATTTTGCACATGATATAATTCTCCTGTTTTTCTACTATTTTTTATTTACATTACTTTTTTCAATTTCAGCATAAGCTCTATAATATTTGCTCGTCCCTTTATTGGAATAAAGTTCCGATAATTCCATAACTTCAATTTTAGGATGACGCTGCAGGATTTTCTGAAACCATACAATATCATTTTTTGTTCCCATCAGTCTCACTTTCAGCATTAATCTATTCCTCCAAGCATGGCATGTAACTTTTGATTGTACACTACATATTCCGGATAACGGATCTGTATTGCCTGCCAAAAATATGGTGCATATGTACAGCAGAAGATATCCTCTACTGTATACTGTCTGCACTCGTTTACCTGTTCCTCTGCATCTTCATAATCCCAAACGCTTGGCGTGCTGTTACAGTACAGATTAAATGCCATCCTTACCACTTTTAAGCTACCGCTTGTCTGCCATCCTTCATGTAAACATTTCGTTTTAACAGACCCCGTTTTAAAATTATAAATTCTGTCAGCATTTTTTCTGGTATCTCCATTAATACCCAGACAATAACACAATGCCTTATGGTACACATCCTGATACCGTACTTCTTGTAATTTTTCATAGTAGAATTTTTCATGTGCATCACTGATAAAAATAATGTTTTCTGCTCCTAACGCTGTACTTTTCATTTTGAACCTCCTTGAAATAAAAAAGGACCTTACCAATTGTTCTACCAATTAATAAGGTCATACTATATGTTACTTTTCTAAATTCGTGCTAGGGATTCCTCTTTAGTAAAAACTTAGTAAAACATCCCTACTGGTTCAAAAATATACTGTAAAATCAAGGTTTTTCAGAATTTTGCTAAGGTAGTGCCGTGGCAGATGAAAAGTACACGAATCATAATTTTTTCTCCTCTCAAAATGCGCTGGCCTGCTGCCATCTGCAGCGATTTGCGCAGTGTTAATTCTTCTTTATGTATCGGTCATTTCTGTACAGAAAATGCAAATCTTAGCAAAATATTGCAAGATGTGTACAGCAATCGTAGTAGAAACGTAGTAAAAAATGGGTGGGGTTACTACTGACTTTCCTCACTTGAATGCGATTGAATTCTTTCATCAATGAGAATATTAACATTGTCTCCGACAAAAGCCTTAAATGGAAATCCATCAACATCTATTATTTCAGATTTTAATGATATTTCTACACCCAGACGCTTGCTATCATTTATTATTCTATAATCAAAAAGAGACTCTGCGCTCCCTTTTGCTTGTTTAATACAAGACAGAAGTTCTTTTTCAGTTGATACTTGTGGTAAAATTCCAAGTATCAATGCTAATTCACTTAATAGTTCTTTCTTTACCGCAAAACTTTCATCTACTGTTTTATCAAGTGCAGCAAATTGTAAAGAACGAACAATGTCGGAGAATTGAGCATAGATTTGTTCATTACTTTTATCTTCCCAATAACTAACTTCATTAGCAGCTGCAGACGGCTTTCCATTAAACGTTGTATTCGGTGAAAAAGCGTAATAACTTTCCACCGCCCCCCTTCGAAGAATAAAACATCCTAATTTTTCTAAAATATCAAATAGCACAGTAATTCTCTTTTTGAGACTTGTCCACTCATGTGGATCTGGCCAAGTTGCTAGTTCATCTGCACTCACCGTAAACAACTGCGCAATCAATGCACGACGAATAATTTTATCATCGTCTGCTTCTGGATCTCGGTTTACCCAATACGGGTGCTGGTTATAAATCATTACCATATTTTCTTTTTGGGATTGAACTAATTCATCTATTTTTGTCTTTATATCTCTAATCATGCTTTGAAGATCCCTATTTCCATAATCATTAGCAATTTGAATCGCTTCAGGTAATACCGCGAACAAATTAACAATATTATTATCATCTGTAAAACCATCTAAATCTGTCAAAACACATACTTCTTTACCAATTAATCGAAATAGCTTTGTAATAACAGGGAACTGTCCTTTTCCTTCAACCGGAATGATTTGTGAACCTGCTACATCAAGTTTTAAGTTAAGTCTATTGCAGAGATATCGACATAAAATCATATCGCTAGATCCTTCAATAAGCATTACCTTTTTTGCAAAAAAACCTTCGCTATATATAAGGCTCATTCGTAAAAGAAATTCTTTTAATTTTACGCTATTCAATTCTGGAGTATCTGGCGAAATTTGTTTAGGTAATGAATCTTTTCTAAAAAACACAAAGTTGCACAACTCAGATGCAGAATTTAATTCGATCATCTCCGCAGAATGGGTTGAAATAATAATAGTTTTATTGTATCTTTTTGCAGCACTTTTCATCTCACGAAGAAGATATGATTGTAATTGCGGATGCAAAGATACTTCTGGCTCATCAATTAATAATACTTCAACCACTTCATCAAATAGAGCAGCCAAAATTGAAATAACATTAACTAATCCACTTGCTTCTGCTGCAACTGAATATTCTTGCTCACTATCGGTCTTTCCAAAAAACACCTTCATTTGTCCAGCATCCCAGCGAATAAAAATATTTCTATTAAATAACACTGATAACCTCTCAGATACCTTAATAAAAACATCCTTTCGTTCGTCCATTGCAAAGAAATCTCCACTTGCAGTTTCAATTTGTAAACGAGCACGTTTTGTCGCTTGATCTCCAAGTGTATAATCATCAGTGGTATAATTGTATTGATTTGTTTTTGATCTATACTGTTCCATATTTCCAATTCTATTGGATGATAAATATCGAACCTTATTACTACCCACCTCATTTCTCATAATGTCTCTTATTTTTTTTAATGTTTGCGTCTTTCCTGAAGCATTTGTCCCAACAAATATGGTTAATCCAGAATATAATGTTATCTGAACATCTTGATCACCAAAAATGTTCTCCACCTTAACATTCAGTGTCTTAGGATATTTCATAAAAATCACCTGTCTTTCTACTTAATATACTCTATTTCAATTGATTCAAATAAACTATTTTTCTACTGTGTATCCTTATCATTCTTCTCTTCATCCGAAGTTTTATTTTCATTATCGCGGTATTGTTCAGTTTTCCCATCCTTTTCTACTATTTTAAAATCATTTGATATCTGATGGTATTTATCTGCTATTTTCTTTAATTCTTGTAAACCAGTAGAGTTAAAAGCCGACATATTACACACAGTGTTTAACTTATTAGCCTGCTCTATCTCTATATTGAAATCTTCTATCATATTTGGCATCAAGTATTGCCATGCGAAAGGCTTCCGTAATATTGTATATTTCATCTTCATTTAGTGATCTATTTATCACAATCATTCACCTCTGACATTACAAATTTCTGTTGAAATTATACTATATTTTTTGTTACTTTTCTACTATTAGCAAGCAGCAAGACACTCTCTATCCTACTGCCTGCTAATATGCAAAACACTATTTATTCATAGAATCCCTACTCCTCAATACCTTTCTCCAGAATGGTATGTATCAGTTCCTCCAGCTCCACATTGTTAATCTCGCTGACAACAATCAGCTTTGCAAGGGTATCCTTCGGAACGGATACCACATAGCGCTCCTCCTATATTACAGCTTCCTTTTTCTTTTCTGGTGCAGAATGCTCCTTTCCGGCATTCATCTTAATAACGGCATCTTTCTTCTCCGCAAGTTTCTCTTTTACTGAAACACGCTCATGACGGTTATCTCTTTTTTCCTCTTTCTGCTTGGCACGTTCCTCTGCCCGGTCACTGCGGAACAATTCATGTTCTTTGGCATCATACTCATACACATGATCCGAAAGACGTTCTCCCGGTGCCACCTGTTTTTGATTTACTTCCTGTACCATCTGCTCAAGTTCTTTAAACTCCATTCCCGCATCTTTCGGTATAATCAGCGTTTCATGGATTGAAGAAGGCAACATGTAAAAATCTCCTACCTTCTCAGCAATCTCCTGTCTGATATCATCGTTTAATATTGCAGCCGCACCATTTACTTTTGTATCATTTGTCAGCACAAACATGGTATCGGGAATATCCGGCATCATCTGCATTGCCATTTCTTTTGCCTCATCCATGCCAATATTTTGGTCTCTTGCAATATCAACTGCAATCATCTCCGCAACTGTCTCATTCATTCCTTTGAAACTATGTGGCTGCAAAGTATCCATATTCTGTAACGCCTGGTCATGCAGTTCTTCAAGTGTGATTCCATATCCATCCATCAGATTATCTGTAATGGTAATGGTCGCAGTTCCTTCTCCTGTTTTATCCATTAAAATCTGATACACAACTGCTAAATCTTCCAATTTGGAGTACGGTTTATCCTGAAGGAACTGCTGATTTGCTTCCTCGTTGATCAGCTTACATACAATTTTTTCCTTAATCTTGTCAAAATCGGTAACTGCCGATACATCTATATCATGATCTATATAATGTGACTGATAAACACTTGCAATCTGAGCTAATATATCATCCAATTCAGCTCCATCCTGTATCTGCTCAAAATATGGATTCAGATAAATGGTAGGTGAAATATTACTTTCTTCTGTTCTTACCATCAGACCGTCCAGAACACAGTCATTATTCTTTACAATCTGATTGACCTCAACTGCAGCATCTGCAAACTTTTCAGGAAGAAAATCCTGTATCTGTTCTTTTACCTGTTCTACAAAATCTCTGTACTCCATTACTTTTTCTCTCCCTTCTTGGTGTCATTCTGTGATTTCTCTGTCAGCTTTGATACTGTGGCACCATACATTTTGTACCTCTTCATCATGTTTTTCCGGCTTGTTACATTGATTTCTTTTTCTAACTGCTTCATTTTGGCTTTCCTCCCTATTCTGCTTTTCTTCCAAACGAAAACGTATCTTCTTTTTCCTTTTTTGGGGCAAATCTGCCTTTGACTTCCAAAAGCCTTTTTTCCATAATGGAAAACATGACTTCCACCTGCTCCTGTGTGTACTCGTAATTGGTGCGGTTGAAAAGGTTCTCAAGCCTGCCGATTGCATCAATGACCTTGTTCACACGATACTCCCCAAGACGGACAAATTTGTCCGCCTTGCTTTCATTGTCCTGTACTTTCTTTGTTTTTTCTGCTCCCATTGTTACGTCCTCCTTTTACTTTTTCTTTCCTGTAAATTTCTTATTGGGAAACTTCATGACAAACTTAAACTGCACATCGTACTGTTCTTTGGTATCCTCCTTGATCTCATACTGCCAATGATCCGGATTGACCGGAAGGCTCTCGTAAGTCCATTTCTTCCACTGATCTCCATAGCTTTCCGGTTCTGCAAGCTCGATTAAGTGTCCCACGCACCAGCTTACAATATAGCCGCCGCCCTCAAAATATCCGTCCTGTCTGTCTATGGCTCCCAATACATCTGCTATGCTTTTCGCCACACTCGGCTTTTCTGCGATTACTAACTGCATTTATTCGTCCTCCTCATCGTCTTTCTCAAAAAAATCGTCCTCTGTGTCCTCGGTTTCGTCCTCATCTTCCAAGACTTCTTCCTCGTCCTCCTCATCATCTTCATCAATAAACTGCTCTTTCTTTTTCTTGACCACCTTGAAATAGTAGCCTGCTCCGATGCCAATAACTGCAATGATGCCAAGCACGATATAGGTTCCCATCGGATTATCGGGCTGTGCGGGCTGTTCTTCCGGTTCCTCGGTACTTTCTTCCGTACTTTCCTCGCCATCCTCCGGTAATTCTTCTGTTTCCTCACTATCCGTTTCTGCATTATTGTTTGGCAATGCGCTGTCACTTACCGGGATTGCAGACTCCAGTGCTGCGGAATTTTTCGGAAGTGTCTCGCTGTTATCCGTTGTCGTATTTAACAGGTCATTTTCGCTGATCTCTGTCAGGAAGTAGACCATTTCCTCATCACCGTCCCTGTCGATAATCAGATAAAACACCTTATCACTTGCGGTCTGAATGGTATAAAACTCTTTCCCATTCTCTGACTGCTCTGCATTATTTTCTGCCTGCTCCGAAGCATCTGCTTCCTGCATGGCAGCTTTTTTCTGTTCTGCAAGACTGGTTTCCGATGTGGTATTACCCTCGCTATCCGTTTTCGTATGCTCCGTTACCTGTCCGGTAGCAGAGGAAGGCTTGGTTGCTTCTGCACTGACCGGAAGCTGCTTAGCCGGATTGCTTTCGTTACTGTCCTCCGCTTCCGGATCGGTGTAATACGGATTGGCTGTCTTATAGACCTCCGACATATTTCCGGCATTGTCCATTGCAGAAATGGTAAAATACTGATACCCTGCATCAAACTCTTTTCCGAAAAAGTAAGTCCGACTCTGCTTGCCGCCTTTTTATTTTCCGGCATTCTGCGGTTTCCGGCTTGCGCCTTTTGCTTTTTCTTCAAGGTAGCGCACCTCCTTCTTTATTTCTTCTCTTACTTGCCACTGCCACGCTTGCCACAAGCACAGCATAAATCGCCACACATACCATAATGAAAAATCCCTAAAATGCTAAAGCGATAAGTCCCTTTAGATAATTAGTTCCGACTGTTCCCCATTCCCTATTGGTTACGGTTGCCGCCGGAATTGGTGCTACTGATACATAAAGGTATATTTCAATCATACGTCCGTATAAAATGACGGTGATAAGGACGGACATGATTTTCATACACAGGCTGATGATCATGGTTTCCATGCCAAGCCCTATCAGCTCCCCGATACCCATACTGTCAATCTGGCTGTTGAACATGGAAGTAAGTGTAGCCTGCACATCCAGACTCGTTGAACCGGATATGGAAGCTGCCGCCTGTGTCACTACATGACTTCCCACGTCAAAGACCGCCATGACAATATCAAAGGTCTTAGGCAAGCTGCGCCTTGTTGTTCCTTTCTACATGCTCCACCTCGTTCCAGAGTATTTCCCTGTCTGTCATACGCTCCGGCACATACTCCGGTGTCAGAATTTCTGTAAATACCACACCCGACTTGCTTGTATAGTCATGTATCTTATTGTAATAACCGTCATAAATCCTCTGCCCGGAAATATAGGCTGCGGAAGCAACCACCATCTGCCCTTTCCCTCTAGATACATGTCTTACTGAAAAATGATACAATGCCATTAACTGTCATCTCCCTTCTCTGTTTTTTTGACTGCTTCTGCAATCTGTTGTCGGTCTTTTTGTGACGCAGAGATATAAGTCTGCCGCACAATACTCTTGTTGTAACTGTTGTTCTGCAGCTGGTTCATTATATTCTGAACATCTTCCTGCTCCAGATCTCTGGACAACGGAAACGCTTTCTCAAACTCTTCCCCTTTGACAATCAGCCGGTGGGAGCGTTCCCTGCGTTCCACTAACTTTTTCCTCTGCTCCAGAAGGTTTTTGTTGTGAATCGCAACCTCCAGTTCCTGTCTGCTCTTTTCCATATTCGCCTTCAATTCTTCCGGTGACATGGATTCATATTTCGGATTTTTTGCTCTGCTCACTTTGTCATCCTCCTTCATTTTTCTGTAAATAAAAAGAACCGGCTGATTCATGAATGCCGATTCCTGGGTATAAAAAAACTGAGGTCGTTGTCCTATGATTAGGAAATACTGACCTCAGCGTTTTTGAAATATTTAGTTATCACAACGATATAATGCGGAAGTTTTTAACACCATCCGGATATGAGTCATCTCAAATCTGATATCCGGATTTCTTTAACTCTTCCCTATACAATTCAGCTATATATGCCGGACCATTGCACCACAGCTTTGTTTTCTCATCATACAGTGCTTTTCCTGTCTTTGAACATAGAAAATCTGTCAATATCTCTTTTCTGTCCTTTCCCGTTTCTTCTGCAATCTCATCTGTCACCATAGTGATAAGAAGGTCTATTGTATAATTCATTTTTTCCTTTGGAATTGTTACTTCAGCCATATCTTCTCACCTTTCACAAATTTCAGACACCTAATAGCGGATTCTGTTTTGAAGCAATATTGATCTTTTAGTTTATTGGGCAACAACTGTCTGATGCAGAAATCGTCTGCCTCCTTATCGCCTGCTGTCCCGAAAGCCCCGGCGAGATAAGCAGTAAGGGTAGCGTTTGTTGCATCATCCGCAATCTTTCCTGCAATGATATCATACCTTGCCATTTCACGTTCCACTTCGATAAACATTTTTTTCTTTCGATGAGCGGCAATGCAATGTAACCAGTCTACATCTGCACTTTCAAAAATATGCGTTTTAAGATTTCCTGAAAGGTTGAATTCAAAGGTTGAAATATATCCAAACTTCTGTCCTTCTTCAATTGTTCCGGTTGCGATTGCTTTGGCTATTGAGGTTCTCAGAAAACTTTCTGCCAGCTCCTTGGATGTAGTTAAATAAAATCCCTGCCCAAAATCTTTTCTCTTTGCACATTTGCCAAGATCTGGCGCTTTTACTTCACAATAACTTCCATGATAGAGAACAAATCCATCTTTTAACTCAAGCCCTAATCTTTACCCCCTTTCCTTCCAGAAATTCTGTAATGTCTTCAAGCACAGCTTCATCACCCTCACAATGAAAAATCCCATAACATTTTTCTATATATCCAAGAACATCGGCTTCTTTAAACAAGTGGATAATCTGTTCAACAGGTAAATGCCACTCTTCTGAAGCAAGCCGGATTAATCTTGTTTGCATAAAAGTAATCTCTGTTTTCTCACTCATAATGAATCCTCCTTAATTTCTTGGTCAATAATACTGGAATTTTCTACTCTTATCAATAACCCCAAGTCATCAGATTCCATTCTCCGCCTTCACTCCGTGCAAGCCACCATGACCAAGTGTATTCTTCGTTAGCTTCCCATGCACCGCCACCTTTTTCCGGCGAACGGAAACTGCTTTCAAATGCAATACATTGCGTAAAGGCTTCTTTATTATCATCCGTTCTTAAATTGTTCATCCATTCAATGTTATCTGCATTGTTGCATTCTTCATCCGGCATATAAAAAAGTGTCTTCGACACTTCAACTCCCCTGCCCCTCAATCTTGAGGGGATAGGGGTTTCTTTTTTTCAACTTTT
>NZ_JBCOMJ010000021.1:0-85207 GCF_040924225.1 Ruminococcus sp. RTP21484sp1_RTP21277st1_D2_RTP21277_210401 | reverse complement strand
GTATGCTCCTGTGTAGTTGGTCTTATCCTTTGCGCACAGGCTGGTATGGGAAATATGGAAGCTGGAAACATGTACGAGATGTATGGCGTAGCAGCCGGCGTAATCGGTGGCGTTTCCCCACTTGGAGGAACTGGAATCCTTCTTGGAACCTTCGCAGGTGCAGCTGTCTGGCAGACTCTGGAAAATGGTCTGAACATGATCGGTGCACAAGTTGGTATCCAGCGAGTTGTAATCGGCGTGATCGTAGTTGCAGCCGTATTGCTGGATGTAGTTGTAAGAAACGGACAGTTTGGCAAACACAGAAAAAAATAACCGCAAGAAAACAGTATTTTTCACAGGAAAATGAAATCGACAACTGAATATGGGAGATGTAAAATAATTTCATGAAACTAAACCGCAAATGGAGAAGGCGGGTAGTTATAAAAAATAATTTTTAGGAGGATTTTTACAATGAAAAGAAAACTTTTAGCTATGGTATGTGCAGTATCTATGATCGCTTCCCTTGGAGCAGCTACTGTTTATGCATCAGATGATGTTAAGGCTACAGGCGATGAGAAAATTGCGCTGATCACAATGGACTCTATCGACCAGCACTGGATCACCCTGAACGAAGGCGCTCAGGAAGAAGCAAAAGAGCTTGGTGTAACAGTTGACTTCATGTCCCCGAATACAAAAGATGACGCTCAGCAGATCGAGTGTGTAAACAATGCAGTAGCAGGCGGTTATGATGCAATCATGGTTGCTGCAAACGGACCAGACGCTATTTCTTCCGCACTTCAGGAAGCAAAAGATCAGGGAATTAAGATCGTATATGTTGATTCCCCTGCAAATGTAGAGGCAGAAGCTACTTTCTCCACAGACAATGAGGCAGCTGGAACAACAGCAGGAGAAGAGATGAAGAAGGCGCTTGAGGATGCTGGTATTACATCTGGTAAAATCGGTATCATTAATGTAAACGCAGCTACTGATTCCTGCGTAAACCGTGAGGAAGGCTTCCGCGCAGCATTTGACGGCACAGACTTCGAGATCATGGAAACCCAGTACGGCGAAGGTGATGCTGCAAAATCCCAGAGTATCGCAGAGAACTACATTACACAGGGTGTTGTTGGTATCTTCGGATGTAATGAAGGCTCCACAACTGGTGCCGGAAATGCCATCAAAGCAGCTGGAAACGCTGACATCATCGGTGTTGGTTTTGATAAATCTGACGCGATTCTGAACCTGATCGACGACGGATATCTTCTTTGCACAATGGCTCAGAACCCAGATGTTATGGGATCTGAAGGCGTAAAAGCAGCTGTAAAAGCAATCAACGGCGAGGAACTCGGCGGAGAAGTTACAGATACAGGTGTATCTGTGATCACAAAGGATTCTGATAAATAATCTGAAATAAAAGGAATATTGTTCATGGAACGTCATGGATATGATGACGGCTGGGGCAGTAATTATAAGGAGCAAGAAACCGTCGGTTTTTCCGGCGGTTTTCTTGCTTAAAATGCTGAAATGGATTATTATTAGAAGTAAGAAAAAGTGGAGAGAGTTTCTAAAAAAATGGGGAAATTTCTTCACAGTAATCATGTAATGGGGACGGAGAACATGGAGATTTTAAAGGTAGTAATTGCAGATGATGAGGTGCGGATCTGCCAGCTGATCCAGGCACTGATCGACTGGGATTCTATGGGAATGAAGGTGGTGGGAATCGCCCACAACGGAGAGGAAGCCTGCGAAATGGTACGGCAGACACAGCCGGATATTCTGATCACAGATATCCGCATGCCAGGCTGCAGTGGCCTGGAGCTGGTAAAAAGGGTGAAGGAGCTGGATTCCGCTCTGGAAGTAATCATAATCAGCGGTTACGCCCATTTCGAGTATGCACAGCAGGCTATCAGTTACGGTGTGGGACATTATCTTCTGAAGCCGGTAAACAAGGGGGAACTGACTGCTACCCTGCAGAAATTGCAGAAAAAGATCGGGGAGCGCAAGGAGTCGGAACTGAATCATCAGGAGCTTGTAAATAAGGCGAAAAGGGATGATGACCATTTACGGGCAAATCTGATCGACCGGCTGCTGGATCAGCCGGATATGCCGGTTTCACAGGACACATTGACGAGCATTTATCATCTGAAAGCAAGACAGGGAGTGTACCAGGCGTTTTGTGTAAAAGTGGATTATGGAAGAAAGATCATTTCTGGCGGCAGAATGGATGGAACAACAGGTCTGGCTGGCGCACGAGAGATCAGCTCCACTTCCAGTGAAATCCTTATGGAAAAAGTACGTGAGGTCCTGGAACGAAATCTGAAAAAAGACAGCCGCGAATTAGTTCTTCTGATTCGTGATGACTATTGCTACGGTATTCTTAACTATCCGGAAAGTGAGAAGGAATCCATCCGCCGGAGCATGAAGAGCAGCCTTACCCAGATGGAAATCCAGAAAAATATGTTTCAGCATGTAAGCTTTTCCATGGCAGTTGGAGCTGCATACAAAGAGGCAGAGCATTTGGCTGACTCTATGCAGGAAGCCCGAAAACTGATCCAGGAAAGGCTGGTAAAAGGGGACGGACGGGTTCTTGACTGTCTGGGAAAAGCTTCAGAAATCCAGGAGAGCGAGTTGCTGAAAAAGTATCTTCGTGAGATTACTCATGCCGTAGAAATTTCCAGCATTCAGAATGCAGCAGAAGCAGTAGAGGATTTGCAGGATACGGTAAATAAGGCGAAAGAAATTCGTGGCAGCGAGATTTTTGAACTGGTGTATGCAGCAGCTGATATTTTTGCGGCAAGTATTCGGATTCCAGAGCGTACTGCTACTGTGGAGGAATTCCGTAAACAGTGTGATAAATGTGGAAAAATAGAGGAAATTTTTTCCTGTCTTGGGGATTTCCAGAAAAAATATATCCAGGAGCAGGCTGAACGCTATGAAACTGATACTATCCGCCCGGTTCGCAAGGCAAAGGAATATATCCAGAACCATTTCAGTGATCCGCTGACTTTAGAGGAAGTCAGCGAGATAGTGGGACTTAGCACTGCTTATTTCAGTGCCTTATTCAAGAAGACAGAAGGAGAAGGTTTTGCAAAATATCTGATCAACGTGAGAATGGAACAGGCCAAGCTACTCCTTCGGGAATCCAATCTTCCAGTAACAGAAATCTGCAGGAGGGTAGGATATAACGATCCGAAACATTTCACACATACCTTTGAGAAAGCGGCAGGGGTGAAACCCTCTACATATAGAAAATTGTATGGATAAATCAAAAATGAAATTTAAAGAAAAACTGAAATACATATCCAACCGGGCTCTTGTCCTGGGAACGGTAGTCTTCGGGAGTTTTATTATTCTGGCGGTAATTCAGCTGTTATTGGCATATAAAGGCGAAACACCCTGGTGGATGGCCATAATTATAACAATATTTGCAATTTTGTTTCCGATTGTATTCTGGCTGTGGATTCACCGCCCTTACATGCGCTGTGAAAAAATGACGGATCGTTTTCTGGATGGTTATATTTTTTCCGAAAAAGAAGATATGGAACTCTTGAACCTGACTCCAAGCATCCAGAAGCAGATGAAAATGGTAGACCGCATTGTGCGTTCTCCCCAGTATATGGATCTGAACAAAAGACAGGCTCAGTACCTGGCTTTGCAGAATCAGATCAATCCCCACTTTCTTTACAATACACTGGAAAGCATCCGTGGAGAAGCTATTATTGCAGGTCTGGACAGCGTTGCAGATATGACAGAAGCCCTGGCAAGATTTTTCCGTTACACCATTACCAAGGTGGAGAATCTGGTTTCTGTGGAGGAAGAACTGGATAACTGTGAGACTTATTTTGGAATTCAGAAATATCGTTTCGGGGACCGGCTGCAGCTTCATATTGATTATGATATTGCAGAGTATGAAAAGATCATGAACTGCAGAATCCCCAAACTGACGTTGCAGCCGATTCTGGAAAACAGCATTATCCATGGCGTGGAGCTGAAGGTTGGCGGTGGAAATCTTTATATCCGTTTTCAGTGTACAAAGGATCGCCTGCTCATCCGTATTTCAGACGATGGGGTGGGAATGGACGAGATGACTTTAGCAAAGCTGAACCAGAAGCTGGGCAAGTCAACCAAGGCCATTCACGACAATGAAGAAAAACAGGGCGGAATTGCTCTGGTGAATGTGAATAACAGAATCCATTTGATCTTTGGGGATGAATATGGCATGCATGTTTATTCTGTACCAGGAGAAGGAACAGATGTGGAGATCACCATCCCTATACTTACTGACGACAGACAGGTGAAAAACAGGAGCGTGTTGGTATGAGAAACGAAGTTCTCAGAATGGAGCGTGTGACGTATAAAGAGGATGAGGTTGTGAAGCTGGAGGACTTCAATCTTCAGATTTTTCAGGGAGAGATTATGGGATTTATGCCTGTTAACAGTCATGGAAAAACAGCTCTTCTGAAGCTTCTGGAACGGAATCTTCCCCTCTATGACGGTTATATTTATTATGGAGGGGAAAAGGTAAACACCTGGAAAGAGAATTACAAGGCAGCAAACAGGATCAGCATTATCCAGGAGAAAAGTTCTCTGGCAGGAAATCTGAACATTGCAGATAATATTTTTGTCCTGCGTCCGGGCTTTCGCCAGTGGGTGATCCGCACAAAGATCCTGAACCGGCAGATGGAACCTTTTTTAGAAGATATCGGAATGGACATTCCCCTTAATAAAGATGTGGAGAAGCTTTCTACTTTTGAACGGATCATTGTAGAATTGCTCCGGGCTGTGATTATGGGATATCATCTGATCGTGCTGGACGAAGTTGGAGCCCTTGTCAGTGATGATGAGTTGAAAAAGCTCCATGGAATTATCCGTCGTTATGTGAAAAAAGGGTTTTCTTTTCTTTATATCTGTTCTCATCTGGAAGAGATTTCCAGTATCTGTGACAGATGTGCGCTGTTTACCAATGGAAGAATCCAGAAGATTCTGGAAAGAGAGGAGCTGTTCAATGATCCGCCCGTAACTTACATGACGGAATATAACGACATGGTCCGTTATCATACGGAAAAAAGGGAAGGGCAGCAGGCTGCACCGGTTGTTTTTCAATGGAAGGGCTACGGAGAGGATGCAGCCTGCAATTTTTCCTTTGATGTGCATAAAGGAGAATGCCTGGCCGTACAGATTATGGATGCCAGGGGAATGGAGGAGCTACGGAAGATTCTGACCGGAGATATTTTACCGGAAAGTGGAGAAATCCTGTTGAATGGGAAGCAGACAGAGATTCCGGGAAATGGCAGGATTGCAGTAATCCAGGAACGTACTACAAAAACCATGATTTTTCCGAAACTGGATTATATGAATAATCTCTGTATTTGTCTGGCAGAAAAAGTTCCTTCAATCTGGCACAACAAACGTCTTCAGAAAAGTATTCGGAATGAATACAGTCCCATATTAGGGACAGATGTTTTTGAAATGCCGGTGGAGGAACTGAGTGAAAAGCAGAAGTATCAGCTGGTGTATACAAGAGTATTTTTGCAGAAACCGGAGATTCTGTTTTGTATTCAGCCTTTCTGCGGCGCTGATCTTGCTCACAGGATGTTTATCTGGAGTATGTTGGAAAAGTTCCTGGATAAGGGGATTTCGGTGGTGATCTTATCTTTGAATTTATCGGATTCCCTGGCTATGGCAGATCGCCTGTTGATTCTTGGGGAAAATGGGAAAAAGAAGGAAATTGTAAGAGAAAATTTCCATAAGATTACCTCGTCGGTGCCCTGGCTGCATAGGTATCCGTCAGAGAGAAAATAAAATGTATAAAACATAATACTAATAATTCGGATTGTATTTTCAAACACGCTCCAGAGCCTAAATAAGAAGCCCATGGCAACAGAAATAAAATTGCCATGGGTTTCTTTATAACTAAAATTCAATTTCAGTCAATCTTCAGAATCAGTTCCAGCACCCGTCTTGCACAGTGCTCTAATTCCGGGCGGCCAAGCTGTCCCATTTCCATGGCCTTTTTCACACGTTCTGGGAAACCAGTTCCCATTTTTACGTCATTTCCGGCCTTGATTTCTTTGTAATGCTCTGCTCTTGTCCACCAGTCAGTGGTGACCATTCCCTTGAAGCCCCACTCGCCGCGGAGAACATCTTCCAGAAGCTCACGGTTCTCAGAAGCGCGGTGACCATTGATTGCATTGTAGGAGGACATGATCGTCCATGGCTGTGCTTCTTTTACAATGATCTCGAAACCTTTCAGATAGATCTCGCGAAGTGCACGCTCGGAAACACGGGAATCGCTGTGCTTTCTGTTGGTCTCTTTGTTATTTGCTGCGAAATGCTTTACAGAAGCTGCAATGTGCTGGGACTGGATACCTTTTACCATAGCTGCGCCCATTTTTCCGGCAATCAGCGGATCCTCGGAATAGTACTCGAAGTTTCTTCCACAAAGCGGATTTCTGTGGATATTTACTGCAGGGGTAAGCCATACAGCAAGATTGTTCTCCTTCACTTCTTCGGCGCCAGCCTGTCCAACCTGCTGAACAAGAGCCGGATTCCAGGTGCAGGCAAGAAGGGTTGCACAAGGCCATGCTGTTGTGTTCATGCTGCATTCCCCGCTGATACGAAGACCGGCAGGACCGTCTGCTGTCATAATGGATGGAACACCATAATCCGGAAGATTTCCAAAGCCGAAGGTATTGGAAACACCTACGTTTGGCTGTCCTCCAAGAAGATGAATCAGATCGTCATCGCTTAACTGTTCCATAAAATCATCCAGGGAAAGCCTGCCTTCTGCTACATCAATAAACTGTTTTCTGCCAAAGTTGTCGAAAAGTGTGCCACGTGTACAGCAGCGGACTGCAGGGGTAATACCTTCCTCAGTGCCCGGCTCCATTTTCTCAAATACGCATTCGTTCATGTCATTGCATGCAGACTGTGGAAGCTCCTCAAAACTGCCGTCAGAGAGCATACGCTCTTTCAGGCTGGTTGGAACAAGATGAGCTGTCAGCTGCTTTGTGATCATATTTTCATACAGTTCCATTGTCAGGAGGCTCTCCTTAGTGTCGCGCACAGAAGTTCCAATATAGAACTTATAAGTACCTTTTTCCAGAATATATGCGGATTTCTTGATTTTTCCAAGGTCATCGTAGGAAGCCATGTCAGCCTTTGCAAAGGAAAGGCGGATCTGCTGTGTCTCACCTGGCTGAAGAAGACGGGTTTTTGCAAAAGCAGCAAGCTGGCGGGCTGGTTTCTTCAGAAGTCCCTGTGGAGCTTCGAAATAAATCTGGACAACTTCTTTTCCAGCCAGGTTACCGGTGTTGGTCACCTGAACTTCAGCGAAAATCTGATCCTCTGTTTCCCACATAGCGGTGGTGTTCAGGCAAAAGGTGGTGTAGGAAAGTCCGTATCCAAATGGATAGATTACTTTTTCCTGTGCTCCTGGAAGGGTTTCAAAATAACGGTAGCCTACATAAATATCTTCTGTATAGTTTACATAATCAAAAGACTCATGGAAGTTAGCAGTGGATGGATAATCATTTACGTCTGCAGCAAAAGTGTCAGCCAGCTTACCGGATGGATTCCCTTTGCCGGTGAGAAGCTCCGCCATGGCAAGCCCGCCTTCCATGCCACCCTGCCATCCAAGAAGAGCGGAGGAAATCCGGTCATCATTTTTTACCCAGGAAAGGTCCATGATTCCGCCGATATTGAGAACGACTACGATATCATCAAAGCGCTCTTTTACCATGGAAAGCATTGCTTTCTCCCTGGTAGTGAGATAGAAGTCGCCATCTGGGAAAACTTCGCCGGAAATTTTCGGCATGGTGGTTTCTGTATCCCATGGATTAAATTCGTTGTTGCATTCAATGCTGGAACGGTCCCAGCCCTCGCCGGAGAAACGGCTGATCACAACAACTGCAACGTCAGCAAATGCTTTTGCGCCGTCAGCA
The DNA here is from genome assembly GCF_040924225.1 of Ruminococcus sp. RTP21484sp1_RTP21277st1_D2_RTP21277_210401. NCBI lineage: Bacteria > Bacillati > Bacillota > Clostridia > Eubacteriales > Oscillospiraceae > Ruminococcus > Ruminococcus sp. RTP21484sp1_RTP21277st1_D2_RTP21277_210401. Next base: position 77,285 of record NZ_JBCOMJ010000021.1, on the reverse strand, counting down.
AGCTCCTGGGAAAGCTCTGGCTCTACCGTCATTCCTGGTGCGGCACCTTTTTCATACTGATGTCGGATATCGGTGCGGTAAAAATCGGATAACGGTTCGTAGATCTGAACGGCGTTTTCCTGCATTTTCAGCCCATCGTAAAGGTTGTGTACATAAGAAACCATAACATCACCGCTTCCGCCGCCGCCTTTTACATAGTCGAAGCTGCCCTTGCCGAAAAGGGCGATGCGTGTGCCCTCAACAAGAGGAAGCAGATTTTTCTCATTTTTTAAAAGAACCATACCTTCCTTGGCGGCTTCTTTGGAAAGAAGGATATGTTCTTTGCTTGCGGTAACACGGCCGCTTTCCTTAAGGGGAAGGTTTGGCTGGAATTTAACTCTGATCCATTTGTTCATTGTGGGATGTCCTCCTGTAGATAAATTTATAATTAGAAAGTTTTTTTCGTGTAGTTGCCTTGATATTGCTATTGTACTGGAAAAAGCGGTGGTGTACTAGATGGTTTATTGCTTCTTTTATAGGTCTTTCTTGATATTATAGATGAAATATTATATATTATCATAAAGAATAAATGGTATATTTTGATTTTGAACCTGTAGCATAAATGTTGTATTTTGATTTTAAACCTGCAGCATAAGTGTTGCGTATTATGGAAGTCGGGAAATTTGAGTGAAAAAAGAAGGTGAGGAATACTATGAGAGCAGAATATGAAAACGTGCTGGATGATCATTTGGGGAAAATTCATTTTACATATGTAAATACCTGGGATGAATTGTTACCGGCGCACTGGCATGAGCATTTGGAAATTATTTATGTGCTTTGCGGCGAGATTACAGCATCTATTAATGATGTGAGTTATGAGTTGGAAAAAGGGGATATTTTTCTGGTAAATTCCAATGATATCCATTATACCTACACGCATGAGGATGCCAGGTATTATCTTTTACAGATCCCGCCGGTTCATCTGGAAAGAATTTCTGCAAAGTGGAAGGGACTGAAATTTCAGGAGCTTATAAGGTCGAAATCAGCTGACGCATGTGTTCAGGGAGAACAACTGGAGAATGTGCAGCGAAAGGGACTTGTGGAGATGAGGGAGAATCGAAAGTCTACAAATCGGGCTGATGATTTGTATGATCAGTTGAGAGACGTATTTCGGAAAATTGCAGGCTTTTATGAAGGAAAAAAAGAAGGCTATCATCTTCTGGTGCTTTCTGCTGTTTACCGTTTACTTTATTTTCTTTATACAGAAGGAATCAGGAGTGAGGAAGATACAGAAAACACTCACGGCACTTTGCGAGACTTGGAGAGGATGAAGCTGTGCATGGAATTTGTCCGGGAACATTATGGGGAAAGAATTTCCCTTGCCGATGCTGCTGGGCTTTTGTCCATTACACCAGAGCATTTCTGTCGTCTTTTTCGCAAATATACAGGACAGACCTTCCTGGCTTATGTAAATCAGATCCGCATGGAGCATTTCCACACAGATCTTCTGGAGACAGATAAAAATATAACATTTCTTCTGGATAAAAACGGGATTACCAATTACAAAGGTTTTTTGCGAAAATTTAAGGAAGCTTATGGGGAATCGCCGAAGGAAGTCCGGAGAAAGAAAAAACTGAAATCTTATGATAAATAAAGTACTTGTAAATTAGCATGGACAATGTTACTATGATAAAAAGCATATTTCTTATATAGTTCATGGCACGTCAGCCATCTGATTTATCTAATTGCATTTCAGAAATTCATGCTTTTAAACCCATTAAAAATGAAAAAAGCAGGAGTTCTGAACGTGATTGGTTAACAAATAAGAGTTAATCTGTATTTTCTGACTCCTGCAAGAAAAGGAGGACCAGATTATGGTAAACAGAAACTACAAGGATACAATATTCAGAATGCTTTTTTCCGACCGTAAAAATCTGCTTTCGCTTTATAATGCGATTAACGGAACATCATATGAGAATCCGGAAGAACTGGAGATTGTGACACTAGAGAATGCTATTTATATGGGAATGAAAAATGATCTGGCATTTATTATTGGCACCAATCTTTTTCTGTATGAACATCAGTCAACCTACACACCTAATATGCCCCTGAGGGATCTTTTTTACATATCAGCAGAATACCAGAAATTGGTGAATAAGAAGTCTCTGTATTCATCGACACTGCAGAAAATCCCTGCACCAAATTTTATTGTATTCTACAACGGTATAGAGAAGACAGATGAAAGATGGGAAAATTGTCTGTCAGAAGCGTATGAGAACCTATCTGGTGAGCCGAAACTGGAGCTTAAAGTGGTAACGTTGAACATTAATGAAGGAAGAAACCGAGAACTGCTGGAACAGTGTCAGACGTTAAGAGAATATGCAGTATATGTAGCAAAGGTACGTAAGTATGCCCAATATATGGAACTAGAAGCAGCTGTGAAAAAAGCTGTGGATGAGTGCATTCAGAATGGAATTCTAAAAGATTTTCTTCAGAATAAAAGAGCGGAGGTTATCGCAGTGAGTATATTTGAGTATGATAAAGAAGAGGAAGAACGAAAGCTGAGAGAAGCCGAGTTTGAGGCTGGGGAGTTGTGTGGAATACAGAAAGGAATACAGAAAGGAATACAGCTGCGTGATAGGGAAATAGCCCAGTCATTGATGAAAAAAGGGATGACTGCAGCGGAGATTGCAGATATTCTTGAGATTAGTGAGAATGATGTTATAAAAATGCGGGAATGATTTTTCAAACAAGCTCCAGAACCCAAAAGCAGGACAGCCTTAAATTCTTTATGTAAAGGTCTGTCCTGCCAGTTGGAAGCTGACGCATTATAACTGCGCTTTATTTTTTACCAGCATTTCATGAATGATATTCTGTGTATAAGCACCCAGATGTTTTTTGTCCTCTTTTTCCAGCTGGTCTATGTAGATTGGTTTGCCATATTCCAGGATAACGTGGGTTTTCTTAACTCTTGGAAAATGGTTTTCCCAGATATCAGCGGAGCCGCTGATCGCCATCGGGATGATCGGACAGTTTGTCTTTGCGGCAATTTTGAAGCTGCCCTCATGGAATGGAAGCATGTCCAGTTCATCTTCATTTTTGTTTCGTGTACCCTCTGGGAAAATGCAGATGGAAATGCCGGATTTCACTTTCTCAATAGCAGTGAGAATGGTTTTCAGGCCCTGCTTCAGGTCATTACGGTCAAGAAACAGGCAGTGAAGACGTTTCATCCAGGTAGAAAGCAGAGGAACCTTTTCCATCTCTTTTTTTGCGATATAGCCGGTACGGATGGGGCAGCGTGGATAAGTGATCGGTACATCAAAAAAGCTTCTGTGATTTCCGATATAAAGAACCGGCACATCAGTTGGTACATTTTCCTCTCCGATAACAGTCAGCTTCACACCGGATATCCACAGGATAAAACGAAATACTGCCTGAACGATCCGAAGAGAGCTGATTTCCTTTGCCATAGGATTGAATTTGCCGATGATCCATTCTACAAAGAGAATGGGAATGGATAAAATCAGGAATCCAACCACTACAATCACGCATAAAATAAAACGAATCATATGATTTTCCTTTCTTTGATCTGTGCCTCATGCGTAGGAAGCATGTTTTGGCATATTGTTTATGTCTATTATATGTAATTTGAAAAATTCTTGCAATAAATCTTTTTTATTCCTCATACAATAAAATAAATGGAGATTGCTGTTTGCTGTGTTTAAAGGCTGAGCATCAGATGAACAGCAACGAGACATCTGAGGTGGCAGAATGAAAAAAACAAAAGCAGTTCTTCTGGGAGTAATTTTGTGGTCACTGCTTTTGATCAGTGGATGCAATTTTATCCGCATTGAGGAAGAGCCGCGGAAGCCTCTGGAGTATTCCATTGTAAAAAATGAAGAGATACCGGCAGAACTGGCTGCCCTGATACAGGAGAAAAAGAAGAATGAATTTCAGCTGACCTATCAATGTGAAAAAGACCTGTTTCTTGTAAAAGGATACGGGGAGCAAATGAGCGGAGGTTACAGTATTTCTGTGGAAGAACTGGGGTGGACTTCCCAGGCTGTTTTTTTCCGGACAATGCTGCTGGGGCCATCAGACGAGAAAATAACGATCAGTCCGCCTTCCTATCCTTACATCGTGGTGAAGACGGAATACCGAAAAGAACCTGTGATTTTTGAACGCTTTACTGAAAAAAGCGAAAATGATGCAATATAGCAGTCTGGTGAAAAAGGAGTGGAAAATCGTGGAATTAAGAAAAGAAAGTGTGCAGATGCTTCAGATAAAAAGCCGTGCAGCCAGCCAGGTAACGTTTGATACAGATTATAATGTACCAGATGCAAAGCCGGATGTGGGCCGACTGATCCAGAACAAGGGTGACGTTTCCATGGATGAAGTGCGTCTTAGCGAAGGAAAGGCATTTATCAGCGGAAACCTGAACGTGGATATTCTCTATGTGGGGGAAGAAAACCAGAAGGTGAGCAGTCTGGGGGCAAAACTGCCTTTTGATGAGACTTTGAACCTGGAAGGGATTGCAAGTGGGGATAAAATGTGCCTGAAGTGGGAGATTGAGGATCTCAGCGTGCACATGATTCATTCCCGAAAACTAAACATAAAAGCAATTGTCACCTTTTATGCAGTGGTAGATGAAATGGCAGGGATTCAGCTTCCGGTGGAAATCAGTGAGGAGGGAATTTCAGTAAAAAGGAAGAAAGTCCGTTTAATGAGTCTTATGGTACATAAAAAGGACACTATGCGGATTAAGGATGAAGTGACTTTAGTGTCCAATAAACCGAACATTGAACAGCTTTTGTGGTATACCATCGATGTCCGTGGAATGGATCTGCGTCCAGAGGATAATGTGGTGAAGGCAAGAGGGGAGCTGTCAGTTTTTGTCCTGTATTCGGGAGAAGATGAGGAAAATCCGCTTCAGTGGGCAGAGTATGTGCTTCCGTTTAATACGGAAGTGGAGTGTACTGGTTGTATGGGAGAGATGATTCCAAATATTGGCTTTTCCGTTATGCATCAGAGCATTGAAGTAAAACCGGATTCCGATGGGGAAGAACGGGTAATGAGTGTAGACACGGTGCTGGAACTGGATATGAAGCTTTACCGCGAAGAAGAGCATGACCTGATTCTGGATGTGTACTCGCCTTTGAAAGAATGCATTCCTCAGGGAAAAGAGATGTGTCTGGAAAGCCTCCTGGTACGGAATGACTCCAAATGCCGCGTATCTGACCGTATTGAACTGAAGGAAAGCCAGGGGAAAATCCTGCAGATCTGTCACAGCCAGGGACGTGTAAAGGTTGAGAAAACGAAAATTGTAGAAAATGGAATCCAGGCTGATGGAATTGTATTTATGAAAATTCTGTATATTACAGGAAATGATGAAATGCCATTCTATTCTGTTGATGGAATGATCCCTTTTTCCCATATAATTGAGGCAAACGGGATCAACGAGGACAGTATCTTTTTTCTGCAGGCAGATCTGGAACAGCTGTCAACGTCTATGATCGACAGCAATGAGATTGAGGTGAAGGCTGTGATCAGTCTCAATGTGCTGGTGCTTCAGTGTGAAAACCGGATGATCATAAGCAAAGTGGAGGAGCGTCCCCTTGATATGGAGAAAATCCAGGCAATGCCGGGAATCACGGTGTATGTGGTGAAAAATGGGGATTCTATGTGGGATATTGCGAAAAGATTTTATACTACAGTGGAGGAAATCTGTGAGCTGAATGAACTGGAAGAGGACAGAGTTGTGCCTGGAATGCCGCTGCTGTTGGTGAAGAAGGTGGAAGGGTAAGGTTGCTTTCTGTTTACTGCATATATTTGGAGAAAACCTTTTCAAACATGCTCTGGTCACGTTGTGGACAGTAACGATATATATAGAATGAGAAATTTCCTCGCATAAATGTATTGAAAAAAATACAAAAATATTTTACAATAAAAGCATTGATAAAATTGTATACAAAGTACAAAGAAACTGCTGCTCTTAGAGCCTGCCAGAGGTTTTATGTGAGCGGCAGCTACAAGCGGAGGAAATTATGCGTTTACGTGCACTTGCAAAGATAAATCTGGGACTTGACGTGGTTGGAAAACGTGATGACGGATATCACGAAGTCCGTATGATCATGCAGACCATACAGATGTATGACGTGCTTGAAATTGAGAAAAAAAAGGAGCCGGGAATTGTCCTTACCACGAACATTCCTTACGTTCCTACTGACGAGCGGAATCTTGTATATAAAGCGGCGAAAATGTTAATGGATGAGTTTGATATAAAAGAGGGGCTTACCATGAATCTGGAGAAGTTTATCCCGGTAGCAGCCGGCATGGCTGGTGGAAGCTCTGATGCGGCAGCTGCTTTTGTTGGAGTGAACCGCCTGTTTGGACTGGGACTTTCTGAGGAAGAGCTGATGAAGCGTGCTGTGAAGGTTGGAGCGGATGTTCCTTATTGTGTGATGCGCGGAACTGCTCTTGCAGAGGGAATCGGGGAGAAGCTGACCAGACTTCCCAGAGTACCTTACTGCTATGTTCTGGTGGGAAAACCAGGAGTAAATGTTTCAACCAAGACTGCTTATGAGAACCTGAAACTGGACGATCCTGTTGTGGTTCATCCGGATATCGATGGTATGGTGACAGCTGTCAGAAATGGTGATCTTGATGGAATGATTTCCAGAATGGGAAATGTATTTGAACCGGGAATTATCAGCAAATATCCTGTGATCCAGGAAATCAAAGATCTGATGGAGAGCAACGGAGCACGTAAGGCCATGATGAGCGGAAGTGGTCCTACTGTATTTGGCATTTTTGATGATAAGGAGAAAATGGATCGGGCAGCAGCTGTTCTCAGGGAGAGCAGACTTGCGAAGACTGTTTTTGCCACAGATGTTTTTTAGCGGAGGAAAATACAAATGACAAGTGATTTTACAGTGCATATGGATGAGTATCTTCCACTTAGGGAGGTCGTTTTTAACACATTGCGTCAGGCAATCCTGAAGGGAGAACTGAAGCCGGGCGAAAGACTTATGGAGATTGCCCTTGCGGAGAAGCTTGGGGTGAGCAGAACTCCTATCCGGGAGGCCATGCGTAAGCTGGAACTGGAAGGGCTGGTTGTGATGATCCCGAGACGTGGAGCCCAGGTTGCCAATATTACAGAGAAGGATCTGAATGACGTTCTGGAGGTCAGGATCACTCTGGAAAATATGGCCATTGAGAAGGCCTGTGCTAATATGACAGATGCGGATATCCGGAAGCTGGAGCAGGCGGCTGAGGTTTTCCAGACCAGTACGGCGGAAGGCGACCTGGTAAAGATGGCTGAGGCGGATGTGAATTTCCATGAGGTAATTTATGAAGCTGCTGATAATAAAAGACTGATGCAGGTTCTGAATAATCTTCGCGAGCAGATCTACAGATATCGTGTAGAATATTTGAAAGAGGATGAGTCCAGAAACCGTCTGGTGAAAGAGCATGAGAAAATTACCAGAGCGATTAAGGAACGGGACGTGAAAGCGGCACAGGAGCTGTCTTTTGAACATCTGGAAAATCAGCGGATGGGAATTATTCAGGCGATTCGGGCAGAAGAGTAAACTGAGTGGTTTTCTGGGAGCGGAGCGGGCACATCCTGCCCGCGTTCCTCTTTTTGGGAAGTTGAGAGAAAATGAATATAATTGTTTTTATGGGAGATACTGGGAGAGATAACCAGTGTCTTTTTTTGTGTAATGGGAAATTTCGTTGAAATTTTCCATTACAAAAAAAAACTACCGGGCAGGATCGCACTGCGGCGAAATGAAAGATGTCGTCCGAAGCGACCCGCCGCAGGTGGAGAATCCTGCAGGCAGGATTTTCTTTTGTTGCCTGAAAATGGAAAAGAGGAGCAGTGTTGGATAAAAATGATAATATTGTTATGATTTCAAAGGATATTCGAGAAAATGAACGGTATATAAGAGAACGTCTGACAGATTGTGGAGATATTCAGATCCGGAAGATGCGGCTGGGGGATGAGCGGAAGGTTGACTGTCTGATGGTCTATATTGAGGTAGCGACTTCCAATATGATGCTGGAAGACTCTGCCATTGGAAAAATGGTGGGGCATTTCTGGGAGATTTCGCCTGGGGAGATGCAGGAATTTGTGGAGTATAACAGTCTGGGAATTGCGGATGTAAAGAAGCTGACTGACATGGAGCAGGTGTTCGCAGGGCTGCTTGCCGGAAATGCGGTTTTCTTTATGGACGGATTTGACCAGGCCATGAAAATTTCCAGTGCCGGTTATCCAAGCATGGGGGTAACAGAAGTGGAGATGGAGAAGGTTCTGCGAGGTTCCAGGGAAGGCTTCTCTGATTCTGTGAAAATAAATTCTGCACTGATCCGGAAGCGGCTTCGGGATACCAGATTAAAGGTAGTGGAATTTTATATTGGGGAGAGATCACATACACTGGTTCAGATGGTATACATGGAAGATCTGGTGCAGGAGGAATTTCTGGAACAGGTGAAAGAGCGGTTGGGAGAGTTTCGAGTTGATGGAATCCTGGACAGCGGAATGCTGGAACAGCTGACGGAGGATTCCTGGTTTTCCCCTTTTCCGCAGTACCAGACTACGGAAAGACCGGATCGTGCAGCGCAGGAAATTTTAAATGGAAAAGCAGTGCTTCTCTGTGATAATTCTCCGTCAGCGCTTATTTTGCCAGGGGTTTTTCACAGCTTTATGGAAAGCAGCGAGGACTGGTATAACCGATTTGAAATGGCATCATTTCTTCGAATACTGCGCTATGTGGCACTGGCAGCTGCTACGTTGCTGCCGGGACTTTATCTTGCAGTGATCCGGTTTCACACGCAGATTCTTCCTACGAATATGCTTCTGTCCTTTGCCCAGGCAAGAGAAGGCGTGCCATTTTCCAGCATTGCGGAGCTTGTTCTGCTGGAATTATCCTTTGAACTGATTCGGGAGGCTGGTGTACGGATTCCGGGAGCGCTGGGAAATGCTATGGGAATTGTGGGAGGACTGATCGTGGGATCTGCTGCTGTGGAAGCGAATCTTGTAAGCCCGATCGTGGTCATGGTTGTGGCGATCACGGCACTTGGTTCTCTTGCAATCCCTAATGAAGAATTTGCCTCGGCATTTCGGATGCTTAAATATTTCTTTTTGTTTTTGGGAGGATATCTGGGGATTTTTGGAATTGTGACAGGAGTATATCTGACAGTATCACATCTGGCAGGACTTCTCAGCTTTGGAGTTCCATACCTGTCGCCCTTTGTCAAACAAAGTACGGATAATGGGACTGGAAGCAAAATTGTGAGAGTGCCATTTAAAAAGAGATGGAGGCGCCCTCCATATGCCAGAAAAAATGAGCGAGTGAGACTGCAAAAAATCCGCAATAAGAACAGGAAGGAAAGGTAACCGAAGTAAATGAAATTTGCAGAAAATAATCGAATCTCCCAGCGGCAGCTCTACAGGCAGATTGTGATTGCGTTTATTGCACCATTAATATTATGCCTTTTCGAAAACAGAAAAACTCTGGGGCTTGGTGGGCTGGCAGGGACTGCAGCAGCCCTTGCAGCTGTGCTGTTTTATGTGATTTTCCTCATCCGTCTTCGTTATGCTTTTGCCAGGCCCTGCAAAACAGCCGGTGTGGTGTGGGGACGGCTGACAGCGTTGTTTTTTCTTATATACTGTATTTTTGGAGCCGCATTTCTTTTGAACCTTCTGGGAGAAATTGTTGCAGTTAGTCTGGGAACAGGTATAGGAAAAAAATGGCTATGTCTGATCACATTGCTGGTTTGCAGTCTGGGCACGCAAAAGGGGATTCAGAGGCGAGGCAGAATGGGAGAAGTGTCAGGAGGCGTGGTACTTGCAGCGGTTATGCTTATGTTAGTCCTGGCTGTGGGACAGGGAAAATGGGAGTATTTTCAGGAAATGGTATGGAATTCCTCTTTCTCAGGAAGAAAAATTCTGGAAAGTGGATATGATGTGATATGTGCATTTTCCGGATTGGGGCTGCTTCCCTTTGCACTGAACTGTGTAGGAAACAGTAAAGATACAGGGAAAACTGTAAGCCTTGCCGTTTTTACCCTGGGAATTTTGCTTATTCTGACGGAATTGCTGCTTCCTTCTGTATTTGGATGGGGGCGGCTGAAATATGAAAGCTGTCCGATTTTGCCGCTTCTGTCAGGTGCGGAGCTTCCAGGGAATGTATTGGCAAGATTTGATGTCCTCTGGATGGGATTTCTTTTATACAGCCTTTTATTTTCTATTGGAAGTTTTCTGCATTATGGTCATTTAATTGTGGAAAAAGCAGATATGGGAACTGGAAAGCTGTGGATATCCATTCTGGTTTTTGCCGGAGCTGTGTGGGATATTGAAAGATGGGGAATCCGGAATAGTTTTCCATTATATTTGAAATATATTTTTGTGCCCGGAATGCTGGTGCTTCAGATTATGTTTTTTATGACAGGCAAAAAGAAGTGGAAAAAGAAGCTTGCTGCAGCGTGTGTCAGTACATTGTTTCTGTTAACCGGCTGTGGTGGTGTGGAACCGGAGAAACGCATGTATCCGCTTGCACTTGGAGCTGATATTACAGAGGGGAAATATCTGCTGACTTACGGAATTCCGGATCTTCCAAAATCTACAGGACAGGAAAAAGACGGGGAAGACCAGGGGAATGCTGCTCCGTCGATTCAGGGAGAAACTTTCCGTGAGATTGAAAATATATACAGCCGGACACAGGAAAAATATCTGGATATGGGACATCTGGAAATTCTGGTTCTTGGAGAGAGTCTGTTGGATGGAGGGCGTTGGGAGCAGGTTCTCGAGTATCTGAAGCAGGAGCCGACTATAGGTGAAAATGTTTATGTGTTTCGCTGTGCTGCGGCATCTGAAGCAGTAGCCTGGGTAAGCCCTCAGGACGTTTCTCTGGGAGAGTATCTTCTTGGGCTGCTGGAAAATAATCCAAATGGAAGCCCGGGACAGGCAGTAACGCTTCGTGAGGTTTATCATGAGTTTTATGAACGTGGTGCTTTGTCTGAATTGCCAGAACTGAAAATTTATGGAAAGGAATTGGAAGTGAAATTTTAGCCGAATCTCCCACAAATTGTGACGCACATCTTGCAGAAAGCCTTTTTCAGACACGCTCCAGGGAAGCTGCGAAAAGCAATAAGCAGTGGGAATAAATGTGATTATTCCGGGCCGGGACAGGGAATACTTTTGTTAAGAAAAATATGGGAGGTACTTTTATGCTTTGTCTGAGAAAAAACAAATATCATATAGCGGCAGCACTTCTGACAGCAGTATTACTTTGCCCGGGCAGTGAAAATTTTAATAAAAATTCTAACCTTCTTGCGTGGTGGGGAACCATTTATCCCCAGTTCTGTTTTATGGAAGCACCGAGGACGGAGAACGGTCAGAAAGCGGAGCCAAGATTTCATTTCTGGATTGTGGATACACTTAACGCTTTGATGTAGTACAAGCACTTGCACCGCCGCTCCTTTGGTGTTAAAATGAAATACAGATTGCGAATATCGCTTGACTATGAATTTGGAGATAGATGAATGAAAATAGACAGAGATGCGCCTGTTGGTGTGTTTGATTCCGGTATTGGCGGACTTACTGTGGCAAGGGAGATCATGCGGAATCTTCCAGCAGAGAAAATCGTGTATTTCGGTGATACTGCCAGGGTTCCATACGGAAGTAAATCCAAGGAAACGATTATAAGATATTCACGTCAGATTATCCGTTTCCTGAAAGAACAGCAGGTAAAGGCAATAGTGGTAGCGTGTAATACAGCCAGTGCATTTGCCCTGGATGCAGTCCGGGAAGAATTTGATATTCCTATTCTAGGGGTGATTGAAGCCGGGGCGAAGGTAGCTGCGCAGGTTACCAGAAATAAACGGGTGGGAATCATCGGTACCGAAGGTACTGTTGGAAGTGGAATCCACGCGGAGGTTCTGAAAAAGATCAATCCGGAGATTACAGTGATCGGAAAGCCATGCCCCTTATTTGTACCGTTGGTAGAGGAAGGCTGGACTCATGATCCGGTAACAGTGGAAGTCGCCAGCAGATATCTGAGGGAATTACAGGAAAAAGATATTGATACACTGATCCTTGGCTGTACCCATTATCCACTGCTCCGTTCTACCATCGGACAGATCATGGGAGAGGGTGTTACTTTGGTGAACCCGGCGTATGAGACGGCACTGGAGCTTGGCAGACTTCTGAAAGAGCAGAATATGCAGAGCACCGGACAGGGACAGTCTGATTTCCCATATCGTTTCTATGTGAGCGATCTGGCAGAGAAATTCAAGGGCTTTGCCAATTCAATCCTGCCCTTTGATGTAGAGAAAACACAGAAAATCGATATTGAGAAATATTAAAAAGAGATGGAAAAAAGAATGGAAAAAGAAGTTTTAATTCACGTAAAAGGTTTACATATGATGGACACACCAGAAGGTGATGAGCCAATCGAGATTGTGGTTCCGGGAGAGTATTATTTCCGCAATGGAAGCCATTATCTTCGCTATGAAGAAATGCTGGACGAGCAGGGAGATCCTACTGTAAATTATATCAAGATATCTTCCCGGGGAATGGAAGTCCGAAAAAAAGGACAGGTAAATACACATATGGTTTTTGAGCAGGGAAAGCGTAATATGGCATTTTATACCACCCCGTTTGGAACTCTTGAAATGGGAATTTCAGCGACGAATCTGGAATTGGAAGAAAGTGACGGTCAAATTGCCATGAAAGTGAACTATTCTCTGGACCTGAATCAGGAGCATGTGGCAGACTGCTGTCTGGATATTCAGGCGCAGGGGAAGAATACAACTGGGTTTGTGTTGTAGGAACTGTTGGGTAGAAGCATTACAGAAATTAATTTTAACAAGAAGACAGCAGGCGTTCGTTTGTTAGAATGAACTCCTGCTGTTTTTTTTATTGTTATTTGAATCGGTAGCAGTGGACGAATCTGGTATTGGAATCAATATTTTCAGATGAAACCAGTGGTCACTGGCGCTGACATCCACGGTATTCATGAATTTGAAAAGGGTTCCATCGATGACGCTGGTTATGGTAATCCCATGTTTCTGGCAATATATGGTTTTCATTTTTTATGTAATGATGTAAACAAAAGAGGTGCGACTTAAAAGTTTGTTTTTAAGCTGCGCCTTCTTTGTTTAATTCACCAGCCGTAACCAGATACGAAAGCGTAATCTGTAGCTTTTTAAACGTGGGATGTTGTGGACTCCTGGAGAAATTCATTTTATACTATAGTTAAATTATGAGTAGATTTACAAGAAATGAGAATTGGTTATTGTTCAAAGATTGTGAACAGCAATAATTTACGGGAGGAAAACGGAAATGGAAAATACATTTTGGATCTGGTATCCGGGAGATTTTGAATTATATCATGCCATGAAGCAGAATTTCAGCCGTGTGGAGAGAGGTTTTGGATGGCCGGCATTTTGGAAGAGTGAGGGCTTCCGCAACCGTGTGGCTTTCCGCCGGACTTATGAATTGGAGCAGGAGACCAGTTTTACTGTATTTTCCAATGCGATTGGTCATGTGCTTGTAACCAGGGAGAATGGGGAGAAGAAATATCCATTTGGAAAGAAGATTACAGTAGCACCTGGAAAGGTGCGGATCTCTATTCATGCAGGCTGTGTGGAGGCATTTCCTTGCGCTTATGTGCAGGGTGAGGTGATCCATTCTGATAAAACATGGAAGGCAGAGGATTATTCCCAGCCATTAGTGCCGGTTGGAGTGTGTAAGTATTTTACCAAGCCGGGACAGAATCCTACTGTGTGGGAATATACAGAAAAAGAGTGCAAGCCGGTGAAAATCAGCGAGATAAACGGTGGCGTGCTGGCAGAGTTTGAGACGGAACTGACGGCGGCGGTTTATGTGAAAAGTAAACGCAGTAATTGTGTTGACAGTACAAGCGAAGATGAGGATTTAGAGGTTTTTTGCGGTGAATCTGAGGACGAAGCTCTTGACCTTGAGCACTGCTACTACAGCTGGCAGCCGAATCCGGTTACAAATCGATGCCCATGCTGTGCAGTCCGTTTTGCATTCATTCCGAATTGCAAAGCCGAAGATGTGGAAATCACAGCATTCTATCAGTATGTAGATTTCCCGAAACGCGCTTCCTTTAAGTGTAATGATGAGAAACTAAATAAAATCTGGGAGGTGGCGGAGCATACCTTCCGTCTTTGCAGCGGTATCTTTTTCCTGGATGGGGTGAAACGTGACAAATGGATCTGGTCTGGAGACGCCTACCAGAGCTTTTTTGTAAATCAGTATCTGCTGGCAGATCCTGATATTGACCAGAGAACTCTTTTAGCACTACGTGGAAATGATCCTATGACAAGACATATCAATACCATCATGGACTATTCCCTGTTCTGGATCCTGGGCGTGCTTTATCATTATGAGGCATATGGTGACCTGGAATTTGTCCGCCAGGTTTATCCGAAAATGTGCTCCCTTATGGAGTTCTGTGAGGGTCAGCTGGATGAAAACGGATTTCTTGTAGGTCGTGAAAATGACTGGATCTACATTGACTGGGCTGACATGGATAAGACTGGTGCCCTTTGTGCAGAGCAGATGCTGTTCGCAGCATGCTGGCAGACCATGGCGAAAGTGAGTGCGGCTCTTGGAGAAGAAAATCCGGAATACATGGAGAAATATGAGAAACTGATCGGGCAGATCCGTAAATTCTACTGGGATCAGGAGAAAGGCGCATTTATTGATTCCTTTGAATCCGGTAAGAGAAATGTGACCCGTCATGCCAATATTTTTGCAATTCTTTTTCACATTGCAACACAAGAAGAGCAGGAGAAAATTCTGGCAAATGTAATTAAGAATGATGCAATTCCGGCAATTACAACTCCGTATTTCAACTTCTTTGAACTGGATATGCTCTGCCAGACCGGAAATCTGGAATTTGTACTAAATAAGATTCGCAATTACTGGGGCGGTATGCTGGACCGCGGTGCAGTTACCTTCTGGGAAGAGTTTGACCCGGAGGCACCAGTAGAAACTCAGTACGATATGTACGGCGACCGCTTTGGAAAAAGTCTCTGCCATGCCTGGGCTGCAAGCCCGATCTATTTCCTGGCGAAGTATTTCATGGGGCTGAAATTTACTGGAGTCGGCGGAAAAGAATTTGTGGTAGAATCGCATACTGAGTTTTTCGACAGCTTTGATTGTACATTGCCTGTTGCTGAGGGACAGGTACATATTGTGTGGGATGGGAACGAGCTGAAGGTAGAGAAGACAGCTCACAGACTTGATTTATAAAGTTCTGTGGGCTGTTATTAGCGTAAAAAAAAGGACTGTTCACGCTAATTCTTCCACAGAGATAGGAAAAAGCAGTAAACTGTCAACAGAACGAGAATGCCGAAAAGGTAGTTGGTTTAAGGACAGAGATTTCAGAAAGGAGTAGTTTACTGTATGCAGAAAATTGATTTTAACAAGGATTGGATATGCAGGTGTCTTACCAGGGATGAGGAAGCTTATCCGGTGACTTTGCCACATGATGCAATGCTGAGTGAGCCGCGTACTCAGGAGAGTACCGGCGAGGGAAATATTGGATGGTATATTGGTGGGGATTACGAATATACCAAGAATTTCTTTGTGCCAGAGGAGTATAAAGATAAGAAAGTCCTCATTGAATTTGAGGGTATTTACCACAATGGTGAAGTTTACATAAATGGAAAAAAAGCGGCTTACCGTCCTTATGGTTATACCAATTTTTATGTGGATACAGAGGGCTTTTTTCAGTATGGAAAAGAGAATGAGATCAAAGTCATTGCGCGCAATGCTGACCAGCCAAACAGCCGCTGGTATCCGGGAACCGGTATTTACCGTCCGGCTTATCTGTATGTTGGGGAAGAAAAACATATTCCGGTAAACGGCGTGAAAATCCGTACTTTAAGCTATGATCCGGCGAGAATTGAGGTCGTTGTGAAAACTTCTTCGCCGGGAGAGGTTTCCCTGAAGATTGAGTTTGAGGGCTCTAAAGTACTTAGAGTAATTGGTGAAAGTACAAAAATAGGAAATGTAAACAATGACAAAATAATATCATCAGATAATAAAAACATGCAGCCAAATGAATCAGTACAGACTGGAAAAAATGGACAGAAGAGTGAATTGGCGCAGGTGGAAGCGGAAAAAAATAATCAGGAAGCAGCATACCAGGCCATCTTCCAGCTGGATGTTCCAAACGCAAAGCTCTGGGATACAGAGCACCCGAATCTCTATACCTGTAAAGCAATTTTCGGTGAAGACGAAGTAACTGAAACTTTCGGAATCCGTGAATTGATCTGGAATCCTCAGGTAGGAATGACCATTAACGGAGAGCGTGTGATTCTTCGCGGTGCATGCTTTCATCACGATAATGGCGTGCTTGGTGCATGTACGTATCCGGAAGCAGAAGAACGTAAAATGCGTATTCTCAAAGAAAATGGATACAATGCAGTCCGCTCTGCACATTATCCTTGCTCTAAGGCACTTCTGGATGCCTGTGACCGTGTGGGAATGCTGATGATGGATGAATATGTAGATGTGTGGTACATTCATAAGACTAAATATGATTATGCCGGACAGCTTGCTGACTGGTGGAAACAGGACTTAAAAGACATGGTTGACAAGGATTATAATCATCCAAGTGTGATCATGTACTCCACAGGAAATGAGGTTGCAGAGACCGCCCAGAAGAAGGGAATTGCCCTCACCGGCGATATGACAAACTACCTTCACAGCTTGGATTCCACCCGTCCTGTTACCTGCGGAATCAACATTTTCTTCAATTTCTTAAGTTCCATAGGACTTGGTGTTTACAGTGATGACAAGGCAGAAAAGAGCGCTGGAAATGCAGAGAAAAATGCCGCTCAGGCAGCTGGAAAGAATGAGAAAAAAGTAGTTAAAAGTGGTGAAAAGACAGTAAATAAAGCCACAGAAAATGGAAAAAAAGGATTAGGCAGCACCAAGCCGGAAAAGAAGAAAAAGCCAGTAGGAAGCGAGTTCTATAATACTCTTGCCTGTCTGGTTGGAGACTACTTTATGAAGTGTGGTGCCACCCTTTATCCATGCGATTTAAGGACGAAGGATGCCTACGCAAACATGGATATCGCAGGTTATAATTACGGTATTTTCCGCTACAAACATGATCTGAAAAAGTACCCGAACCGTCTGATTCTTGGAAGTGAAACCTTCTGTAAAGATGCGTATAGTTTCTGGGAAATTGCCAAGAAAAATAAAAGAATTATCGGTGATTTTGTGTGGGCAGGATGGGATTATATCGGAGAAGTCGGGGATGGTGCAGCAGAGTATTCTGACTATAAATTTGAAGATCCCGCCACGAGAATGACAGGCGGAAACGGTCGAATTGACCTGAACGGAAAGCCGCGTGCAGAGGCTGCATATACCAGAGTCGCTTTTGAAAGAGAGACAGGTCCGTTTATTGCAGTTGATCCTGTTTATCAGAAAGAAAAGCTTCGTCTTACTGGCTGGCAGCTGACAAAAGCTCTGGAAAGCTGGGCATGGGATGGCTGTAACGGAGAACCGGCGAAGGTAGAAGTTTATGCAAGGGCTGCACAGGTTGAGCTGTTTATCAATGGCAAAAGTGCTGGTAAAAAGAAAGTGAAAAAATGCCGTGCAAACTTTAATATCACCTATCAGAATGGGGAGATAACGGCGGTTTCTTACGATGAAAACGGAAGAGAAATCAACCGTTATTCATTACATACAGCAGGAAAAGAAACGGTTCTTCAGGTGCGCCCAGAGGAGAAAACCGTAAAACCGGAGGGCCTTGCATTTATTCAACTGCAATACACAGATAGCAAGGGAATCTGGAAACCAATGGAGAAACATAACATAAAAGTAACAGTAGAAAATGGTGTCCTGAAGGGACTCGGAAGCCCGGCTCCTTATGTAAAAGGGAATTATACTGACCATACTGTGGCGACTTATTATGGTGAGGCAATGGCAGTTGTACAGGCAGATGGAAACGGACCGGTGAAGGTTACCGTGGCAGATGAAGAACGGTTTTATGTGGTGGAAATTCCATGTGAATGAAGTGAAAGACTTATGATTTAAGGTGGAAAAGAGGTTGAACAAATGAAGAAAAAAGGTTTTATCATAGGTGGAATCTGTCTTGCTGCTATAGTTGGTATTCTAGGTTACAATCATGAAGCTGTTCGTGTGGTTTTTCATAATGTATACTCTCCATCAGTGAAATTGGATGATTCTTCCAAATGGAATGGTGGAAAAGCTTATGAGAAGCTGCCATATTCTGAGACTTCCGAAAATGATTATCTGGATCTGTATGTGCCGGACAGTGAAGAACCTATGCCGTTGATCATATTGGTACATGGGGGCGGCTTCGTATACAATGACAGCCAGTCCCGTCAGGCGCAGCTGATGTACCGCTATTTCCGCGATCATGGATATGCATGTGCATCCGTTAACTATCGTCTTGCCCAGGAAGCAGCCTTTCCGGCCGGAGTGGAAGATGTGAAATCGGCAATCCGTTTTCTTCGTGCAAATGCAGAGAAATATGGATATGATCCGGAGCGTTTTGCAATCTGGGGAGAGTCAGCTGGGGGGTATTTATCAGTGATCTGTGGCGCTTCTAATGATGAGGAATTTAATAGTGTTCCATTTATCGGAGAAGATAAGAACCATCCTGTTTCCAGTGAAGTTCAGGTGATTCTGGACTATTACGGCTGTATGGAATTCGGAACTATGGAAGATGATTACAGGGAGCTGAGGATTCCAAAAATTGTCCGCTGGGCGGCCAGCCTGTGGCTTCAGGGAGCAATTAAAGATACCGGCTACGAAGATGTAGAATCTTATTGGATGCGCAAGGATGTAAAAACTCTTACTGAGGATGAGAAAAACAATTATAGTCCATTATATTATATTGAGAAAAATCTTACGGAGAAAAACAGCCCGGATATATTGATCTGGCATGGTGATGCGGATTTAGATGTTCCGTATCTGCAGTCTGAGAGACTGAATGCACTGCTTACAAGAATTGTTGGGACAGATAAGGTGGAATTTAAGCTTTTTCATAATTATAAGCATGCGGCAGATCAGCTGTACAGTGATGAAAATCTGGGAATCCTGAAAGAATATCTGGATGAGAAATTTGCATAAGGGAAGTCGCATACATTAATATGAGCGTGATTACCGGAGAATCGGCAGACACATAAGCTGACAGAAACGAAGAAAATATCTGGCACAGGGCAGAATTGCCCCGTCAGATATTTTTTTGCCCTCAAATAAAAAGGTTTTAACAAAATCTGTCAAAACCTTGAAAAAGCTAAATGGGTTTGATATGCTGTCTATATATATCTTTTGATGAGTTGTAAGTCATTGTTTACAGGTAATATTCTGTGCGGGTAAATTTTGCACAGAATTGCAGCACAAGGTGATCATTGTGCACTTAGTGAGCAGTGCTATTTTATATAGTAGGGAGAAACTATGAAAATAGAAAAAAAACTATGGATCACTCTGTTCGTATTTGGATTGTTTGCAATTGGTTTTTCAGGTTGGATATTCAGTCAGAGTACAGCCAGGGAAAAATTGCTCTGGGATAATACGATTAGGTTTGAAACAAAAAAACTGACAGATGGAGAAATCAAATCAGAGAATATTGCTCTGCCCGAAGACTTCGATGATCCCAGATCAATCTTATTTAAAACCACACACACCATTGCAGAAGTGTGGCTGGACGGAGAAAAAATATACGAATACGGAAATGAAGAAGATGCTCCCAGCTTTATGAAGTCACCGGGAAGCTGCTGGCACATTGTGAATATTCCGGAAGACAGCGCTGGTAAAAGTCTTGAGGTCAGAATTATTCCAGTATATGACAACTATTATGGAAATGAAGTCAGCATTGTATACGGAACACGGGGCAATTGCGTTCTGAAAATTTTAATGGACAGCTTTAAAACCCTGTTGCTCAGCTGCGGGATCCTGTTTGCAAGCATCATCTGCCTGCTGCTTTATTTGGGAGCAGTGCGAAGAAAAAGAAGAGACAAGACAGAAACGAAGATAGAGGTCTTTTTAAACCTTGGATTTTTCTCATTGCTGATTGCAGTATGGACACTGGCACAATGTGGATTCCTGCAGTTTTTGATTCCGGATGGAAGAACTTTGTATTTTGTAGATTATTTTTCATTCTTCCTTTTCCCGGTACCCTTTAATTTTCTGCTATATGATATCTGCAAAAGCAGATACCACAAAGGTGCATTGATTTTTCCCATTCTTTATCTTGCGAATATGGCAGCTGACGTTCTGCTTCAGTGTACGGGAATTATTGATATATTCCGGCTGCTTCCCGCAACCCATGTTATTATGGTTGCCAATGCAGTTTACACAGTTGCCCTCATTCTTTACGAGGCCAGAAAAGAAGGCAACGATGAAGCCAAGAAATTCCAGTATCCTATGTGTGTGCTCATAGTATTCGGAATGGTAGAAATGTTCCTTTATTATTTGAGAAAATTTCAACAGACATCCATTTTGCTTCCCATAGGAACCCTGCTGTTTATCATTATGCTGATCTGGATCCAGGTTTCCCAATATTACGATCAATACATCCAGAAACAAAAGGTGATCTATCTGCAGAAAATAGCCAACATGGATATGCTCACAGAGGCCATGAACCGAAACGCTTACGAGGACATGGTGAAATATCTGGAGGAAAGTGATATTAAACTTCGTACAACAGGTGTAGTTCTGTTTGATCTGGATAATCTGAAAGTGATCAATGACAATTTTGGGCATGAAAAGGGAGACGAAGCGCTGAAGCTATGCTATCAGTGTATCAGTCAGGCATTTCAGAATGTAAAGAACTGTTTTCGGATTGGCGGCGATGAGTTTGCATATGTATATCATAGCGATGAGAAGGATATGATTCCGGAACGGCTGAAGGCGCTGGAGCTGATTTTGAAAAAAACAGCGGAAACGAACAAGCTGGAGTATCCACTCAGCATGTCAGCCGGATATGCTTATTATCAGCCTGATATAGATTTTGACTTTAAGGATATTGTAAGACGAAGTGATACCATGCTGTACCGTCAGAAGCGCAGAAAGAAGGTGGCACGGTCAGCAGGTCTGGACAATCTGCTCTCCCGTATGAGTAAGCAGTCGACAGAGGAGATCACAGATGAGGTGATCCTGCAGGAGAAAAAGTTTCAGAGCATGTCTGTGGATGAGCTTTGCAGTGTGATCGATCTTCTTAGTCCGACTACAGATAATTACCCATATGTGGTTGACTTTCGGTCGGATTTTTATTACATAGCAAATCAGGCTCTTGAACGCTTCTGTATTCCCAAAAATGGTTTTCATAATGTAATTTCGAAGCATAAGGAATTTGTATATGCACCGGATTATGAAAAACTGAAAGCGGAATTTGATGATCTTCTGGAAACAGACCGCTGCACCCATAGCATGGAATATCGTTGGCTGGATCTGAAAAAAAAGCCGATCTGGATTCATTGCAAAGGGTATCTGGTCCGTGACGATAACATGAAACCTCTTTATATGATTGGTTGTGTGAACGAAATTGGAAAGAGACAGAAGGCAGATAATGTAAGCGGACTATTGGGAGAGTCTGGTTTCCGGGAGTATATGAACCAGCTGGATACTCCTTTGGAGACAGGATATCTGCTTCGTATAGGAATCGATCATTTTAAGGAAATCAATGATAACTTCGGACAGGAGTACGGTGACTTTGTACTTAAGAAAACGGCGGAGTGTATTTCAGGCTGTACATCAGAAGGACAGAAGGTGTACAAGCTTGTGGCAGATGAATTTCTGATTCTGGATGTTGCTTCTGACGAAGCGAAGGATGCGGATAAGCTTTATGATAAAGTGAGAGAGGCAATAGACAGATTTATTGAAACCAATGAATTTAAAGTCATGTATACGGTTTCAGGAGGAATTGTACCATTTGCGGCATTAAAGGGAAATCAGTGTTCAGAAGCATTGAAGCTGACGGATTTTGCCCTGAATGAGGCGAAGAAGCTGGGAAGAAACCGTTGTTATATATTTAATGGGGAAACCTACAGAAAATTTCTTCGGAAAAGGGAGATCACCCAGGAACTGCGGGAAGCTGTGATCAATGGATTTCAGGGCTTTACAGCTTTTTACCAGCCTGTATTTGCTGAAGACAAAAAAGTGCCTTATGGAGCAGAAGCTTTAATGCGTTTTACCTCTGAAAAATTCGGAATGATTTCACCGGCGGAGTTCATTCCCATTCTGGAAGAAACAGGTCTGATTATTCCTGCTGGCCGCTGGATGATGAAAGAGGCTATGGGAAAATGCAGTGAGATCAGGAAGATACTTTCAGGGTTCCGGATGAGTATTAATATTTCCCAGGTACAGGCCTCTAAGTCTGATGTGATTCAGGATATCAGTGCAGAAATGAAAAGGACAGGGCTGCCGCTGGAAGCGGTGATCGTGGAATTGACAGAGAGCGATCTTCTGGAACAAAATATAAATGAGAAGCATTTTCTCACAGAACTGAAGCGAATGGGAATCAGTCTGGCGCTGGATGACTTTGGAACCGGCTACTCGAACTTCCATTATCTCAGCGAGCTGAAACCAGAGATCATTAAGATCGACCGTTCTTTCACTGCGAAAGCAGTTGCAGATGAGCAGGAATATTATCTTCTGAATCAGTTTTGCACCATGATTCATAATCTGGATATGAAGATTTGTATCGAAGGTATAGAAAGTGCCCAGGAATGGCTCAAAATCCGAAAGCTGTGCCCGGAATTCACACAGGGATATTTCTGGGGGAAGCCTTGTGGGTATGAAGAGTTTGTGAGAAAATTTGTACAAGAAAAATAAGAGAAATCCGGTACAAAGTGTATAAAAATGCTTTGTGCCGGATTCTTTTTATGTGTGTATAAAATAATCTGCTACAGCACATAAAATTAAAAAAATGTAAAATACAAAAGTTTTAAAAATACATTTTAAAAACTTGAAAAAATATCAGTGATAAGCAGTTAGGAAATGAGTGAGAAAATGGAAAAAATGATAGAGATAATTTGATACTGGATGTTGATGGCAATAAATTAGATAGATTTTGCAAATTGACGTTGCGTGGGATTTAACCTATAATGAAATTAGTTTTATGAGTGAAATGGGGGAAACTATGCGCGTTGATGAGGTCATGACAGAAATTATACAACGGTGCAGATTGTATGGGGCACAGAAGATAATTCTGTATGGATCCCGGGCAAAGGGAACTGCGACAGAGCGGAGCGATATTGATATTGCAGTGTCTGGAGTCGCTTCACACGAAATTCTTGATTTGCAGGAGAATTTAGAAGAGATTCCAACATTGTACACAATTGATCTGGTTGATCTTGATACTTGTCAGAATCAGCTGTTGTTGGAGGATATAAAACAATATGGACGAGAAATTTATAAGAAGATTTGAGTCGTTTAGAAATTCACTGGACTCTCTGGCGGAGGCGAAACAGCGTGATTTGTCAGATTCTTTTGTACTTAGTGGAACCAGTGCTAAATTCAGTATTACATTTGACTTGGCGTGGAAGGTTATGAAAGATATTCTGGTACAGTATTATGCAATAACTGGATTTGTCACTGGCTCACCAAGAGAAGTTCTCAGAGAATCATTTCAGGCGAATCTGATTACTGGTGATGAGTGGATGGATATGCTGAAAGTAAGAAATCAGCTTGCACACGACTATGATGGAGTGATTGTGAAAGAACATTGCGGGACAATTGTTCATGTGTATATTGATAAATTATATGATTTCAAAAAGGCTGTTGAAAAATTGCTGAAAGAATAATACATCGACCGGGGCATGCCCGGTCGGTTGTTTTTAGGGAGTTTGGGTTATGGCTAAGGTGTATTTTGTGAGGGAAGAGATTAGTATAGAGATTCCGGTTGGAACCAGCGTTCTGGAGGCGGAGATTCAGGCGGGGCTTGCGCCGGATGTGCCTTGCGGAGGGCAGGGAACCTGTGGGAAATGTCTGGTGAAGGTAGATGGAAAGCCTGTGTTGGCATGTCAGACGAAGGTGGAAAAGGACTGTCAGGTGGAGATTCCCGGGAAGAAAAATAGAGGTAAAATTTTGAGCGAAGGATTTTCCAGAAAGGTGAATTTCCAGCCAGAATTGCAGGTGAAAACAGTGTGGCTGGAGAAGCCGGAGACTGGGGAAAAAAAGTCAGAGTGGGAGCGGCTGGTGGAGGCTGTTTATGAGAACCCTGAAACTGAAAAAGCTTCGCATACGATTCAGCGAAACATAAAAACAGATATAGAAATAGCTGGAAGTCTTTATAAAAAAAGAATCTCTGAGGCAGAATGGGACGTGATTTACATAGATGATGAAATTCTGGATTTGCAACCCTGTTTCGCTTCACAGGATGCTTCAAAGGAAAGACAGGAAGATAATTATAAAGGAGTACATCCGCTGTTGTTTACTGCATCAATTGACCTTGGAACAACCACAATTGTAGGTTATCTTCTGGATGGCAGAACAGGGGAGACATTAGCTGTGGAGAGTAGAATGAATCCTCAGATGCAGTACGGTGGAGACGTGATCCAAAGAGCTAATTATGCGCTGGAGCATGGAGAAGATGTGTTAAGTGCGTGTGTACGAAAGGTAATAAATGAAATACTGGAAAGCCTTAGTGTAAAAGCTCGAAAAGCCCTTCCAATAGATATAGAAAATCGCAAAAACGAAGTAACAAATGAAAAGAAAGAAGCGAATGAACAGGCTGTCAATGGCAAGCTGGGAAGCGCTGAATGGATGCCTGGAGTGGAAGATATCTATCAGGTAAGTCTTGTTGGAAACACCTGTATGCACCACCTGTTTCTTGGAATTTCCCCGGCTTCTTTGGTACATGCGCCATATACGCCTGCAATCAGTCAGTCCCTTACTTTGCGCGCAGCCGATTATGGTATTCACATCCACCAAAAAGGCCAGTTGCTCCTTCTTCCGAATATCGCCGGATACATAGGCGCAGACACCAGTGGCTGTCTTCTGGCTCTTCGACAGGATCTGAAGGATGAAATAACTTTAATGCTGGATATCGGAACTAACACAGAGATGATTCTTGGAAATAAATATGGCCTGGCAGCCTGCTCCGCGGCATCTGGCCCAGCCTTTGAAGGGGCGAAGATCCAGTGCGGAATGCGGGGGCTTCCGGGAGCTATCGATCATGTAAAATATGAAGATGGAAAATGGCAGTATACCACAATTGGCGGTGAGAAGCCTGTAGGCCTATGCGGTTCCGGGCTGATTGATCTGGTGGCAGAGCTTCTGCGTGCAGGTCTGTTAGAGGAAAATGGAATTCTTCACAGTGGGCAGGAAAGATCAGACACGTTTATGCTTGTGCCACCACAAGAAACTGTTTTTGCCCAATGTGAGCAGAATATGTCAGAGGATGCGCAAAGTGAGAAAACGGAGTGCCTACAGAGAAACGAAAAAAATGGGAGTGGGCAGTCGCGTTTTGAGAATGATTGCGGAGTCTATCTTACCCAGAAAGACATTGGCGAGGTTCAACTTGCCAAAGCAGCCATTGCCGCTGGAATCCAGCTTTTATTAAAGAAAAGAAGCATAGAAGAATCCCAGATCCAGACCGTGTATCTGGCAGGTGGATTCGGCAATTATATGAGTGCAGAAAACGCAGCCCGGATTGGGCTGATCCCGGAAAGTTTTGTGAAGAAAGTACAATGTGTGGGAAATATCGCCGGGGAAGGTGCTAAGATTGCATTGCTAAATAAGAATGAGCGTCACGAGATTGAAAATGCAGTGCGAAACATGGAATTTCTGGAACTGGCGGCCTGCCCGGAATTTCAGGATTGTTTCGTAGATGAGCTGGGATTTGAAAGGTAAAGAGATTTCCGTGTTTATTACAGGAAATTTTAGTGCTGATTTTATAAAAATAGAAGCAAGATAAAAAATAGAAACAAGATATAAAAATAGAAGACAGAGAATTATAAAATGTTTTTGCATATTGTTATCTGTGGATAATAATGATTAAAAAAGGATTAGAGACATGAATTTCAAAGACTTAAAACAACTATGCCTGTCCCACGGTTTCACCAACGTGGTACCCCTGGCCTGCGATACCATTGAACTAAAGCCAGAAGTACGCCAGATGTGCGCCTCCGATTCCTGTCACAAATACAACAAATGCTGGAGTTGTCCGCCCGGCTGCGGAACCCTGGAGGAATGCGAACAAAGAGTAAGAAAGTATAAACTTGGAATCTTGGTACAGACAGTGGGACAGCTGGAGGATTCCATGGATGGGGAAGGTATGATGCGCACAGAAGCTATGCACAAAGCCTCCTTTTACAGCCTGGAAAAAGATCTGCGGAAATTTTACCCGAATATGCTTCCAATGGGCGCAGGCTGCTGCACAAAATGCAAAACCTGTACCTGTCCGGACGCTCCCTGCCGCTTTCCGGACCAGGCCTTTTCCTCAATGGAAGCCTATGGAATGCTGGTCATGCAGGTTTGTCAGGCAAACCACCTTGACTATTATTATGGTCCTAGAAAGATTGCGTATACCAGCTGTTATTTATTAAAGTGAAACTGAGAAGATGAAATGCAGGTGGTTAGATATTTCGCAAAGAAAAGTTGTATATGTGTCAAGTGAAGGAGTGTAAGCACAAAGAAATGAAAGTTTATATAGTATTTTACGATGCTTTGCTCTGAAATCCTGCATATGCATTAAGCTGTGAAATTATTCACAGTAAGATAGTATAATCGAATGAGAAAATAACAGAAGAGGAATTTCCCCCAATTGATATAAAATGAATTTGTAAAAAGCAAGTCCTTTTAGCAGAGGACTTGCAGCGGAGAGAACGAAACTGTTACAGCTTGCGGAGAAGATTGTGACAGAAAATTACAAGTTACTGGTCACGGAGTGAACAGTAGCAATTACAATTTCATATTGGAGGGAAAATGCCATGATTATTATTGGTGAGAAGCTCAACGGATCCATTCCGTCAGTTGCAAAAGCCATTGCTGAGAAGGATGCGGACCTGATCAGAGAAAGAGCCAGAATGCAGACAGAAGCGGGAGCCACATTTCTGGACGTATGTGCCTCAGTAGAAGAGGCTGTAGAAGTAGAAACCTTGAAATGGATGATCGACCTTGTACAGGAAGTGACAGATACACCAATCTGTGTGGACAGTCCAAGTGCCAGATCCTGCGTTGCAGCCATTCCATTTTGTAAAAGACCGGGACTTATTAACTCTGTTTCCCTTGAAGGAGACAAAATTGACACGATTTTTCCAGTGATCGCAGACACAGACTGGGAGTGCGTAGCCCTTCTCTGCGATAACGATGGAATTCCGGATTCCGTAGAGCGTCGTATGAAAATTTTCTTCGGAATTATGGAAAAAGCGAAACAGTACGGCATTGCACCAAGCCGTTTACATATTGACCCACTGGTTGTAACCCTGGGAACAGACCAGACTGCGCTGACTGTATTTGCAGACTGCTGCAGAAGAATCAAATACGAATATCCGGAAATCCATATCACCAGTGGACTTTCCAACATTTCCTTCGGACTTCCGGTGAGAAAAAATATTAACCAGGCATTTATGGTTCTTGCTATGAATGCTGGTATGGACAGTGCCATCGTAGATCCGACCAACAAAAACATGATTGGTATGATCTATGCAACAAACGCACTTCTGGAGCGTGATGAATACTGCCTGCAGTATATTGATAAATTCGGAAACAAAGCATCCGAGGAAGCCGCTCAGCCGGCTCCTGCATCTCCGCTTGATGAGAAAATGCAGAAGGTTTTCAAATTAACCCAGGATGGAAAAAATAAAGAAATCGGACAGGCTGTCCAGGAGGCACTTGATGCAGGATGTGATCCAACTGCAATCCTCAACGACGCCATGATCGGCGCCATGGCAGTTGTTGGCGATAACTTTAAGAAAGAGATTATTTTTGTACCACAGATGCTGGCTGCAGCCAGAGCCATGAAGGCTGGTGTGGAAGTACTGAAGCCATATCTTGCAACCGGAGAGGCCGGAAGCGCAGGAACCATCATTCTTGGAACGGTTGCCGGAGATCTTCATGACATTGGTAAAAACCTGGTTGGAATGATGTTCGAAAGTGCAGGCTTCGAAGTAATTGACCTTGGTGTTGATGTGCCGATCCAGACTTTTATTGATGAGGTAAATAAGCACAAAGAAGCAAGCATTGTAGCACTTTCCGCTCTTCTTACCACTACAATGCCGTCACTTCGTGACACAGTAGCAGCACTTCTGGAACAGCCATTCAGAAGCAGGATTAAGATCATGGTTGGCGGTGCGCCGATCAGCCAGGAGTTTGCAGATGAGATCGGAGCAGACGCATACACAGAGGATGCAGCTTCTGCAGCAGAGTGTGCAAAAAAATATGCGGAATCCGGATTCTGTGCAAAGGCAGCAGCCGGGGAATTTGACCAGGTTTCAGTAAAGGGCGAGGAAAGCGTAACTGCAGGTGCGGAAGACAAAGAGAAAAATATTGCGATGACTGATGCGCAGACAAAGTCAGAGCCGGATGCAGAAGAAACTCCGGAAGATGATTCCTACGAAACATCCGAAACCAATGGTACCTGGGTACGCAGACCGCTTCATGAGGCACCTCATTTTGTAAAGGATAAAGTGGATCTGAGCAAAATTCAGCTTCCGAAACCTGGTGAAGGCTACAAAGTAAATATGGAAGCTGCCAAAGAGAAATTCCGCAACTACTGGGCGCATAAGAACACGGGAAGACCGCTTATGTGCGTAATCGCAAGAAGACCTGAGGTGGAGCAGTACTCCGACGGAACACCTGTAGAGGGCGGTTATCTGGATCAGATCTGTCAGGGAAAATACTATAATATGCCGGAAGAACTGAAGTGGAAAGATATGGAGGACAAATACCAGAACCCTCAGAGAATTGTTGACCGCTATCGTTACTTCTGCCAGACACATGCATTCCTTGGAGAGAGCTTTCCGAATCTGAATATTGATTTTGGACCAGGCTCACTTGCTTCTTATCTTGGTTCTGAAATTGGGTTTAAAGAAGATACAGTATGGTTTAACAAATGTCTGGACGGCTGGGACGGTGTGCCGAAGCTGACCTTTGATCCGGAGAATAAATGGTTTAAGAAACATCTTCAGCTTGCAAAGGATTGTCAGGCACTTGCCGGAGATGACTTCTATGTGGATATGCCGGATCTTATGGAAAACATTGATGTTCTTGCCTCTCTTCGCGGAGCGCAGGATATTCTGTTTGATCTTCTGGATGAGCCGGAAATGATCGGGGAAAGAATCCAGGAGGTAACGGACATTTATTATGAATATTATGACCGTTTTTATGATGTTATCAAAGATGAAGAAGGCGGAAATGCATACACCGTATTCCAGATCTGGGGACCAGGCAGAACGGTGAAGCTTCAGTGCGATTTCTCAGCAATGATGTCACCGGAAGATTTCCGTAAATATATCCAGCCGTCCTTACGCAGTCAGTCTGAAAATGTGGATCATGTACTTTATCATCTGGATGGTCCGGCTGCAATTAAGCACATGGATGCGCTTATGGAAATTGAGGGAATTGATGCTCTTCAGTGGACCAGCGGTGATGCCGGTCCGGACGGAACCCTTCCGGATTGGGATGTGATCTATGATAAAGCAATTGCAGCAGGCAAATCCATCTGGGTAAAGGTATATTCCGGTGAGTTTGAAGACTGGATCCGCAACGTAGACCGAATTGTAAATAAATACGGCTCCCACAGCCTTTTCCTTCTTTTCCCGGAAATGTCCATGGAGCAGGCTGCATATCTTCTTGATTATGCAGACCGCAACTGGAGCGATGTGAAGGGAACTTTTGTAGAGTCTCTGGGACGCTGAAACATATGCAGTCTTATTGATGGAAGTAACCCATATTCAAATTAAGTTTGTTTTGTTAACTCCATAATAAAAACCAAAAAGCGCCGGCAGGTAAATCTGTCGGCGCTTTGCGTTGTCTGTATGAGATATACAACGTGCAATAATTCATATAAAACTAATAGGAATAATTATAATATTTGTGTAATTAGTACAAAAAACAATAAGAAAGTATAAAGTAACAGGAAGAAAATAGAAGAAAAAGTTTTTTTAAAAGATATAATTGAAATTAATACGCGGGGGAAACACAAAAATTGAATGGGGAAAAGAGGTATTTCAAACTATGAAACAGAAAGCTATGGATGTAAAACTTGTTGTAAGACCATTGATCGGTTGTCTGACACATACTCATTTCTGGGAGGGACCGTGCCGTGCCGGACGAAAAGAAGACATGACTGTAGAGGCAGAGACAAAGGTTGCTGATGAAACCTTCAAAAGCTCTGTAGAGGCCCTGAAGGACGTGATTAGCGAGGTTGAATTTAAAGAGGCATTGGATGTAAGATATAATGAATCCTTTGTTGTAGAAAAAGAAATGTTCGACAAGATCGGTGAAGATGTAGATGAAATTGACTGCTTCCTTTGCATGGGATGGAGAATTCCGAAGCTGGAACGCTACAGAAAACCGGTCATTATCTGGCAGAATGGAAATGAGGGCATTGATTTTGCAGCATATTGCCGCTCAATTGGTGTGGAAGCATACGTGGCAATGGATCTTCAGGATGTAAATGAAATCGCACATATTCTCTGGGTAAGAAAAGCAGTTCGCAATACAAGAGCACTTGTGCTGACCGCAGGTTCCCAGCCTACATTTGGAATTCAGAGCCTTATCCGTGATCCGGAGGTTCTTCGTCAGCGTTATGGATTTGAAGTGATCAAGCTTCCATTCACATCTATTTTCAAATATATGGATGAGATTACGGATGAAGAGGCAAAGCCAATTGCGGATAAGCTGATTGCTGGTTCTACAGATACTCAGGTAAATACCGACTGGTTTATCAATGACATTAAATATTATCTTGCAGCAAAGAAAATGATGGATATTTATGACTGCAATGCATTTTCCACAGCCTGTCATGAGCTTTGTACGACGGAAATTCCACAGAACCGTAAATTTACACCATGCATGTGTCATTCAATTATGAAGGATGAGGGAATTCCAAGCGGATGCGAGGAAGACTTGAATGCACTTATGGCGATGCTGATCATGCAGTATGCTGCCAACCGTCCGGCATTTATGGGTAATCCGAACCATGAGACAGATGAGCTGCTCAGGATCCATCATGCAGTTCCGGCACTTTGTATGAACGGATACGGAACAAAACCGCTGGAATACAAGCTGTGGGCATTTACCGGACAGGGCTTCGGCGGTAAGCTTCAGGTTGATTTTACACAGAACGAAGACGATTATATTACACTTGGTCGTTTCAATCCGGCAGGTGATACCATGTGCATTAAGAAAGGAAAAGTAATCCGTTCGGAATATGCCGAGACCTATTGCAGCCCGTATTACTATATCCAGATGGATGATGCAAGGGAGTTTATGCACAATCTGGCTGGCTTTGGACATCATCAGGTTCTGATTTTTGGTGATTATACCAGGCTGATCAAAAAAATTGCAAAGGTTATGGATTTCAATATCCTGGAAGGATGAGTTAGATGATCTATCTGAACAATGCGGCCACTTCCTGGCCCAAGCCTTCCTCTGTATGTGAAGCTGTACAGGCGTGTCTTATGGACACGCCTGCTTCGCAATTCCGGGGAGGAAGCGAAATTTTGAAAAAAGATACAGAAGAAAGGTGCAGGGAAAAGCTTGGAAAGCTGCTGGGCATCCATGCTCGTGACCGGATCTTTTTTACCTCAGGTGCTACGGAAAGCCTGAACACAGTGCTGTGTGGATTGGATTACGGAGAAGAGGGGTGTGGAATCCTGGCAACCCAGACAGAACACAATAGTGTATTGCGCCCGCTTATGAATCAGCCGGTATTAAAGAAGCATCCTGTAACAATCATTTCCTGCCTGGAAAATGGAGCAGTTACCCGGAAGGCACTGGAAAAAGGTTTGGAAGAAGCTCTGGAAAACACAGGGAAAAATCCGTCAGCTCTTATTGTAAACCACTGTTCCAATGTGACCGGATATGTGCAGGATATGAAGCTGATTGGAAATTTTGTAAGAGAAAATAATCTGCTTCTGATTGTTGATGTATCGCAAAGTGCAGGCTGTATTCCGGTGGATGCAGACAGCTGGAAGGCAGATGGGGTTATTTTTACAGGGCATAAAAGTCTTTTGGGAATACAAGGCACCGGGGGCTTTTTCATAAGAAAGGGGCTGGAACTGAAGCCATTGAAGTATGGCGGCACAGGGCGGAACAGTCAACAGCTTACTTATGAAGAAGGTGATTATGAGTATGAGGTCGGCACTCAGAATCTGCCGGGAATCAGGGCACTTCTTGCCGGTGTGGAATTCGTGCTGGAAACCGGCGTGGACAGGATAAAGGAAAAAGAAGAAAGGATGATGAAGCTTTTGTATGAAGGGCTTGGAAAAATTCCGGGGGTACAGATATATGGCAGTTTTGCGGAATGTAAGGGACCTGTTATGAGCCTGAATTTTCAGGGGCTGAAGGCTTCCGATGCGGCATATATCCTGGAAAACGGTTATGAAATTACAGTGCGCGCCGGACTTCATTGTTCCCCCCTGATTCATGAGGCAATGGGAACAAAAAATAGTGGAACTGTGAGAGTGAGCGTTTCCTGGTTTACGAAAGAAGAGGAAATCCTTGCATTTCTGGAGGCAGCAGGCCAGATTGCAGTATCATTGAGAGGAGCCGATTAAATGAAAATTCTTGGAAAACAGCCGTCAAGAGAAAAGTGTGCAGAATCAGGCTGGTTCGCAACGGATTACCTTCTGGATGCGCCTATAGACAGAGCTTTTATATTAAGTCTGAGACCTCTGGGAAGTTTTGTGTATCTGGATATGCTGAAAGAGCCTTTTTTCAAAATAGAAAATGATTATTATATGATAAAGGGAGTGCAGGGAAAAGATTATTTCAGAATTGCAGTTCATGGGAAGCATGAGGATGAGCTGCAAAAGTTAGAAGAATTTTTGGATTCCGGTCCCCAAAAAGAATAAGTTACTGCTCGCTCCGTGTTACTGGTCACGGAGTGAACAATAACATAATCTTTAAGGCTGATTGCATGCAGAACCCAAGTCTGCTATACTGTGCTCATGAGATTATTACAGGGGGCAGAGTATGAGACTGGAACGAGACAGCATTCCTCTTGATAAAGAATTTCCTTTTCAGATATCAGAAGTGGAGCTTAACCCTTCCAACAGTCATCCGGGAACCTGGCACTGGCACAGCTATTTTGAGATCACCTGGGTTCTGGAAGGAAAGGGAAACTATTTCGTCAATGGACAGGAATATACCATGGAAGAGAATGATATTATCATTTTTAATAATGTAGAGCCGCATGGCTGGAAGCTTCTGGGAGGCAGAATGAAGCTTTTGGTTATGATCTTTTCGCCGGAGTTTGTAGCAGAGAAGATCAGTACTTTTGATACGGAATATCTGCGGCCCTTTGTTGAGCGTGGAACTAATTTTAAGAACAGAGTGGGCCATGAAGAACCGGTGAATACGGAGATCCGTACCAGCATACAGGAGATTTACCAGGAATGGCAGGAGCGCAAGGAGGGCTATCCGCTTATGATTAAGGCGAATGTTCTGCGGATTCTGACCATGCTGATCCGGGCTTATCAGGATGAGACCAAGTCCGGTGAAATGCTTCGGGAAAAGAAAAATGCCATGAAACGTCTGGAGCAGGCTTTTACTTACATAAACGCTCATTATTGTGAGAAGATTACACTGGAGGAGGTTGCAGCGTCTGTTTATATGAGCTCCAACTATTTCTCCTCCTATTTCCGTAAGTTCACCAACATCAGCTTCAGTGATTATGTGACACGTCTGCGTGTGAACCGGGCCCGGGAGCTGCTTCGGGAGGATGGGGCAAATGTGACTGAGATTGCCCTGGCATGTGGGTTCAATAATATTTCCAATTTTTACAGATTATATAAGAAGCATATGGGAAAAACTCCTGGATATGAGAAGAGTAAAAATAATTAAAATTCAGGAGCAGATAAGACATAGACCTTTTTCAGGCTGGCATGTTAGGATAAAAGCAGGAAGCTTTGTCCTGATGTGCCAGCTTTTTATGTAATGGAAAATTTCGTTGGAA
Organism: Ruminococcus sp. RTP21484sp1_RTP21277st1_D2_RTP21277_210401; assembly: GCF_040924225.1. Classification (NCBI taxonomy): domain Bacteria; kingdom Bacillati; phylum Bacillota; class Clostridia; order Eubacteriales; family Oscillospiraceae; genus Ruminococcus; species Ruminococcus sp. RTP21484sp1_RTP21277st1_D2_RTP21277_210401. Next base: position 43,161 of record NZ_JBCOMJ010000021.1, on the reverse strand, counting down.
TTTATTATCACGCAAGAGGCTCTTTCAGACAGACAACGTAAAAAAAAGGGGATTGAAAAACGGAGGGAATGGAAAATGATAAAAACAGACAGGTATGTACAGACGGAAGCGGCAGGAATGTTATACCGGCTGATTCCGGTTACAGAGGAAATTATCCGCTGTGTAATTGGAAAAGAGGAGATTAAGGGAAACGACTCTCTTATTATTGAAAAAAAGGAATATCCGGCAGTTGAGTTTGCAGCAGAGGAAAACGAAGAAAAGCTGGAACTAAAGACTGGAAAAGTTCTGGCCTCTCTGGAACTTTCATCTGGAAAAATAGAGTGGAAGCACGCGGACGGAACCAGGTGGTGCATACAGGATAAGGCAGATTTAACAAAAATTGATGTAGTGCGGTATACAACTGGAGGTGAGAAGCCGGTTATCAACCGTGTAAAAACAGTTGACGGTGAGCGTAACTTTATCCAGAATCTGAAGCCGGAGAAGGTGCGCGACGGTTATCGTGCAAGGGTATTTTTCGACTGGAAAGAGGAGGAAGAGATTCACGGTCTTGGCCAGGCGGAGGAAGGAATTTACAATTATCGCGGACACAATCAGTATCTTTACCAGCACAATATGAGGATTCCAATGCCTCTGTTTGTTTCTACAGAAGGATATGGAGTGCTGTTTGACTGCTGTTCTTTGATGACTTTTAATGATGAGGGAAGGGAGTCTTACCTGTTTTTGGATACAGTGGATCAGATCGATTATTATTTCATGGGCGGCAATACCATGGATGGAATTATCCATGCTTATCGCTATTTGACAGGCAAGGCGCAGATGCTGCCGAAGTGGGCTTATGGTTATATCCAGTCCAAGGAGCAATATTATACTTCCAAAGAATTAGAGGAAATTGTACGCCATTACAGAGAAATCGGGGTTCCGCTGGATTGTGTGGTTCAGGACTGGAATACCTGGGATCCGGGCAACTGGGGGGAGAAGATTCTGGATCAGTCCCGTTATGGGGATAACAAGGAGTGCATGGAGCGGATTCATGAGATGCATGCCCACAGCATGGTCTCTGTATGGCCGAATATGAATGCCGGAGGAAAAAATCATCAGGAATTTTTTGATGCCGGATATCTTCTGTATGATTATGCAACCTATGATGCTTTTAATGAAAAAGCAAGAGAAATGTACTGGAAACAGGCGAAGGAGGGGCTGTTTGACCAGGGCTTTGATTCCTGGTGGTGTGACTCCACAGAGCCGTTTTCCGGTCCGGACTGGGGCGGTGCGGTGAAAAGAGAGCCCTGGGAGCGTTTCCAGCTGGTTGGAGGCGAGCACAAGAAATACCTGGATCCTGCTGTGGCCAACGCTTTTGCCCTGGAGCATGCAAAGGGAATTTATGAGAACCAGAGAAAGGCTCGGGAGGATATGCGTGTACTGAATTTGACACGTTCCGGTTATGCATCTGGTCAGAAGTATGCAGCTATGCTGTGGTCTGGAGATACCTGCGCGGACTGGAAGAATCTGAAGATCCAGATCGTAGAAGGTTTGAATATGGGACTGAGCGGTTATCCCTATTGGACCTTGGATATCGGAGCCTTTTTCACAGTTGCAGATAAGTGGCAGAACCGTGGATGCGGATGCAACACGGATCCGGAGCCCAAGTGGTTCTGGCAAGGAAAATATAATGAGGGTGTGAAAGATAAGGGATATTGTGAGCTTTATACACGCTGGCTTCAGATGGGAACATTTCTTCCTATGTTCCGGTCTCATGGTACAGATACGCCGAGAGAAATCTGGAATTTCGGGGAAAAGGGCACTATGTTCTATGATGCTATCGAGAAATTTATCAAGCTGAGATATCATTTTATGCCTTATATTTATTCGCTGGCAGGGGCAGTACATTTTGAGGATTATACCATTATGCGAAGCCTGTTGTTTGATTTCCCGGAGGACAGAGAGGCGCGAAAGGTGGAGAATGAGTTTATGTTTGGACCATCCCTGCTGATCTGTGCAGTTACGGAGCCTATGTATTATGGTCCGGAAAGTACCGTGCTTAACAGGGAAAAGACATGGGAGTGTTATCTGCCGGCTGGTACGATCTGGTACGATTACTGGACAAATGAGAAATATGAGGGCGGCCAGTATGTGAAGGTGGAGACACCTATTGACCGGATCCCGATTTTCGTGAAGGCGGGTGCGATCATTCCGGTGGCTGATGGGCTGGTTTATGCAGAGCAGGAGCCAGAGAAGCCGGTACAGATTATCGTTTATCCTGGGGCAGACGGAGAGTTTGTGCTGTATGAGGATGAAGGAAATAACTATAACTTTGAGAATGGGGCGTATGCGACGACCAGATTCCAGTGGAAGGATGCGGCAGGACAGCTGGTGAATGGGCGTAGAGAGGGCAGCTTCCCGGGAATGAGGGAAGCGGTTTATGAGACGGTGATTATAAAGTAGGATACTGCGGTGCGGGAAGCGAAAGTGGAGAGAAGGAAAGATATATGGTTGTAGAGAGAAATAGGGCTGTATTTACTGAGGCTCCGACGGCTGTGCCAGATGGAAATGTGGATGTTTCAGGGGGCGGACGATGGAAAATCTGGCAGAATGCGGGGACGAAGATTGACGCGCCGATTTTGGGAAATGGAGATTTGCTGGCGGCAGTGGCCGGGGATGGGAGGTATCCACAGTTCTGGTTTACGACCAATGACTTCTGGCAAATGGAAAGTGCGGCGAACTGGGAATTCTTTCATGATAACAGTTCTGCCAAATGTGATCCGGCGGTAAGCGGCGGAAGCCCCAGACCGGTAGGGCGTATGGTGTTTGATATTCCTGCTATGGAGGGTGCCCGGTGGTATACGGAGCAGAAGTTTGCCACGGGAGAAACTATAACAATATTGACAAATTCCGCCGGAGAGAAATGTTCTCTGAAAAGCTGGGTGGCTGCAGATGAGAACATTCTTGTGGTAGAGTTTGAGAGTGAGACAGATCTGGATGTGGAATTTGATTTTTATTTTCCGGACGAAATAGGAAAAGGCTGCGAAAAAGCTGTGGATGTCTGGGGAAGCGGTGAGTTGGAGAATATCCAGAACGGAATGTTCGCTGGACTGGTGACGGGACGTCCGCTGCAGGTAAAGAAAACCGGCGGTGGGATTGTAAGTGGATACCGGCAGTTTTCAGATCATGTGGATATTCCAACTAAGGTCGGTTTTGCAGGGGGCTTTCTGAAGGAAACGAAAGTAATTGGCGGCGTTGAAAGTCTGGCTTCTTTAAAGAAGGGATCTATTATATTCACTGAGGAAAGTGGGAATAAATCAAATAAAGCGGTATTTACAGAACCTTCGGCGGGAAACGGTATTTTAAAGAATGCTGAGGCAGTTAAAGCATTTGGAAATACAGGAAAGCTAAGTGACAGAAGCACTCATAAAAAAATAAAAGCCGGTAAGCGGGCAACATTCGTTCTGCCAGTGCGCTCCTGGGCGAAGTGCAGCAGGCCTTATGAGTATGCCTTTTCCAGGGCAAGGTGGATAACGGAAAAAGATGTGGAAACTCTTCATGAACGGCACCGGGCATGGTGGAAAAAGTTTTGGAGTGTTTCCGAAATTTCCCTGGATGATCCGGTGATCGAGCAGAGATATTATCTGTCGAAGTATATGCTGGCAAGTGTAGCACGGGATCCGGAATATCCGCCCAATATTCTGGGAATCAGTACTTTTGACCGTCCGGCATGGAATGGAAATTATAAGATTAATTATAACCATCAGTCTCCCTATCTGAATCTGATGGTCTCCGGACATTTCCAGCAGTCTGATCCTCACGATGCGCCTTATCTGAAACTGATGGAAATTTCAGATGAGATGTGTAAGCGGCTGCTTCACCATGAGGGACTTTATTATCCGCTGGGACTGGGACCTCACGGCCTGGTAAGTGAGGCCCTGCTTTTGCATATGAAATCTCCTGCCATTCACGGTGCTTTGAATATGATCTATCGTTATGGAATCACGGAGGATGAGGCGTATGCACAGAAGGTTTATCCCTATCTTCGCGGTGTGGCAGATTTCTGGGAAAAGGATCTGGTGTGCAGGGATGGCGTTTACCATGTAGTTGGAGATGGTATGCACGAGCGCACAGATGGGAACATCCGTGACAATGGCGTTCCGGAAGATCCGGTGAATACATTAGGTTATCTGAAAACCTTCTTTACCTGGATGCCGAGAATCAGTGAGGCACTTGATCTGGATGAGAAAAAGAGGGAAAAATGGCTGGAAATCGCAGAGAACCTGGCACCTTATCCAAAGGGGACAATTCGGGAGATTCAGGAGAATCCAACTCTTTGGAAAGAGGTGGATGTGAAGCTGGAGGATCTGCTTCCGGAAGAAATGCTGGACAAAGAGATTTATTATGATGAAGGTATCGGTGGCAAATGGTCTTTCCATTTTCCGGGAAATGTGATGCAGATATATCCGGGCAATGCAATTGGGCTTGGAAGTGCCCCGGAAGAGCTGGAAGTGGCGCGAAATACAGTGCAGATACATGCACTGGTGGAGAATGCGCTGGGAGAGCTGGAATACAGGAAGGCACTTGAAGAAGCAGAATTTGCAGATAAAGATAATGCAAATAACTTGCTGTTCAATAGCAATGGTGAATTAGAAAATGGCGAAGCTTACAGCAATGGAATGGAATCTGGTGGAGTAAAAAATCCTCATTTCTACAAGGCTGGTGCTTTTAATGCCTCTAACCTAAGCTGTCTGTTTTTCACTGCCGCAGTACGTGTAGGCTACGCTCCGGAAATCATCTGGAAAGAAATGCGCGATATGATCCTGAACCGGGGAATCCCAAACGGTTTTCTGAAGGAAAATCCTCATGGAATCGAGCAGCTGAACACCATCCCGGATGCCATCCAGGAGATGATGCTGCAAAGCTGCGAGGGCATGATCCGCATTTTCCCAGTATGGCCGAGAGCTGAGCATCCAAACGCCTTTTTCCGGAATTTCCGTGCCTGGGGAGGGCTTGAGGTAAGCGCTGCTTTGAAAGACGGTGAGGTAGAGCGGGTTAGCATACTCAGCCACAAAGGACACCCATGCAGAGTGGAAAACCCATGGCCAGGAAAATCTGTGAAGGTTTCCTATGAATACGGAAGACCAGATGAAGTGCACTTTGGAGAGTACTTAAATATAGAGCTGTATAAAGAAGAGCATGCAGAATTATTCCGGATCTAGAGCCTGTTTGAAAAATCATTCCCGCAATCTGTACGCCCCGCTTTGCGGTATATTTCACCCGAATTTGGTTGCTGTAGCCCGCTACGGCGCCCTCATCCGGGCGAAATCTCCCACAAATTGTGACGCACATCTTGCAGAAAGCCTTTTTCAAACACGCTCTAGAGCGTGTCAGAAGGCCGGCAGGGAACAATCCCTGCCGGTCTTCAAAGCTTTACCCCCGGAATTCCAACGGGCTTTTACCTGTATGTTTCTTAAAAATTCTGCTGAAATATCCCTGATCATGATAGCCGCACATTTCCCCGATCTGTTTCACGGACAGACCAGGCTCATGGACCAGAAGACGCTGGGCGTGGCTCATGCGCAGGGTGATCAGATATTTGGACGGGGTACAACCGTAGACCTGGCAGAAAATTTTGGTCAGGTAGCTGGGACTGTAGTTCATGTTATCTGCGATCAGGTTCAGATTAATGTCCTCGCTGTAGTTTTTTACAATGAAATCTTTCAGTAATGTGGCGATCTGAGTTGGTGTCATGGCAGCAGTCCGGGCATTAAACACCTCTTCGTAATCATTTCCGGCAATCTGAAATTCCTGTTTGATCTTGGAGAGAGCTTCTTTAAGCTCCTCTGAATCAACTGGCTTCAGCAGATAATCAGAAACCTTTAAAGTGATGGCCTTTTTTGCATATTCGAAATCTGAAAATCCACTGGTGATAATAAATTTAGTAAATGGAAACTGCTCCCTTACTTTTGTGAGCAGGGTGATTCCATCCATCACAGGCATACGGATATCCGTAATTACAAGATCAGGGCTGAGCTTTTCTACCAGAGCCAGAGCCTGATCGCCTGTTTGTGCAGTTCCTGCCACCAGAAAATCCGGATCCGCTTTCTGGATTTTCTGGACAAGATTTGTGAGCAGAAGTTCTTCATCCTCCGCAACGATGACAGTGTACGTCATACTGTTTTGATTCCTCCTTGCTTATTCACTTATGCAGTCAGTTTCATCTGCTGATTTAGCTGTCTTGGAAAAATACCGTCCAATAGACACGATTCCGTGCCCATCAGCGGTATTTCCATATCTGAAAATAATGTCTCCTTTACAGAATATTTTCCATCTGAGATACACATTTATAGTTCCCAGCCCATTTATTTTTAGTTCCGGAAGTCCCGGATTCTGAATGGCTTTCATAATGTTGGCAGTGATCCTCTCTTTGGCTTCCTCTGTAAAGCCAGGACCGGAATCCGTTACTTCAATCTGCCAGCTTCCTTCCGTGACCACGCTGGTGATCGAAATGTTCCATGGCGGTGCACAGTTCGAACCATAGCGAATGGCATTTTCCACAATAGGCTGGATGATCAGCTTGGGGACTGGTTGGGAAAGAAGGCTTTCATCTACATGGATGCTGTAATTCAGGCTGGACTGATAACGGACCTTCATACAATACAGATATTTCTGTACATAATCCAGTTCATCCTTTAAAGTGACCGTTGTCTCTGTGGTATTGGTAATATAACGCATGATCCGGGAAAGATTCCGGCACATTTTTACCACGGTCTCAGAATCTCCGTTCTCTGCCAGAACTATAATGCTGGACAAGGTATTGTAGTAAAAATGAGGATTGATCTGTGTCTGCAAAGCCATGCTTCTGGCTTTCATTTCCTGCTCCTTAGCTTGATTCAGCTGCTCCATGGAATCCTTCAGATTGTCGCTCATCAGCTGAAAGGCCTGGTAGAGCTCTTCCAGTTCATTAACGGAAACCGGATATGCAGTTACCTTTTCCTGTCCAAGTGTATCAAGCTCCATGCGCTGAATAATATGCTTCAGATGCTTTACCGGTTTTACGACTGAACGGGAAAGCCGGTAGGAAATAAAGATGGAGATTGTCAGAAACAGCGCAACAATTGCCGCAAGAATACGAAGCAGATTGTAAACCGGAGCCAGAACTACAGATTCCGGCTGAATTGTAAGATAGGTATAGCCGGTATAAGAGGATACGGCCTCTGCTGCATACTCTGTTTTTCCTGTAAGAGGACTGATAAAAGTGAGGGCTGAATCATCTCCCTTGGTAAGTTCATAGTAGGGCTGAAGTGCTGCTTTGTATTCCTGGGAAATATCGTAGGGATAGATCAGATCGCCATTGCTGTCAAAAACATAGATGCTGGCAGCATCTTCATGGTTCTTTTTTTTATAAGTGATGATACTTTTAAAAACAGATTTGCACTGCTTGGCTGTTTCAATCACACCCACGCCACGTTTATATTGATTATTAAAGGATCGGTACAGGGAAATAAACCACTGGTCATAGGTGGCTGTTTTTGTATATTCTCTGGTACAGTAGGGTGGAGTAAGGACTTTTTTTCCCTCCAGTTCACGGGCGACCTCAATCCACTCATCCTTTGAGCCATCCGTCTTTTTGACTATAGTTGAGATGCCGGCTTCCAGAACATATCCGGAAAAATCATAGAGATTTACCTGATCTGCCTTCAGCTCGGTTCCGGAAAGGGAAATAAACAAATCAGACATGGCAGAAAGCATGTTGCTGGAAATATTTAAGTTGAAGGAATTGTCCAGAATGGTTTTTGACTGATTGCTGTAGTTAATGTTTACAGATACTGCATCCAGATTGCGGATCGCGGAATCTACCTGAGTCTGAAAGCTGGAATTGAGAGTGTTCATGGCACTGATCTGACTTTGCTTGAGCTGTCTGGAAACAAAAGCATAGAAAAAAACAGCAAAAGAAAAAAGAATCAGGCAGGCCAGACTGATATAGGCAAAAAAAAGCTTGGATTGTAAACTGCGTGATTTCATCTGGCGATACCTCCTGTAATTGTTTTGCCCGCGCTGCTGACTATATTATGAAAGCAGATGCAGAAATCCATGTGTGAAACATTAAAAATCAGTATATCATATTTGTTTAAAAAGTACAAATAAATGCTCGAAAACAGAGAAAATATATATAAGAATTTCGGGTGACTTTTCGAAGAAACATAAGCTTATGTGAAAAAAGTATAATATGTGGTGAAAAAAGTACAAATTGAAAGTAAGAATATCCATGGATTAAAAAGCATCTGGCTGATAAAATAATATCATCAAAAGAACAGAGGAATCAGCGGAGATTCCTGAATGAGGTAAATGCCATTTTATTAAAAGGAGGATATGTAAATGAAAAGAAAGAGTTTTGTGGCAGTGGCTTGTGCAGCAGCAATGATCGCGTCCATGACAAGCGGACTTACCGTATTTGCAGAGGAGACTGCAGATTTTTCCGGTGAGGAACTGAGTATTCTGGTATCAGCAGGCTGGATGGATAACAGATATGATGCAACAATCGAGCGTTTTGAAGATACTTATGGTGTAACAGTTGACCTTCAGACTATTCCGGCTGACCAGTATTCTGACCTGCTTCAGTCCAAACTGGCTACTGATTCCTGCGCAGATATTTTCTGGATTCAGTCTAACCCATTTGCAATCGAGTCTACAATCGTTGATCCAGAGAAATACTGTATTGATTTCACAGGAGCTTCCTGGGAAGATCTTATGCCGGAAGCAAGAAAAACATCCTGTGTATACAATGATAAATTATACGGACTTCAGATCTGGCACAATTCACCAGAATATGTAATGGTTTATAACAAAACATTGTTCGAAGAGAATGGTTGGGAGATACCATCTACTTATGCAGAGCTGAAAGACCTTTGCGCTAAGATCGCAGAACAGGGAATTACTCCATGGTTTATGCCAGGTGCAGATGGATGGCAGCATCAGCTGGCATTCTTCCAGATCGGTGGTGTTTACGAAGAAGCTACACCAGGACTTTACGATGCTTTGAATACAAATCAGGCTACATTTGCTGACAATGAGAAAATGCTTGAGGTTCTGAACGAGTTCAAAGAGCTTTCCGATGCAGGATATTTCGGAGAGGACTGGATTGGAACTGACAGCACCAACCTGACAAATGAATTTGGCGACAGAAACATTGCAATGGCTATGGCAAACTCCAGTTACATTCAGCAGATCAAAGATGACACAGGCACAGAGGATGAGTTTGGTATGTTCCTGATCCCACTTGGCGATAACACCTGGTATCCGACCAACCCGGCTGGACCTACCATGTTTGGTTACAAGGGAACAGAGCATGAGGATCTTGTAAAAGAATTCTTCAATTTTGTTACAACCACAGAGAGTCTTCAGGAAATCCTTGACAACTCTCCTGCATACACAAACGTTGATATGAACGATGATGCAATTGAGCAACACTGGCTGCCAGAGGAAGAAGAGTTCCTTGCAACAGTAGATGACAGTAAGAAGAGCGTATCTGTTCTGCAGACCGGCACAAAATATACAAACGATTACTGGATGCAGTTTGGTCAGGATATGGTTGCATTCTGCCAGGGCGAAATGGAAGCAAATGACGTTCTTGCAAATATGGACACCAACCGTGCAGAGGCTGCCAAGACAGTTGGCGATGCAAACTGGAACTAAATAAAGTTTTCCGGTAAGAAATTGACATAATTATTTAAGCATAAGATATTTAATAAGGGTATATCTTCAGTGCGAAGGAGTGATTCCTTCGCACTGTTTGATAGAGGGGAGGTATCGCCTTTGAATAAGAAGAAAATTTATCCACAGTGGTTTCTGATACTGCCGCTGGCTTTGTACATTATCTTTTTCCTGCTTCCCAGTATAATGGGTGTTGCATATTCATTCACAGACTGGAATTCAAGAAGTGTATTAAATGGTGTCCATTTTGTGGAACTGGACAATTTTAAAGAGATTTTTACATCAAATAAGGATTACTTAAGCGGTATTGGAAATACATTAAAATTTACCATTATTTCCAATATTGTGAAGCTGATCCCGGCACTTCTGATTGCCATCATGCTTCAGGAAGGACTGAAGGGAAAAGGACTTTACAGAACCTTACTGTATCTGCCGTCCATTCTTCCATTTGTTATTATCGGTCTTGTTTTTAAGTCTATCTTAAACTATAACAACGGTCTTCTTAATGCAATCCTGGATGCACTGCATCTTGGTATCCTGAAACAGAAATGGCTTTCGGATCTTGGGGTTGTGTGGAAATCCATTTATGGTGTGGATGCATGGAGAGGTATTGGTTATGTAATGACGATTTTCCTCGCCGGATTGAATACCATTCCGAGATCCTACTATGAAGCAGCGGAGATCGACGGAGCAAACTTCTGGCAGAGACTTCGCTATGTGACACTTCCAATGCTCAGCGGCGCCATCATGATCAACCTGGTATTTGGTATTACCTATGGCCTGAAGGTATTTGATATCGTTTACGTTCTGACAAATGGTGGCCCTGGACATGCAACAGAGGTTCTTACCACTTACGCATTCCAGCTTTATTCCAGAGGCCAGTACGGTATGTCTTCTGCTTTGAACAGTATTCTGCTTCTGATCACGGCAATTGCTGGTGTTGTAATTGTTAAAACTTTAGGAAAACAGGAGGTACAGCAATGACAAAGAAAAAAGTTCAGAATCTGCTGAAACATCTGGTCTGCATCCTGCTGTGCCTGACCGTTATCCTGCCTTTTTATATGGTAGTTATAAACTCTTTCAAGAGTAAAGGCGAGGCTTCCCGAATGAGTCTTGCCCTGCCGAAGGAATGGCTGTTTTCCAATTATACCGAGGTTATTGACAAAGGAAACTTGATCCAGGGATTTTCAAACAGTTTACTTTACGCACTGGTCGCAACCACTTTGGGGGTTGTGCTCTGTGCAATGGCTGCCTTTGTAATGTGCCGCAAGCGTACCAGATTAAATGTATTTTTATATTATTTCGTACTTTGCGGACTGTTTTTCCCGGTTAACTATGTAACATTGGTGAGAGTATTAAGCACTCTTCATCTGAACGATACGCGACAGGGAATTATTATGGTGTTTACAAGCGCCATGATTCCGTTCTGTGTGTTTACTATCCGCAACTTTGTGGTTTCTGTTCCGGTGGAACTGGATGAGGCAGCAGTCATTGATGGCGCAGGTCCTATCAGCCTGTTTTTTAAGATTATCATGCCTCTTCTGAAGCCAACTATGGTGACCTGTTTTATCCTGCAGTTCATGGGTGTGTGGAGCGATTTCCTGACTCCATTGTATCTGTCAAGCAAGAGTAAAATGTTCCCGATGACTATGGCTGTTTATCAGTTCTTTGGAAAAAATAAAAGCTACTGGAATTACATTTTTGCTGATATTGTACTTACCTGTATTCCGGTTGTAATCGTGTATATGATCGGACAGAAATATATTGTGGGCGGTATGACTTCCGGTGCGGTGAAAGAGTGATCTGGGGCGCGCAGCGAGGCTGCAAATTATAATTGAAATTCCTTCTAAACCGGGAATGGTTCTTTGAATGTTAGGATTTGGAGAGCTGTTTCCGGTATTTTTTTGCCTAAAAGGTGCCTACATTTGCCAGAATGCTGAAAAATAAGAAGAAATCTGTTATCTTTATCTGTGAAGAATTTTATTGTATGCAGTCTGCGGCTTCTGAGCTGCAAATTGCGGATTTTTCAGGAAATGATCCATGAAATGTGATAAAGTATCTGGAGAAAATGTAGGAGTGGGAAAATGATGAGGCATAAAATTGAGATAACAGCAGATGAAAAAATGTGGAACCGGATCAGCCAGATTCTCGCAGTTGTTCTGGTGCTACTTTCCGGAATTGATATTGTCCGGTTTGCAATTTTGGGAGATAAGACAGCATTTATTACATTCAGTATGATCGCGGTGGTTTTTATGCTGGTGGCGTATATGGCATGGAAAAGCAGAATGCCATTTTTATATCTGCTGATTGCAGTGACGGCTTTTGTTCTGTATTTTAATACCAATTTTTCTACCAGTACATATTATTTTAACTGGTTATTTCTGGCAGAGGCTATTGTAGCCACGCTGGGAGGAAGCCTGGGGACAACGGTGATGATCTGGAAAAAAATCCCTATGGGGCGTGTGGCAGTTTTACCGCTTGCGGCAGCAGTTCTGATACTGGCAGGATTTCTGGGATTTTGGAAAGTAAGGTATGATGCAGGACATGAAGCGCAGGGACAGGCTCGGGATGAGTTATGGGCAGTTCCGTCGAAATATGATGAGGAAGAACCAGAACAGGCTGGAACTGTGGAAGAAGTTGTATACGATACCAGGGCTTATGCCACTGATGGAAGAAGCGTGAAAAAGTCAGCTTATGTATATCTTCCATATGGTTACAGTAAGGAAAAAGAGTATAATATTCTGTATCTGATGCATGGAACTGGTGATGATGAAAAATACTGGCTGAAAACAAATCCATATAATAAAACCATGCTGGATAACATGATCGCAGATGGAGATATTGAGCCACTGATCGTGGTGACACCAACCTTTTATGTGGAAGATGACTGTGCAGATGATCTGGATCAGCTGACCTATTCTTTTGCAAAGGAGCTGCGAAATGATCTGATGCCTGAGATTGAATCCTCTTATTCTACATATGCAAAATCGGCAGATGATAAGGGATTTTCCAAGAGCCGGGATCACAGAGCCTTTGCTGGTTTGTCAAGAGGGGCGGTAACGATGTACCATTCCGTATTGTGCCAGAGCCTGGATTATTTTTCCTGGTTTGGGGCATTCAGCGGAAGCAGGACAGATAAGACTGCATTTGAAGACACCATTCAGACAGGCGATTTTGCAGAACTGCCAATTCATTATTTATATGTGGCAAGTGGCAACCTCGACTTCGCCCTGCCTGGACAGATTCAGGATTACCAGGCTCTGCTGGATATTGAACCCAGATTGCGGTCTGGTGTAAATACCTGTTTTGATGTATTTCCAATGCGGTATCATTCTATGGGAAACTGGCATCTGGCGCTGTATAATTTTTTACAGAAGATTTTCTAGAGCGTGTTTGAAAAAGGCTTTCTGCAAGATGTGCGTCACAATTTGTGGGAGATTTCGCTCGGATGAGGGCACCGTAGCGGACTACGGCAACCGAATTCGGGTGAAATATACCGCAAAGTGGGGCGTGCAGATTGCGGGAATGATTTTTCAAACAGGCTTTAGAGCCTGTTGCTGCGAACAGGAGAACAGCAATGCGCTTTTTGCACAGTTGGCGCGTGTTTTTTGGCAGGTTGCGTTTGGAATAGCGCAGCCTGCTTTTTATTTGGTAGAATTAAGCTGAGAAGCAGCATTCGGTTATGAGTAAGTAGCGAAGCGGACCTGGAATATCCGCTTGACATTAAAAGAAAATTATAGAAAATTTCAGGAGGAAATCATGAAGCAGTCATTTAACGAAAACTGGATTTGCTACAAAACAGGAGATAAAGAAAATGCATTTGCAGTAACTCTTCCGCATGATGCCATGCAGCTGGATGAGAGAAGCGAGACAAGTGCCGGCGGTGTGAATACAGGATGGTATGAGGCACAGGATTACACTTACGAGAAAACATTTATCCTTCCAGAGAAAGCGAAAGACGAGAAAGTGATCCTGGAATTTGAGGGCGTTTACCGTAAGGCAACTGTATATCTCAACGGCGAAAAAGTTGCATATCATTCTTATGGCTATCTTGGTTTCTATGTAGATGCAACAAAATATGTAAAATTCGGGGAAGAAAATGTGATCCGGGTGGAAGTGATCAATCACGATCAGCCTAATAGCCGCTGGTATTCCGGTACCGGAATTTACCGTCCGGTGTGGCTGTATATCGTGCCGAAGAAACATTTAAGATTTGACAGCGTGAAGATCACTACACTGGATTATAAGGAGCCGAAAATCCGCGTGGAGGCATGGCCGAATGCTGCCGGTGAGGTGAAAGTGGAAATTATGGAGAAACAGATTGTTACCAGAAAAGCTGTGGCTGGCGAAAGTGCAGACCAGACAGACGAGACCATAGAGCAGTGTATTGACGAAAATGCAGTACAACCAACCGTTCAAAATTCTGACAAAGCATCAGATAAGATCATCGCCTTGGAAATTCTCCAGGCAGATGGTAAATTTTCTAGAGAAATTGCTCTTCCGGGAGCAAACCTTTGGAGTCCGGAAGCACCGAATCTTTACACCTGTCGCGTAACCTTCGGCGAGGATATTCAGGAAGAAACCTTTGGAATCCGTGTAGTAAGCTGTACTCCGGAAGAGGGCTTCTGTATCAATGGAAAACGTGTCCTGTTAAAAGGTGGCTGTATCCATCACGATAACGGCCTTCTTGGTGCCTGTGCGTATGAATTTGCAGAACGCCGTAAAATCCGCATCCTTCTGGACGCTGGCTATAATGCAATCCGTTCTGCACATAACCCATGCTCCAAAGCACTTCTTCGCGCCTGTGACGAGATGGGAATGCTTGTAATGGACGAATATATTGATGGCTGGTATATCCATAAAACAAAGTATGACTATGCAGATGAGATTCTGGAAAATTACAGAAAAGACTTAAAAGATATGGTGGATAAGGACTATAATCATCCATCTGTGATCATGTATTCTACAGGAAATGAAGTGTCTGAGACTGCGCAGAAAAAGGGAATTGCCCTTACAAAATCCCTTACAGACAGACTTCATGAGCTGGATTCCACTCGCCCTGTAAGCTGCGGAATCAACATCTTCTTTAACTTCTTAAGCTCTATGGGATTTGGTGTTTACAGCGATAAAAAAGCAGATGAAGCTGCTGAGAATGCCAAGAAGAAAAAGGCTGTGGGAAGTGAATTTTATAACACGGTAGCCGGAATTTTTGGTGCCGGATTTATGAAAACAGGAGCAACTCTTTATCCATGTGATGTGAAAACAAGGGATGCATATGCCAATATGGATGTAGCAGGATATAACTATGGAATCAAGCGTTACCGTCATGACTTAAAGAAGTATTCCAAGCGAATTATTCTTGGAAGTGAAACCTTCTGTGCAGATGCTTACAGATTTATGCAGGAAGCAAAACGTGATAAGCGTATCATTGGTGACTTCGTCTGGGCAGCTCAGGATTATCTGGGTGAGGTTGGAATCGGCGCATGGGAATATAAGGATTATGCACCTCGTTTTGATGGCGGCTGTGGCTGGGTAAGTGCCGGTTCAGGCCGAATTGATCTCACAGGAAAGCCTCTTGGTGAGATGGCATATACCAGAGTTGCCTTTGAACTGGAGGATCTGGCAATTGCAGTTATGCCGGTTGATCACACAAAGGATGCCCATTCTCCTTCTGCATGGAAAATGACAAATGCAATGGAAAGCTGGTCATGGAATGGCTGTGATGGGAATGCAGCAAAAGTGGAAGTTTACACTCGTGCAGATCATGTGAAGTTGTATATAAACGGCAAGTGTGTAGGCACTAAGAAGCCGAAAAATGACTGCAAGGTATTCTTTGATACAACCTATCAGAATGGAGAAATCAAGGCTGTTGCCTATGATGCAAATGACAATATAATTGAAGAGAAAACCTTGACAACCGCGGGAAAAGAAACAATCCTCCAGGCAGAACCAGAGCTTACCTGTGTGAATGCAGACACCGATCTTTGCTACGTAAGAATGCGCTACACAGACGAAAACGGCCAGACAAAACCGTTGGCAAGAGGCAGAATCAAGCTTGCTGTAAAAGGTGGCGAGCTTCTGGCATTTGGAAGTGCCTGCCCATACTATCCGGAAAGCTACCAGAGCAATGAGACAGATACTTATTATGGAGAAGCACTGGCGATTATCCGTCCACAGGCTGGAGCTGGTAAAGTAGTTGTGAAAGCTGAATCTGAGCTTGGAAATGCAGAGACAGAGATTGAAATATTAGATTGATTTAAATTTCATATGCTTACCAGTTTTGCCAGAAACGGTTCCAAATTTGCCGAATTTTTCACAAATCCCATTCCTTTTGCTATAGTAAATCCAGCGGTTCAAACAGAACTGAAAGGACAGAGTAACTATCTGAAAAGTATGTGTTTATCTGTCAAAGGAAATTTACTAGGAGGAAAGGAAATATGAAAAAGCATACCGGGAAAATCTGGCGTGGTTTGGCAACAACTACAGCCTCACTTCTCACAATCACACTGGGCGGAAGCTCAATTGCAAATGCAAGAGTGGATTTCATTAATGCGACACTTGGAACCTCAAGCTACAAAATCGAGCAGGGAGATTCTGACTCTGATGGCATTTATTATGAATCTGAATTTGACAATGTAGAGGATCTGGTAAAGGCTAAAGAACAGCTGGCTGCTGAAATTTCTTCAGAAGGTTCCGTTTTATTCAAAAATACAGATCAGACTCTTCCACTTGACAAATCCAAAGAAGCTGTTACCCTCTGGGGCTTAAACAGCCATCTTCCGGGAACCGGCGGATTAATTGGTTCCTCTGTTGTGGCTGATTCAGAGGATGGTCAGATCGCTTATGGTATTGAAGAAGCTATGGATGAAAGAGGCTTCACAGTAAATGAAACCATGAAAGGCTTTTATGCAAGTGAAACCTGCGCGCCATATTACAGAAAAGCTTCTTTCTTTGGAAATGAAGTTCCGGGCCATAGCCTTGTACCTGCTTTTTCCGCTTCTTATAATGAAGCAGATACATATACAGTAGGTGAGGCACCTGCTGAACTTTACACAGATGATATTCTGGAATCTGCTAAGGATACAACAGCAATTGTTGTTCTTTCCCGAGACAGTTCAGAGGCGTCTGACTACAGCACAAATATGAAGGATCCTAATGGGGACAGCTTCGACACCCCGATGTCTATCTCAGCTTACGAAAAAGAGATGATCCAGCTTGCAAAGGAAAATAGCAATGGCAAGGTGATCGTTTTGATCAATTCTGACGTTCCTATGGAAATCCAGGAACTGAAGGATGATCCGGAGATTGGAGCAATTCTTTGGACTGGACTTCCGGGAATGAATGGATTCCTTGGAGTATGTGATGTACTTTCTGGCGATGTGAATCCATCCGGTCATATTTCTGATACTTATGCCACAAGTTCTGTTTCTGCTCCGGCAATGACCAACTTTGGCCTTTATACTTATACTAATGCTTCCAATGCAGAATCTGGTGCAGAACTTACAGAAGCAGACAAGGGTGACTGGTATGTAGTAGAAACAGAAGGTATCTATATTGGTTATAAATATTATGAAACCCGTTACGAGGATACTGTTCTGGATCAGGGAAATGCAACCACCACAGAAGGCTCTTCTACTGGCAAAGCATGGAACTATGTAGATGAAGTAACTTATCCGTTTGGATATGGTTTATCTTATACAACCTTTACTCAGGAGCTGGAAAGTGTAGATGTAATATCTGGGGAAAAGGGACTTGCAAAAGTGAAGGTAACCAATACCGGTGACGTTGCCGGAAAAGATGTTGTCCAGCTTTATGTACAGACACCATATATAGAGGGCGGACTGGAGAAAGCTTCTATTCAGCTTCTTGATTTTGGAAAAACAGAGGTTCTTGAGCCTGGCGAATCACAGACTCTGGAAATTGAGTTCGCTCCGGAATATATGGCAAGTTATGATGAAAAAGCTGTAAAAGAAGATGGAACAGAGGGCGCATGGGTGCTGGATTCCGGTGATTATTATTTCACAATCGGAAACGGTGCGCATGAAGCATTAAACAATGTCTTGGCGGTAAAAACAGATTCCACAGACGATCTGATCACAATTACAGACGATGAAACAATTGAGCCGGAAAATGTAGTGACAGTTTCTCTTGGTGAAGATAAAGAGACTTATTCTGAAAACGTAGAGAATGCATTCCAGGATTGCGATATTAACAATCTGATCCCGGATACTGCTGAATACACTACACGTTCTGACTGGAGCAAGGGCTGGAAAGAAGTGGAAAGCATTACTCCAATAGAGGAAATGATGAAAGGTCTTACAAACTCCGCTTATGAGCTTACTGAGAACAATGACGAAGAAGTTGTCTGGGGAGCTGACAACGGATTAAGCACCGTTGATTTCCTCCAGTTTAATGAGGATGGAACTTTCGCAGGTGCACTTACTCTGTCTGATGAAAAATGGGATCAGCTTATGGATCAGCTGACTTTGGAAGAGGCTGCCAACTTTATTGAAAAAGCAGGAGATAAAAACTTTGAGAAGCTGGATTCTATTTTCCTGCCAGAAGCAATCTGGTATGACGGACCGATCGGTTACAGCTACGACCAGATTGCAGGATATGCAACCCGCTGGAATGAATCCAACTCTTCCGAGCCGACTTATGTTTCTTCAGACAACGAATATGCTTCCTACTCTATGAGCTCCATGCCTACAGAACCTGTAGTTGCAGCAACATTCAATAAAGAACTTGTAGAGAGAGAAGGCGAGCTCTTTGGTGAAGACGGATTGTGGTCCAATGCCAACTCCATTGCAGCACCTGGTCTTAACATTCACCGTGCACCTTACTGCTCCAGAAATCATGAATATTATTCAGAAGATGCCATGCTTACCAACCTGTTGGGACAGGCTGTCTGCAAAGGCGGAAAATCCAAAGGTCTTATGATGATGCCGAAACACTATATCATGAATCATCAGGAGTTAAACCGTTCCGGTGTTTCCACATTTTTCACAGAGCAGGCTGCAAGGGAAAATGAACTCCGTGCATTCCAGGGAGCTATGGAAAATAACTATGCGCAGGGAATCATGACAGGCTTCAACCGTCTTGGAACTGTATATTCAGGAGCTTCCGAAGCTTCACAGGTGCAGGTTGCACGTAACGAGTGGGGCTTTGAAGGCTGGATTGTAACAGATATGATCAACGGTGCTGATTACATGAACTGGAGAGATATTGTATTTGGCGGCGGTGGCGGATGTCTTACAACTTCCGCATATGAAAGCGCTAATATTGGTTCCATGACTTCAACCGAGAACCTGAAGCTGATTGCAAAGGACTCTGCTTTCCAGAAAAAGATGAAAGAAACAATTAAATATTTCGTATATAATACAGTTGCAAGTAATGATATGAATACAATTACAACCTCCACTAAATATATTCACGTTCTTACATGGTGGCAGATTGCCTTTATGGCAGCAGAGGTGGTATTTGGACTTCTGACACTTTTGTTTGCAGTTATGTACCTTCGAAATTCACTTCGCAAAAAGACAGTTTACGTGAAGGAGGACAAGTAATATGGGATATCTGAAAAATAAAACATTTGGTTTTTACTTAAGCTTTGTGGCTGCAATCCTTGCGCTGATCGGCTTTGTAATGTACCGCCAGTCAGGACATACAGAATCTTATATTGAGGTTCTGCTGCTTGTAACAGTGGTTCTGCAGATTCTTGCGATGATCGTTTTGAAGGTGGCACCTGATTTTAAGTGGACAAGCCTTCTGCTTACTGCAAATGCAATTCTGACTGCAGCAGCACTTGTTAACAGTTTTTATACACAAGTTGATTTTATTGGATATGTGGTATCAGGACTTTATGAGTTTGCAACCATAAAAAAATTCATAATTTCAGCCGTACTTATGGCACTTTCCATGATTGCATATATTGTTTCCTCTTATTCTGGATTTCAGAAATGCACTTGTAAGGATGAGACAAAAGCTTGATTTATCTGCTGTAAAATATGGCACAAATTAATATTTACATGGTATAATGAAAAAGCCGGAATGCCCAAAAGGACTCCGGCTTTTTCATTATACCATGGAGGATAACTATGATTACCATTGCTATTGTGGAAGATGATAAGAAAAGTGCAAAAATTCTTCAAGACTATATATTACGCTATTCAGAAGAAAAACAGGAACCGTTAGCTGTAGAATGCTTTGAAAACGGATTAAATTTTATCAGCGATTATAAAGCCAGCTGCGACATTGCTCTTATGGATATTGAAATGCCTCATATGAATGGTCTTGACACCGCCAGAAAACTGCGGGAATTTGATAGCCAGATTCCTCTTATTTTTATTACCAATATGGCGCAATATGCCATTAACGGATATGAAGTGCAGGCTCTTGATTTTATGGTAAAGCCTATTGAATATTTCAACTTTTCGCTGAAACTGGACAAAGCGATCCGAATCTGTAAAAAGCTTCATGGTTATCAGATATATGTTCCTTCTGAACAGGGAACTGTTAAAATTGATATTGCAGATCTGATTTATATTGAAAGTGCAAAGCATTATCTTTATCTTCATACTTCGAAAGAGACCTTTCGCCTGCGAAGCACAATGGGAGATTTTATAGCACAGCTTCCGACAGGTCGCTTCTCCTGTTGCAGCAAATCCTTTTGTGTAAATCTGGAATGGATTTCCCGCTATCAGGGAAACAGCGTGTTTGTAAATGGAAAGGAATTATCGATTTCCCGTTCTTATAAAAAAACTTTTATAGATCAAATGACAATGTACATTAACCGGGGAGGAAACTGACGTGGCAATTTATGAAATATTAGCTTCATCTACAAGTGAAATACAGGGAATTACCTGTTTTATCATCCAACTTTTTATAGCGGAAGCTATGTTCTTTTTCCATCTAAAAAAAAGGAAACGCTTCTGGTTACGCCTGCTTGTAGGGGGAACTGCCTGTCTGCTTTTGGGAGTTACCCTTCCAATTATAATTGGTCAATATATAAGCGGAATTCGAACCTTTATTGTGCTTGTTTTTATGCAGCTTTACATGTGGTTTTGCTTCAGGCGTTCTTTTTTGGATATTTTATTTTGTACAATTGGAGCTTTTACTGTACAGAATCTTGGAAGCAATATTCAGGTGCTGATTTGTATCGTGACCAAAACTTCTTTCAAGATGCTTTCCACGGAAATGGTCATTGGATTTACCATTGTATATATTATTTGCTATCTCACTTGTGCAGCAAAAATAAAAAATTTTCCGAATATCAGCCAGAACAGAGTCCGTGTACTTTGGGTAGCCATTATTTCCTTATGTGTCTGCTGGCTCCTTCAAAGCTGGCTGATCAGTGAAAAGTTGGATATGGTTATGGCGTGCCGTGTTCCATTTGTATTCTGCTGTATTTTATCTCTTTTTATGCAGTTTGGGCTTCTGGAGCAGTCCCGGCTCAATGAAGAAAATCTGGCTCTTGAGCAGTTAATAAAGGAAAATGCAAAACAGTATGAGTTGTCAAAGAAAACAGTTGAAATCATTAACATGAAATGTCATGATTTTAAGCACCGGATTCTGGAATTGGAACAAGCCGGAAATGCAGATCATGGCCAGCTGGAAGAAATACGTAAAGCAGTAGATATTTATGACGGGCTTGCGAAAACAGGCTGCCAGCCATTGGATATTATTCTTTCAGAAAAGAATCTTCTTTGTGAAAAATATCAAATTAAGTTTTCATATATGATTGATGGAGAGAAGCTTACTGGTATTAAATCGGGAGATATCGCTGCCATATTTGGAAATGCTTTAGATAACGCTATTGAATGTGCAGCGGAGCTGCCAGTTGAAAAGAGAATTATCAGCCTCATCGGATATGCGAGACAGGATGTGATGGGGATTCATATTGAGAATTATTGCGAGGATGAACTGGAATTTCGTAATGGGCTTCCGGTGAGTACCAAAGGAGATGATAATTATCATGGCTTTGGCATGAAAAGTATTCAATATGTGGTGGAAAAATATGGCGGAAATCTTGTGGCGAATTTGGAAGAAAAGATTTTTAGTGTAGATATTATTTTTCCAGTTCTAGATTAGAGCCTTTTTCAAACTGGGGAGGTGCCTTTTTTTGAACGCAGATATGCATTCCCCCGCTTCAAGTGCGCGGAGCACTAAGCAGCAGGTGAGGGGGAATGCTTCTGTCAGTGGGAGCCTTCAGCTCCCACTGACAGATCGCGAAGCGACTGCGTTTATGAGCAAGTAGCGAAGCGGACCTGGAATGTTCGCTTTAATAATATACGATAGAAATAAGTTAACTGGTAGTATTCCGGCGAATCAGCACCGGAGTGATCTGTTTGTGAATTGGCTTTTCCAGTGGCTTAGGCGCTCGCTTTTTTTGCTCTTCCATCTGCTGCACCAGAAGCTCCATGGCAGTCTGTGCAATAACATCAATTTGCTGACCGACAGTTGTGATCGGAAGGATTGATTCACTGGCAATTGGAGAATTATCAAAACCTATAATTTCGTAAGTAGGTGGTAATTTACCATATTTCTGGAAAATTAAATTGAGAAACATATTGGCATAGGTATCATTCGCAAGAAAGATACCTTTTTTTTGATTCGGATACTTTTCTTCAATTCTTGTAAAGATACGTCTTATCACATTTAAAATCTCTTGATAAGAATTGCCGCTTACGCTTAGATCAATGTCATAAGGAACCTGATATTCTTTACATGTTTCCTCAAATGCACGTATACGATCATAAGCCGGGACTGTTTTTTCAACATTGACATTGATATGAATCAATATATCACATTTATCACGAATTAACAGGGAGGTAGCCTGAAGGGAACCCATATAATTGTCAGTGGTAATGCTGCTGATATATTCTGCCTCTCGCTCAATGGCAATGACAGGAATCTGATAGGAAGCCAGCTTTTTGGATGACAGTGTATGGCTTAAAACAATAAGCCCCTCAATCTGATAGGAAAGAAGCTCTTCAATATACTGTTGTTCCTCTTCGGCACCGTGTTCACTGGAAAAAACAAGAAATTTGTAATGGTAGTTACTATAGCTTGAAAGAAGCTGTGTCAGCATTTCAGAGTAGTAATGCAAGTAGAGATTTGGAACAATAATTCCGATAAACTCACTTTTACCATTTGCCAGAACTTTTGCAAGTTTATTTTTTTTATAGCCAAGGGTATCAAGGGCCTGTGAAATCTTTTCCTGATTTTCAAGCGTAAGAGAATCGGGATGATTGAAATACCGTGATATTGTAGTTTTTGAAAAATGAGTATATTCTGCAATATCTGCAAATGTCACCTGTTTTTTTGCCATAAAAATTTAATCTCCTTATAAATAAATGAGAATAATATTGGGGAATCTTTTAATTACTGGGATTATATTATTTTTTTAGTATAGCAATTATTTAAAAAAAAGGCAATGCTAAAATAACCGATTACGTAACCGGTTATTTTAGCTTGAAAAAGTGTTGACATATGAACTTGGATGTAGTAACATCGAGCTATAAAGTAACCGGTTACTTAACCGGTTCTGAGAACGAAAAGGGAAAGGAATGGAGGAGAGGTGCATGAAAAAAATGCAGAACCAAACAATACCCGTGAAAAAGCAAACATGGCAAGATAAGGTTAACTATGTGAAGAAAAACTGGCAGTTATATCTTTTTTTCTTAATGCCAGGGCTTTTGCTGACAATTATCTTTAAGTATCTCCCTATGGGAGGACTTCTGATTGCATTTGAGGATTACAACGTAATCAAGGGAGTGCTTGGAAGTCCATGGGTTGGACTTGAATATTTCAGGCGGTTTTTATCTTCACCGGATTTTATGAACTACCTGTTGAATACGTTAAAACTGAGTATTTATGGACTGTTGTGGGGCTTTCCGGTTCCGATCATTCTGGCATTGCTTTTAAATCGTATCCGCAGAACCGGAGTTAAGAAGAAAGTACAGCTTCTGGTCTATATGCCGAACTTTATATCTGTAATTGTACTTTGTGGTATGGTACGTATGCTGCTTTCTCCGGTTGGACCTCTGAATAAGCTTTTAGGAATCAGTACAAACTGGATGACAATGCCATCTGCTTTCCGCACCATTTACATAGCAAGTGGAATCTGGCAGACAGCAGGCTGGGCCTCTATTATGTACACGGCTGCTTTATCCAATGCAAGCAAAGAACTGGAAGAAGCAGCTATTATGGATGGCGCAAATCTTCTGCAGCAGATCTGGTATGTGGAGCTTCCTGCAATCAAAAATATTATTGTAATTCAGTTTATTCTGCAGGCTGGAAATATTATGAGTATTGGATTTGAGAAAGCCTATGCATTACAGACAGATATGAACCTGCCGGCATCAGAAATTTTATCAACATATGTATACCGTATTGGTCTTTTGAACGGCGATTATGGTTATTCGACGGCTGTTGGTCTGTTTAATTCAGTAGTAAATGTAATTCTGTTAGTTTTTGTAAACTGGGTGGTAAAGAAGCTGAACGACGGAGAAGGATTATAGGAGGAAGCGAAGATGGAGAAAATAAAGAAAAAATATTCGAAGACAGACTGTCTTATCCTTGGAATTGGATTCCTGATTCTTGGACTGTTTGTACTTTCTATTGCAATTCCAATCGTGTATGTAGTGCTGGCCTCTTTTATGGATCCTACAGTTTTGAATAATCAGGGACTGAGTTTTCATATTAAGGACTGGACTTTGGATGCATATCGCAGAGTACTGGAAAATGAGATGATCTGGCGTGGATTCCTGAATTCTTTTCTGTATTCACTTGCATTTACAGCTATTTCTGTTTTTATAACATTGCTGGCAGCGTATCCATTGTCCAAGAAGGAATTTGTGGGAAGAAAATTTTTCAATCTCATTTTCCTGATTACAATGTTCTTTGGCGGTGGAATGATCCCGACTTTTATTTTAATCAATCAGCTGCATATGGTAAATACAGTCTGGGCAGTTTTGATTCCTGGAGCATTTAATGTATGGAATATGATCCTTGCAAGAACATACTACCAGTCAATCCCGGCAGAATTAAGAGAAGCTTCCGCAATTGACGGAGCCAATGAGATCCAGCATTTCTTCAAAATCATGATGCCGGTATGTAAGCCGATCATTGCAGTACTTGCACTGTGGTCATTTGTAGGAATGTGGAACAGCTATTTTGATGCAATGATTTATCTGAATGATGCAAATCTTCAGCCTCTGCAGTTAGTACTTCGTTCCATTCTGGTACAGAATACTCCGCAGCCAGGTATGATTGCAGATATTCAGAGTACTGCTGAAATGGCAAAGGTAGCGGAACAGCTGAAATATGCAACCATTGTAGTATCAAGCTTACCGCTTTTAGTAATGTACCCATTCTTCCAGAAGTATTTTGATCAGGGAATTATGGTCGGATCAGTAAAAGGCTGATAAGAAAGGAACGATACAGATATGAAGAAAAACAGAGTAAAAGGTTTACTTGCACTTGGGCTTTCTTTGACGATGATGATAAGTATGGCTGGGTGTGGAAAAGAGCAGATGCTTGATGCCGAGATTAATCCTGACACACCAGTATCTGATGTACAGTTTCCATTGAAAGAAACCGCGGAACTTTCCTTTATTACAAGTGCACCGGCTACCTCAACACAGGATCCGAATAAAAGGGTGATTTTTCAGAGACTGGAAGAACAGACAAATGTTCATATTGATTGGACCTGTTTTGTATCAGATCAGTTTTCCGATAAAAAGAATCTGGCATTGGCTCAGTTTGGAAATCTGCCGGATGGTCTGTTTAATGCAGGTATGAGTGATTATGACCTGCTGCGTTATGCCAAGCAGGGAATTATTATTCCATTGGAAAATCTGATTGACAAATATATGCCGAATCTTCAGGCTGTGTTTGAAAAATACCCAGAGTACAGGACTATGTGTACAGCACCGGATGGACATATCTATTCTTTCCCGTGGATTGAACAGCTTGGTGCAGGAAAAGAAGCAATTCAGGCGATTGGAGATATTCCATATATTAATAAAAAATGGCTTGACTACCTTGGACTTGAGATTCCTACAACAACAGACGAACTGGAACAGGTACTGATTCAGTTCCGCGATCATGCAGAAGAACTGGAGAAAGAATTTTCCATTGAAGGTGATGTAATTCCAATGTCCTTTATTATCAATAACGGAGATCAGGATCCGGCGATTTTAATAAACGGATTTGGAGAGGGTTACGGAGACACAGGAGATCATTTCGCGGTAACAGATGAAGGAAAAGTAATTTATACAACTGTTCAGGAAGGCTACAAGGAAGGAATTGAATGGCTTCATAAACTGGTGACAGAAGATCTTGTAGATCCGGAAGCCTTTACACAGGAGTGGTCTACTTATGTTGCAAAAGGAAAGAATCACCGTTACGGACTCTGCTTCACATGGGATATTGCGAATATAGATAACAATACAGATTATGTGATGCTTCCGGCACTGACCGGGCCGGATGGCATGAGAAATATTACCAGACAGAACAACAGTGAAACCAGTGGATTTGACCGTGGAAGATGTGTTCTTACATCCAGCTGTCGTAATACAGCACTTGCTGCTGCATGGATTGATCAGATGTATGCACCCCTCCAGTCTCCGCAGAATAACTGGGGTACTTATGGCGAAGAGGATTCCTTTAACATTTTTGAACTGTCTACAAACAAAGACGGCGGCGAAATGTTAAAACATATGGATCTGGGAGAGCAGTCTCCAGTGGAAGTGCGTGAGGCGCAATCTGTAAATGGCCCTCTGGCCGTGCTGAATGAATATTATGATGTATATGTGACACAGCCGGAAGATGCGAAATGGCGTCTGGATAATATGCACGAGACATATTTACAGGATATGAACAGCAAATATGTTTATCCGAATGTATTTATGAGTATTGATGATACAAACAAAGTATCACAGTATGATACCGATATTAAAAAATATGCAGAACAGAAGAAAGCTGACTGGATCCTGAACGGAGGAATTGAAGAAGAATGGGATTCCTACCTGGAAAAGATGGAGAAGTACGGGCTTTCAGATTATCTTTCAATTAAGCAGAAATATTTTGATCAGTATCAGGAATCCTTAAGCGTGGAAAAGTAACAAAAGATGTAAGAATTGAACAACGACTTTGACAGGAGATTTTTCATGAGCGAAATGTTAGAAAAGGCAAGAAAATATGAATTTACACAGGGACAGCAGATTAAAGCGGAAGACAGACCGGCTTTTCATATAACTCCTTATGTTGGATGGATGAATGATCCCAATGGATTTTCCTGCTATAAGGGAGAATACCATTTGTTTTATCAGTACAATCCATATAACACACATTGGGACAGCATGCACTGGGGGCATGTGGTAAGTAAGGATCTGCTGCATTGGGACTATCTCCCGGCAGCATTGGCACCAGACCAGGATTACGATAAAGTGGGCTGCTTTTCCGGAAGTGCCATAGAGCTGGAGGACGGCAGACAGCTGCTTATGTATACTGCTGTGGACCGGGAAATACTGGAGGACGGAACCGCAAGGGATGTTCAGACACAGGCGGTGGCTGTGGGAGATGGAAAGGATTACGTGAAGTATGACAAAAATCCGGTCCTGACCTTTAAAGATCTGCCGGAAGGTGCAAGCAAAGTAGATTTCCGTGACCCAAAAATCTGGAAAGAAAAAGACGGAAACTTTTATTGTGTTATAGGAAGTCGTCCTGCTGATGGAAGCGGACAAATTCTTCTTTACAGAAGTAAAAATGGTTTTGAATGGGAATTTGTAAGTACTTTGGCAGAGAATAAAAACCGCTATGGAAAGATGTGGGAATGTCCGGATTTCTTTGAACTGGACGGCAAATATGTGCTTCTGACAAGCCCACAGGACATGATTCCGGAAGGAATGGAATATCATAATGGAAATGGAACATTATGTATCATAGGAGATCTGGATTCTGAGACACATACTTTGAAGGAACAGTCTTATCAGAGTGTGGATTATGGAATTGACTGTTATGCAATGCAGACATTGCTTGCTCCAGATGGAAGAAGAATTATGATTGCCTGGATGCAGAACTGGGATACTCTTGCTTATCGCAGGAATGATTCTAAATGGTTTGCACAAATGAGCCTTCCAAGAGAGTTGTCAGTGAAAAACGGAAGATTGTATCAGGTTCCGGTCAGAGAACTGGATTCCATGCGTGCAAATAAAGTCGAGTACAGGGATGTTGTGATTAAAGACACCAGAATCACACTTGACCAGATTGAAGGACGTACCGTAGATCTGGAGCTTGTAATACGACCGGTAGATAAAGATAAGCTTTATAAAAAATTCGAACTCTGTTTTGCAGAGAATGAAAAATATCATTCCACTTTACGATTCCGTCCAGATGAATCAGTTTTGAAAATCGACAGAAGCTTCTCCGGAAGCGAACGTGCAGTGGTTCATCAGAGAGAATGTCTGGTAAATGGTGACTGTAATGAATTGAAATTACGAGTAATTCTGGACAGATTCAGCGCGGAAATATTTATCAATGACGGAGAACAGGTTATGTCTGCTGTTATTCTTACAGAGCAGGATGCAAAGGGAATTTCTTTTGCTGTGAATGGTGCTGCCAGAATCGATGTAGTGAAATATGATCTGGCATAAAAGTCGTATAAGGCGGTTATGAATAGGTATTGTTTACAGCAGTGAGTTCAGTTCATGGCGTTGCGTCTGACTGGGCTGAATGCCAAATATATGAATCAGGAGATGCATATGAAAAAATATGATGTAACGGCACTGGGCGAATTATTGATTGATTTTACTGAGAATGGAAAAAGCAGTCAGGGAAATCCGCTTTTTGAAGCGAACCCGGGAGGGGCACCTTGTAATGTACTTGCAATGCTGGCGAAGCTGGGACATAAGACAGCATTTATCGGGAAAGTGGGAAACGATTTCTTCGGAGAACAGCTGAGAACTGCAATAAAAGAAGCTGGAATTGATGACACTGGATTATGTACAGACGAAAAGATCCATACAACCCTTGCTATGGTACATACATATCCCGATGGAGACAGGGATTTCTCTTTTTACCGTAATCCAGGAGCGGATATGATGCTGAACAAAGCAGAGATTCGCGAAGATATTCTCAAAGATACGAAAATTTTTCATTTTGGCACATTGTCTATGACTCATGAAGGAGTGCGGGAGGCAACCAAGGCGGCAATTCATATTGCAGAGGAAGCTGGTGCCGTTATTTCCTTTGATCCCAATTTACGCCCACCGCTCTGGGAATCTCTGGATGAGGCGAGAGAGCAGGTATTATATGGTCTTGGACATTGCCAGATTTTAAAGATTTCAGATAATGAAATTCAGTGGCTGACAGGGGAAGAGGATTATACTGCTGGTGTAAACTGGATCCTGGAAAGATATCAGATTCCGCTGATCCTTGTGTCTATGGGCAAAGAAGGAAGCCGTGCTTATTATAATGAAATGATGGTGGAAGTAAAGCCGTTTTTACAGGAGAATACCATCGAGACAACCGGAGCAGGAGATACCTTCTGCGGCTGTGTATTGCACTATGTCTGTGAACATGGAATTAATGGACTAAAAGAGGAAAATCTGGCTGAAATGTTAACATTTGCCAATGCAGCTGCCTCAATTATCACAACAAGAAAAGGCGCACTGAGAGTAATGCCGGAAGAAAAAGAAATAAAGCTATTAATATAAAATATTCAAAAGAATAGGAATACAATAAAGGGACTTCTTTGGAGGTTCCTTTATTGTAGTAGAAAATAGTTTAAATTTCATTTGACGTATAAATATGCACACTTTACGACGAAAACGATTATTTTACTGTGAAAATGGTACAATGCAAAATAAGCAAGGTAAGAAAAAATAGTTAAAATAACGGACATCACAAAATATGAAAGCCATCTGATCTGCATCAATGACACTGATTAGATGTTGTCCGGGATTTTCACAGAAAAATCGAGGAGGAGAAAAATTCATGAGTATGAAACAAGTGCTTGCCGCATTCATGGGCGTGACACTCCTGGTTGGCAATGGACCGGTAAGTGTGTTCGCTGAAGAAGCGGCAGTTGAGGCAGCAGCGGAACCTGCAATTGTAAATCTGGAAACCCAGGGACGCACAAACCCAATTGGCGTTGACGAGACCAACCCTGCTTTTTCCTGGCAGATGCAGTCTGGTGAGATTGGGGCAGCTCAGAAATCTTATCAGATTGTTGTGCAGGATAAAGAGGGAAGCGTGGTCTGGGATTCCGGTGTGGTCGAGAGCAGCCAGTCAAATGAGATCAAATATGAGGGAAGCAGCCTGACTCCGGCTACTCAGTACAGCTGGAAAGTGACTGTGACCGATAACAAGGATAATTCCATTCAGTCTGAGACTGCAACCTTTGAGACTGGTTTGATGGATACAAGTTCAGCATCCTGGGGTGGAGCCAAATGGATCGGTGCAGGAGAGCTTTCTCTGGATGCAGCATCTAAAGCAGTTTTTAATATTTCCGCAGATGTTCAGGTGGCAGAGGGCAGTAACGGGGCATCCTTTATTCTTGGCGCAGATGATTTCCGTTTGGAGAACAAAGTGTTCAACAGCGAAATGCAGAAGGGCGAAAACTATGTCCGCGTAGAACTGGATCTTTCCGGTGTTGGCGCGAACGGTGGTGCGAAGATTAACGCTTACCGCATGGGCTATGCAAAAGACGATGATCCTACAACTCCATTTTTCACAATTGAAGATGATGAAGATCTGAATACTTTGATTACAGAGAAGAACAAAAACGATGTTCACCACATTAATATTTTCTGTACTGCAAGTACACTTTCCATCACAGTTGACGGAACCAAGGTGGGAGATGACATTCTGGTAAACACCATGGAAAACGGAAACACTTTTCCGAACTTAAATTCTGTAGGTTTTGCAGCAAATACAGGTGACAGCGCCACATTCACAGATTATAAGATCGAAAACGGCGGAAAATATGCAACCGGAACTCTTCTGGATGCAGAGACAGGTGCAACTTATTCCATTTTTGATGGAATGGATGGTGTAACTGTAGATGGAAATACAATTACTGTAAATGGAGGTAACGCAGGAGTTCTTGGATATGCAGATCCTTCCTACGCAGCAGCACCGATGGTTCGTACAGATTTCGAAGCAAAATCAGAGATAGAGTCTGCAAGACTTTACCTGACTGCACAGGGTATCTACGATTTCTATATCAACGGACAGGAAGTTGCGCCGGAAGAATGGTTTAACCCAGGCTCCACAGAGTATGATTCCATTCTTGCGTACAATTCCTATGACGTAACCGATTACCTTCAGACTGGCGAAAACGCAATGGGAGCAATCCTGGGTGAAGGTTGGTGGACTGGTATGACTACCTTCGAGTGCACAAACAACAACTACTATGGAGACCAGCCTGCACTGATGGCAAAACTGGTAGTGAACTATACAGACGGCTCCAGTGACACAGTAGTAACCGATGACGGCAGCTGGACTTATTATAACGATGGCCCGGTACGTCTGGCCTCTCTTTTCCAGGGAGAAAGATATGATGCGACAAAAGAGGCTGCTGTAGAGGGCTGGACAGAGGCTGGATATGATGACTCTGCATGGACTGCTTCCTCTGAAATCGAGACAAGAAAACAGTTTGCAGATTATCAGCTGGTTTCCCGCTATGATGAGCCGGTTCATTTAATCCGTACTAACGATGTAAAAGAGGCTCTTGGCGAAACAAAAGAGGGATCTGGTTCTTACATTTACGATATGGGCGAAAATGTTTCCGGTGTTCCGGTAATCACAATTCCAGAAGAATACGCAAAGCCAGGCGAGACAGTAACCGTTCGTTTCGCAGAGATCCTTTACCCGGAACTGGAGGAGTACACCAGTGAAGGTGTTGACGGAATGCTGATGGTGGAGAATTATCGTACTGCAATGGTAACGGATTTCTATACCATGAAAGAGGGAGAGAATGTATTTGCACCAGACCTTACTTTCCACGGATATCGTTACATTGAGATCACAGGTCTGGATCAGGAGCTTCCGGCAGACTGCATTAAAATGCAGGTACTTTCTTCACTGGACGCAAGTGCTGAATATGAGTCCTCTAATGAGCTGACCAACCAGCTGTTTACGAACATTACAAACTCAACAACCAGTAACTACATTTCCATTCCAACAGACTGCCCGCAGCGTGACGAGCGTATGGGATGGACTGGAGATGCGCAGATTTATGCACTGTCTGGCTCTTATGTAGCTGATACATACAATTTCATGCGCCAGTGGATGGATACTGTCCGTGCAGATTGCGGTGAAACAGGAATGTCTTCCCAGTATTGTCCGGCATTTGTGAATTATGATCTGGAAGCTGATGACAAAATCCAGCATAACGGACAGAGCTTCGGTATTACCTGGAACTGTCTGGTTGTAACCATTCCGTACAACCTGTATATGCAGACCGGAAAACTGGACATTGTAAAAGATAACATTGATAATATTTATGCGTATGTGGATCATCTTGCCTCTACTCCAATGAGTTATAAGAATGGAAATGGAGATAAGAAGGAGGATGCACGTCTGACAGGTGAGACTGGTACACTTTGTGACCACCTTTCCAGAATCCCGACTGACGGTGTGATGCTTGGAAATGTGCTTTATATTAACTGTCTGGATCAGGCAGCAGTTCTTGCGGATGTTATGGGCGATACAGATAAGGCAGAAAGCTATCGTGAGACAGCTGCAACTGCAAGAGAAGCATGGAATGAGTTTTTCATTGATCCGGACACTGGAAAAACA
This sequence comes from Ruminococcus sp. RTP21484sp1_RTP21277st1_D2_RTP21277_210401, assembly GCF_040924225.1. Taxonomy (NCBI): domain Bacteria; kingdom Bacillati; phylum Bacillota; class Clostridia; order Eubacteriales; family Oscillospiraceae; genus Ruminococcus; species Ruminococcus sp. RTP21484sp1_RTP21277st1_D2_RTP21277_210401. The sequence goes on along the minus strand of NZ_JBCOMJ010000021.1, from coordinate 10,656 downwards.
AAGAACACTAAGGGCGAGATTCAAGATACACAGGCTTCTTATGCAACTCCTCTTCGTTTCCATGTGGTAAGTGATGAGAATCTGGAAAAAGTTCTGGAGAATTATAACGCAACAATCGCAGAGGCTTCCGGTGAGGACAGTGATGGAATGCCGATTGTTCCTTACACTTTGACAACTGGATTTAATGCAACTGGAAACCTGTTAAATGCACTTTCCGATTATGGCTTAAATGATACTGCTTACAAGCTGTTTGAGTCCACAGACTATGCTTCCTGGCTCTATCCGGTAACACAGGGTGCAACCAGTATCTGGGAGCGTTGGAACGGTTATACAAATGAGCTTGGATTTAACGGAAACAACAGCATGAACTCCTTTAACCATTATTCACTTGGTGCAGTTTACGAGTGGATGGTAGCTTACCAGCTTGGAATCAAGTCTGACGAGACACAGCCTGGCTATCAGCACTTTATCCTTCAGCCCACTGTAGGTGGTGACTTCACAGAGGCAAAGGGAAGCTATGATTCTGTTTATGGAACCATTAAGAGCGGCTGGACAGCAGCTGACGGTGTGATGACATCCTATGATGTGACCGTTCCGGCAAATACCTCCGCAACCTTATACCTGCCAGTATCTGGTGAGGTCACTGCATGCGACGGCGTAACTGTGACAGGTGCGGCAACACATAATGCGGTTGAGACACAGCAGATGGAGCTGGTAGCTGGAACTTACCACTTCGAAGTAACAGACGGAAATGTGACAGTGACAGCTGCATAATGAGTTATGTTGGAATACTCGCTGCCAGAGTAGTTTATAGAGAATCATAGATAAAATCCTTCACTTTATTATGATTGAATTATAAAAAGGTCAGTACTGACGGAGTATTTTTCCTGAAATCAGGAAAGAGAGCTTCGTGGTACTGGCCTTTTTGCTACTGAGTATTCAATTTCAGTCGCGTGAGAAAAATGTGGTGTGGCAGATTGCAGAAAACCTTTTTCAAACACGCTCCAGGCAGATGCTGGCTTATGATAGCTGGTTTATTAGGAAACTTTCTCTTGCTAAATTGTAAAAGCCTGTTAGAATATGTATAAAATACAAGAAGATATGTCAGCGTGTATAATTTTGCTGATTGCCTGACTGACATGAAAAAGAATGTCCACATGCGAGGTGAAAGTTATGATCACACTTAATGATTATTTATATTCCGGAGATACAGTTTTAAAGATTTTACAGAAATATACAGAGGATCTGCGCAAGGAAGCGAAAAAGAACCATAATGAGATCGATCTGGTGCACAGCAATTTTTTGATCCAGATCACGGAACTTTTGGAGCATAATGACTTCCTGACAGCTCAGTCCCAGAAGATCCGGGAATTTTATAAATATATGGCCCATGAATATCCGTTTCTTGCCTTTACATTTAAAGGCAGGATCAAGTCCCTGATCCGGGCAGAAGAGAAATTTAATGGATATGTAGTGGAATATATTTATGATTATTACAGGGAAAATGGTACCTATCCGTCGGTTGCAGAGTTGAAAAACAAGCTGAGCTGCTTCCGTGATTTTATTGCTTACAGGATCGTGGTCTGTATGCCAAGATGTCATTTGAAGCCAGGGGAAGACCAGGAGCAGGCGTCTATCCGCTATCTTTATGAGATTGCAAATGTGCTGCCAGGATTTCTGGAAGAGAGAGGCTTTACAGCAGAATCGGCTCAGGGAGTGAAATTGAGTACTTCTGATCAACTAAATGATGATGTAAAGCCTTATTACAGAGATTATATTTGTGGTACCAGTGAATATGGGTATCAGTCTTTACATATTACGTTCTATGATAACAGCTCCAGATCCTACATGGAGGTACAGCTCCGCACCCAGAAAATGGATGATACTGCGGAAATCGGACCGGCCAATCATCTGGGCTATGAGAAACGCCAGCAGGACGAGCGAGCCAGAAGAGATGTGATCCCGGAAGGGGAATGTGTTTACTTTGATGAGGCTTATGAGCGGGGGATGAAGCTACTTTCCCTGGAATTAGCAGATCTTGACGTGAATATGTTTTCTGCGGTAAATAACAGTCTGATCAACGATGGCTGTGGATTGTTCCGAGGCAGATTGATTCTGCCTTATGAGCATTTGTCCAGATTTCAGAATGATGTGATTGATTGAGAAAAAAGTAAGTGGAGCAATAAAGATGTTAAAGAAAAAGATGTTAATTGCTTTAGGGGTGGCAGCAGTATTGAGTGTGAGCTGTGTAAGTGTGACTGTCTGGGCTGAGGAAAACGCAGAAGAGCAGACAGAGGAAGCAGAGGACAGTTCTAATTCTGAAGGCGAGGAAGATGCTGATTTAGAAGAGTCTGACAATCCGGAGATTGAAGAGGGATACACTACAGAACTAGAAGGCTGCACAAAGGTGGTTTCCTGGTGCAAAAATGGAGACAATAATATTTACGGACAGTTCTATTATCCGGAAGATTTTGACGAAACAAAGACTTATCCAGTAATCATTATGAGCCACGGAATCGGTTCTACTTCCCAGATGGTAGAGCGTGCAAAATGGCCGGAAAAGGCGGCTCAGGATGGATATGTGGTTTATACATTTGACTTCTGCGGCGGTTCCCTTAACGGAAACAGTGACGTAGATTTCATGGATATGACAGTGATGACTGAGAAAGAAGATTTAAGTGCTGTTATGGACTTTGTGAAAACAAAGGATTATGTGGATCAGGATCATCTTTTCCTTCTGGGACAGAGCCAGGGAGGACTTGTAAGTGCTCTGACTGCTGCAGACAGAAAAGATGATGTGGCTGCTATGATCCTGATTTATCCGGCGTTTTGTATTGCGGATAATGCCCGGGAAATGTATGATTCCGCATATGATATTCCGGAAGACAGAGCTGAGATGCCGGTAGGAACTGTGGGTTCTGAGTATGTGAAAACAGTTTATGATCTGGATGTTTATGGCACTATCAGCGCATATGACGGAGACGTGATGATCATTCACGGAATCAATGACAGCCTGGTGCCATACAGCTATTCTGAAAAGGCAATTGAGGAAGCGTATACAGGGGAAGGTTCTGTTCTGATTCCCATTTATGGAAAAAAATCTACCCATGGTTTCGAGATGAACTTTGAAGAGGGAAGAGACTATGCGGAGACAGTTGGATTGGAATTTTTGGATGTGCATTTGAAAGAGGAAGAATAAAGGTTTAGGAAACCAAAAAGTGAAAAAAACATGTAGGGCGTATTTATAGATCGTTATGAATTAAAGGCATTGCAAGGATATTATACCGCGTACTAAAAGTTAGATTTTAATGTCTGACTTTTGGGCGGCATGTTCTACAATGCCTTTTTTTATTTAAGTATATATTTTATAAAAATAATATTGTATAAAATAAATACAAATGGTATAATATTAACGAGGAATGATTCTTAAAAAAATATAAACTCCTTGCAGTACATTATATTTTATGTTACGCTGAATTCACATCTTAGGAACTCTATGTACTATTCGTAGGCGGTTCAGCTCATGAACAGCAGTCTATTCATTGCCATTCGGTGAAGTATTCCTGTGAAATAAGCGTAATAAAGAAGGTGGTGAAACTTGGGTGTAAAAGACCAGGGACTACAGGAGTATCTGAAAGATAACGAACGCTTTGCAGATTTTGTGAATGGTACCTTATTTGCAGGAAAGCAGATTGTGGATCCATGTTATCTTAAGGAAGTACAAAGGAAGAAGAGAGTATCATATAAACAGTCGATTATGGCAAAAAATATACAAAAGAAAAACAGTTCTGAAAAATACGGCGAAGAGGAAATTGCCAGGGAAAAAGGTGTTTTTGAAGAGGGAGAATTCGGGGATGACAGCGCGAAGCTCATGTATCTGGAAAGAGAGCGCGATTTCCTTCGTCTCCACGATAAGCCAGGCTGTAGATTTTTGTTGGCATGTGAAGTTGAATCTGGGGCAAATTATGAGATGCCTGTGAGATGTTTTACATATGACAGCATAGAATATACAGATCAGCTAAAAGAGTGGAAAAGAAAATCCCAGCAAATGTTTTGGGGAAGAGGAAAACGTGGGAAAAAACGGCGCCGAATCCGTCGTCCATTGCTTCCGGTATTTCATCAGGTATTATACCTGGGAGAGAAAAGGTGGAAGAGTAAGTTAAAATTACAGGAAATGATGGACATCCCGGAAAATGTGATGAGTTTTTCAGACAGGCTTCCTGATTATGATATTTGTATGATAGATATTCATGAACAGAATCCTGAGTTGTTTCACACGGAATGGAAAGATATTTTCCAGCTTATGAAGCACAGCCGTAAAAAAGACGAATTGAGAAAATACGTAGAAGAGAGTAACGAAGAAATACGAAAGCTAAGTCAAGAAACCAGATGGCTTTTGGCGATATTACTGGAGCAATATGAATTTGTTGATGAAGAGGTTGTGGAGGTGAAGGATATGTGTAAGGCATGGGATGGCGCAATGCAAATGTATGCAGATGAAGCGAGAGCAGCAACGCGGAAAGAAATGAAGAAAGAGATGAAAAAAGAAATGAGAAGACAGGCCAGAGAAAAAGATCGCAGGACCGTTTTTAACATGTTTTCTCGGGGGTATTCACAGAAAGAAATTGCGGCAATTTCCGAGCTGCCGCTTAAAAAAGTACAGAAAATGTGTGAAGGGTTTATCGAGAATACAACAATGGCAGTACATACTTCTTGATTTGGATTAGAAATTACAGAATAGTAGCTGAGAAAGTTTAACGAGAAAAGGCATTGCAAGGAATTATATGGCGTCTGTAAACGATTTGATTTTGGAGTCAAACGTTAGGGAGAGGCTATATCCTGCAATGCCTTTTAAAATCCTTCAAATTTATATGAAAACTGCTAACAGGTACGCTTATGCATCTTGTTTCTCCGGAAACATTTTCCCGAAGAGAAAACGGATCAGCGGTCCACAGTACATAAGCTGCCAGAAGAAGGCTACCGGGAAGTTCATGAAAGTGGTCTGGAGCCATACGGCAACGAACTGGGAACCCGCATTTTTAAACAAGATTGTGGCAATTAAGCTCATGATCGGGCACATAATGCAGATGATCATAACAGAAATTGCAACTGTGATGGCGAAAGGTCTGTCTTTAGGTGTGACAATACGAAAAGCAAGCTTATGGGCAAGGTTATCAACAATAAAGAACTCCAGTACAAATGCAACCGGCCACATAATCTTCATTTCGCCGAAAGCCATGAGAAATACCTGGTTGCTCATTCCACCGATGTTCAGGGAAATGTTGTAGCAGATCATGGCGTAGACCATAAGGAAAGCCATCATCAGAGTGAAAATAACATTTTGAAACTTAGTTTTTGGCATAAAATTGTTCTCCTTTTTCTAAAAATGGGTACAAAAAAGACACATGTGTTGTTCGTTATCAAGTGTACACTTGTGTCGTTTCCAATTTTATACCAGAGCTAATTTGTTATTGAATTGTTTACCGAATGATTATTATACCAGATAAATGGGAAAATGCAATAAGAAAATCGATATATAAGATGGACTAAGAAATGGTAATGGGGATTTTTTATAAGTCAGAATGCAGTTTTACTTAGTTACTGTTCACTGGTAACGTTCCGCGAGGCGTTTTTTGTGAACAAAGTTCACAGAAAACCCGAGAATTGCGGCGCGAAATCATGCGAATGCATGATTTCTGTGCATCGCGAAGCGCGTTACTGTGAACGGAGTGAACAGTAACTTTACTTATGTTCCTTGGTTATATTAAACTAGTGGTTTATTGCAGAATATGTAGTTCTTCTGGTAATATAAAACATGCAAGAAATCATATCGGTCATTATCCCGCTAAGGAGGCGGAGCGGACTGTAAATCCGCTGTTATCATAACACGAGTGGGTTCGATTCCCTCATGACCGAGTATACTCCTGTAGCTCAGCTGGATAGAGCACGCGTCTACGAAGCGCGGTGTCGAGAGTTCGAATCTCTCCAGGAGTGCTTCCAATGGCAGATGCCTTGGAGTAAAGTGAATCAGGTAAGGAAATGGTGTAAAGGAAGAAAGCTGTCTGTGACTGGACAGTTTTTTTATTGAGCTTCAACCGCTGGACTTTAAAGATGTGCTATTTGCGATAAATTTGTTACAATTTACGTTAAAAACAGGTACAGAAATTGCAGGGTGTTATAATAAATCCATGATATGAAACATGTAAAATAATAAATGGAGGATAACAGGTATGAAAACAAAGCAGGCTGTAAATCCGTACCTGCCAAGCTGGGAATACGTGCCGGATGCGGAGCCGCATATTGTAGATGGACGTGTATACATATATGGTTCTCATGATCTTTTTAACGGCTTGAATTTCTGTCTGGGAGATTATGTATGCTGGTCAGCGCCGGTAGACGATCTGGGCAACTGGCGTTATGAGGGTGTTATTTTCAAAAGAGAGCAGGATCCGGCAGCACCGAAGATCCGTCTTACAAATGGTCTGGCAGCACCGGATATGATCCAGGGACCGGACGGAAGATTTTATCTTTATTATTTCATGGGCGGCACCAAGATGATCTCTGTGGCTGTCTGTGACAAGCCGGCAGGCAAATATGAATTCTATGGTTATGTAAAATATGCAGACAGCACTCCTATTGGAAAGAAAGAGGAGCCGCTGCAGTTTGACCCGGGCGTTTTTATGGATGATGATGGAAAGCTGTATCTTTACACAGGCTTTGCCCTTCAGGGAAATCCCCTTCTGCTTGATGGATCCAAGCCGACTGAGCACGGTGCAATGTGCTTCGAGCTGGACCCGGCAGATATGCTTACTGTAAAAATGGGACCGAAATACATTGGAATTGCCAGTGAGAAAGAAGCACCGGGAAGTTCTTATGAGGGACATCCCTTCCTGGAGGCAAGCTCCATGCGTAAATTCAATGGAACCTATTACTTCATCTACAGTTCCCTGAACAGCCATGAGCTTTGCTATGCAACAAGCGATAACCCTACAGAGGGCTTTGAGTTTGGCGGTGTTCTGGTCAGCAACGGGGACATCGGCCTTCCTGGAATCACAGATGTAAAAAATGCAAGAAACTGCACCGGAAACACTCACGGAAGCCTGATCGAGATTAATGGAAGCTATTATGTTTTCTATCACAGACACAGTAACCGTAAGCAGTCTTCCCGTCAGGCCTGTGCAGAGCGCATCCGCTTCGAGAATGGCAAATTCTATCAGGCAGAGATGACCTCCTGTGGTCTGAATGACGGACCGCTTAAGGGAAAAGGAAACTATCCTTCCTACATTGCCTGCAACGTATATGGCAAAAAAGGAACCCGTTTCTTAAGTATGATCAAACATCCAAAGTCCGGTCATCCATATCTGACTCAGGAAGGAAAGGATCGTGAGCAGGGGTCAGATCAGTATATTGCCAATATGTGTGACGGAGCAGTTGCAGGCTTCAAATATTTTGACCTGCGTGAGACCTCTAAGGTTCGTATTAATATTAAGGGAAAAGCAACGGGAATTGTTTATGTATCCACAGAGGAAGGCGGCAAGCCAGTGGCAAAGATTCAGGTAAAACCTTGCAAGGAACAGCACGGTTTTGCAGCTGATGTAAACGGACTCGGTGAGAAAGAGGCACTGTACTTCAGTTACAAGGGAACTGGCGCATTTAATTTTATGTCTTTTGATCTGAAGTAAGATTCCATTAAATGTGCAGGAAATATTCTGCCTGCAAATGGAAGACAGAGCTTAAATAAAGGGAAAAAGAGTTTATCTTAAGAGTCAAATAAACCCAGGAGGCGAAATATTTGAACATTACTAATTTTGCAAAAAAACTTGCAGAAAAGCCGGTTTTTAAAACAAGAATCAAATCCGATCAGGTGAAGCTTCCGGAAATTGCCATTGGATATTTTCTGGCGCCCTTTTGCGCCATGTTTGCCAATGCCATTTTCGGTGCCTATCTGAACCGTTATTATGTGGATGTACTTGGCTGGACGAAATTCGGAGCATTTGCCACACTTCTGCCAATCGTATCTGTGATTTTTGTAGTTCTCGGAAATCTGATGATCGGGCAGTGGATCGACAACACCAGAAGTACACAGGGAAAAGCAAGACCTTACCTGATCATTGCAGCACCAATGCTGATCATAGCCATTATTCTTATGTTTATGACACCAACTAAGGGCAATAATGCAGTGCAGATGATCTGGATCGCAGTGTCCTATAACCTGTACTATGCACTTGCATATCCATGTTTTTACTGTGCACATAGCTCCATGGTTTCTCTTTCTACCAGAAATTCTGAGAGCCGCGGGCTTCTTGCGACACTGTCAAATGCAGCAATGGTTGCTTCCGCAGGAGTTGGAGCCAGCATTGTAGTGCCGATCCTTCTTCAGAGCTTTCTGTTTGTGACAAAGGACGGCGGAATCGATGTGGATGCAAGCTATTCACACTGGAGGATTATTTCCATAGTTCTTTGCCTGGTAAGTGCATTTGGCTGTATGCTGGAATATTATTTTACAAGAGAGCGTATTACAGAGGAAACTATCAATCTGAATGTAAAGGAAGAGAAGATGCCGCTGAAAAAACAGCTGGAAGGCTGTATCCACAACAAATACTGGTGGATCATCATTCTCTATTTCCTGATTTTCCAGTTTGGTCAGCTAGTCAAAAACAGTTCCATGAGCTTCTATGTAAGATGGATGTTTGACAGTGTAATTAATTCTGCAAATCCGGAGCAGACTTCCGGAGCATTAATGTCAACACTTGGTTTGGTTGGTGGAATTCCTACTGCCGTTGGTATGGTAGTGGCATGGCCAATTGCCCGTAAGCTGGGCAAAAAGAGAGCTGTTGTTACAGGACTTTGCTTCTCCGTTGTAGGCGGCCTTGTCTGTTTCCTGAATGTACACAGCTTCGGAATGGTTGCTGCAAGTATGGTACTGAAAGGAATCGGAAGTATTCCGGCAATGTATGTGACGATGGCGCTTCTTTCTGATGTGCTGGATCACCTGGAAGCGAAAAATGGTTTCCGAAGCGATGGATTTACAATGTCTGTTTATAGCTCCATTATGGTAGGTCTTAGCGGACTCTGTATCGGTGTGCTGAACAGTCTTCTTACCTTTGCTGGTTACAGCAATACCGGTATTGCATGTAATCCGCAGACCTTGGAAATTGTTGAAAATGTGGCAAATTATACAGGTCAGGTGGTATATCGCCAAATGGGCGGCGTGGAGCAGGTGCTTGCATTCGCATTCCTGGCGGCAGATGTGATCACATATGCAGTTGTTATCATTCTTATGAGCCGTCTGGATGTAGAAAAACACATTGAAGAGGACCAGAAAAAGATCAAAGAAAATCAGAAGAAAGCAGCTAATATCTAATTGTTTCAGAACCTGTTTCCTGTTATACTATTCTTAGTTAACACAAGTGATTCCGGCTCCCTGGTGCAGTGTCACTGTGCCAGGGAGCCGTTTTAGCCGAATAAGCTGCGAAGAAGCTATTCGATTATGAGAAGGCAGCAAAGCGGATTGGAGTATCCGTTTGATTGAATAGGATAGGTGAGAAATAATTATGATAAGAATTGCAATTGTAGAGGATGACAGGCATGACCGGGAGGCGTTGAAGAAATGCCTGAATCGTTATGAAAAAGAGAACCAGATGAAATTTTCCGTAACAGAATTTCAGGACGGAGAGGATATTGTGACCGATTACACTGCCAGCTATGACCTTATTATTCTGGATATTGAGATGGCGTTTCTCAATGGAATGAAAGCAGCAGAAAAAATCCGCGAGCTTGATACAAATGTAATTATTATTTTTATTACAAACATGCCTCAGTATGCCATTCAGGGATATAAGGTAAATGCGCTGGATTATATTTTGAAGCCAATTTCCTATTTTTCATTTTCAGAGAGTATGGTAAGGGCTCTGGCAAAGGTGAAGACACCGGAGAAGGAGTACATTACCATTGTTCTGAAGGGAGGTAAAAAGAAGCTGGATGTGGCGCGGATTTGTTACGTGGAGGTTCAGGACCATGTGCTGATCTACCACACTCTGGATGGGGATTTTGAGACAAAGGGCACTATGAGGGATACAGATAATCAGTTTGATCCGAAGAAATATTTTCGGTGTAACCGCTGTTATCTGGTAAATCTGGAATTTGTAGAGACTTATCAAGGCAGTGATATTATGGTAAACGGCGATACGATCCAGGTGAGCAGAAGCAGGCGGAAGCCCTTCCTGGATGCCCTGAATGAATATATGAATGAGGTGGAAAAATGAGAGGCACAGTAGTCAACACTCCCGGATATTATTATGCCATTTCCTACTGGCTTTCTGCACTGGTAATGATTCTTGTGCATGGATGCGGGAAAAAAGATGTGTGGAAATATGTGTATGGGGTGTTGAGCTTTATCAGTATTTTTACCGTTATGTTTTTTACAGATGGAATAAAGCAGATGTTTTTCATGCCTCTTATGGTTTGTGTGTTTTTGCTGATGCTTTTGTACATCAGGATGGCAGGAGAGCTTCCATGGCGTGAAACCGGATTCTTCTGTGCAAAGGCATTTATTAACGCAGAATTTGCAGCATCTTTGTGCTGGCAGATCCATTATTTTTATACAGGTGATTTCAGCGGTCAGGAGAAGGGGACACCAGAGCAGATGCTATGGAG